>CAYQKH010000141.1:0-2462 GCA_964417945.1 uncultured Opitutales bacterium
CGTGACAAGTCGGCGCGACGGGGCGGATGGTAGGGACCGCTGACCCCAGGGGTCCGGGAATTCGAAATTGAAGGCGGACGAGTGGGGTTACTCGTCCCTACCTTGGGTTTTTGCGTAGGGGGCATCTTTTTCTGGTTTTGGTGCTTCGGCATTGCTCTGCGGTAGAGGCAATGATCCATTCGGACTTTTGTTATGAACACTCCTCTTGTTGATTCTTTAAAAACCCTAACCCGCATCGTCATTCCCGAAGGCGGTGCGAGGGTCAATCGGACGGTTGCAGAAGCTTTTCAGGAGGCTTTTGCACCCGCCGCTGAAATAAGTGAAGGCAGCGTCCGGACCGAATTTTGTCGAGCAGGGATTCTTGCTGTATTCATCGAAGGCGAAGCGGATCTGGGTCGGCCCGAGAAGGCGGGGGGGGCAGAATACTGGGGCCTGTTTCAGGGAGGAGCGGACGGTTGGATGATCTGTGCTTCGCACCGTCACCTGCTTTACGGAGTGTTTTGCCGGATTCGGGATAGCTGGTTGGAGGAGCCGGTCGAAGCCTTCGCGGAGGGGCGTTTATTCAGACCTCGTTTCGAAGGGCTCTATGGTTCGGATTTCCACCTGAGTTTTGTCCGGCGTTTTGCAAAGGGCTACGATGCGGAATCCGCCCTGGCGGAGATGGCGCGGATGGGTTGCCGGTATGCGGCGGTCAATGTCCTGCCGACGCCCAACGCCTACGAGCAGGGAGTAAATGGCGAAATTTACCACCGATTTTACCAGTATTTGCCGGATATTGACCAGTTCGTGGACACGAAACTGAACCGTGGGATCTACCCGCAGGAGTATCTGCAGGCGAACCTTCAATTTTTGAAATACCAGAGCGAGTTGGCGGTGAAATACGGGCTTATCCCCGGGATGCATTTGGCGAATCCGCGATCCGCCCCGGAAGCGTTTTTCGACCGCTATCCGTATTTGCGCGGGCCGCGGATCGACCACACGTTCCGGTCCTACAAACCCCGCTACACGATGACGCTAGCGCATCCGCTGGTTCGCTGGCACTATGCGAAGCTGCTGGAGAACCTGCTGGAGGCGGTGCCGGAAATCGGGTTCATGATGAGCCTGATCAATGACAGCGGGTCCGGGTTCGAATATACGGAAAGCCTGTATGCGGGTCGGAATGGGGGACCCTACATGGTTCGGGAATGGCGGCCCGGAGCCGAGATTGCGCAGGCGGCGGCGAAACTGGTCATCGACTATCACCGGCTGATGCTGGATACGGGGCGCCGCCTGAACCCGGATTTTCGTTTTGTTTTAGGGTTGAACAATATTGAGGAGGAGAAGCGAATTATTTTCGACGGTCTGAAAGACGGGTTGGACCGGCTCGACCGGACACAGCGCTACGATAGCGTGGCAGATTTGGACGCCAGTCGAGCCCTGGAGGAAAGGGGTTCGATGCGTGTGGCTTGTGTCGCGGCCTACGGGAACTATTTCATTTACGGCGTCCCGAGCCCCTGGAAAACCTTCGCGGAGTTGAAACGGGAAGCGGAGGCGGGAACGCGGGTCTTTGAACTGGAATTCAACCCCCCATCGCAATCGCCCTACGATCCGAACCGTGAGGTGGTGCATCATTTCCAATTCGACCCGGAGATGACGGACCCCGGGCCGATCCTTCACTCCCTGGCACGGAAGTGGGTGGGGGATGCCCACACCGAAGACCTTATCGATCTCTGGAGGCAAAGTGACGGGGTGAGCCGGGAGATGCCTTTCTGGGCGCTATACGGGAACCAGGGCTTCACCTGGTATCGATTCTGGGTTCGGCCGTTTGTGCCGGACATCGGGAAGATTCCGGTGAAGGACCGCTTTTACTATGAGGAATACATCCTGACGCATTTCAACAACCCGCATAATGTCGACTTCAAGGCGGATGCGCTCTGGGAGATTCACACGCTTGAAGAAATGGAGCGGGACCTCGCGACCTTCGACGAGCAGGTGCTGCCCGCTCTGCGAAGCGTGTTGAATGCGGTTGGCGACAAGGTGGAAGCGGTGGGTCGGCAGGATGAGGCCGCCACCGTATTCATTGATCTTCGGGACCGGCTCCAAGGTTATTTCTGTTTCGGCCGCACGCTGCGGAACGTCGCGGCGTGGATGGTGCATGTGCACGGCTATCTGCAGGCGGAAACCCCGGAGGCAAAGGCCGCCCATCGTCAAGGGGTGGACCAGATGATTGCGGATGAGATGGAAAACACCCACGAGCTGCTGGAACTCTGGAAAGCCTCAACGGTAACCTTCATGCCGATCGCCCAATATGGCGAGTGGATGCACGACTACGGGGAAAATTTCGGCGAGCTACTGGAGCGGAAGCTCGAGCTGATGAATCAATATAAGGATGCGGAGCCTTACATCGATCCCGACTTTATGTGGAAATTGCCGGATTCTGATGACATCGAGCTGGCTCCGGATATCCCTCCGGAGGAATACCT
>CAYQKH010000141.1:2562-8069 GCA_964417945.1 uncultured Opitutales bacterium
AAGGATCAAACCGCAATCATCACGGGTGGGGCCCAGGGAATCGGGCTCGCGATCGGCCGAAAGCTGGCCTTTGAAGGGGCCAAGATCTGGATTTTCGACATGGATGAGGCGACGGCAATGGACGCGATCAAGGGCCTGAAAGGGGACGGGCTACAGGCCGACTTTGCGAAGGTGGATATCACGAGCGAAGCAAGTGTTAAAGCGGGCTTCGAGGCGGTCGCAGACGCGGGGGATACGGTCGAGGTCGTGGTGAACAGCGCGGGGATCGTGGGTCCGTCCAACCTGAAGACGGAGGAGGTGCCGCTGGAAGGATTTGAGAAGACGATCGCGGTGAACCTGACAGGTTCATTCCTGATGTTGAAATACGCCCTGAAGGCGATGGTGCCGCAAAATTATGGACGGATTCTGCTGATCGCCTCGATTGCGGGAAAGGAAGGCAATGCGGGGATGGTCTCATACTCCAGTTCAAAAGCTGGAGTGATCGGGATGGTGAAGGCAGCCGGGAAGGAATATGCGGAGACCGGGATCACGGTGAACGGATTGGCCCCGGCGGTGATCCGGACGGCGATGGTGGAAAATATGCCGGAGGCGCAGGTGAAGTATATGACGGATAAGATCCCGATGAAGCGTTGTGGGACGCTGGATGAGGTTGCCAATCTGGCGGCTTGGATCGTGTCGGAGGAGTCGAGTTTTAATACGGCCTTTACCTTTGATATGACGGGTGGGCGCGCCGTTTATTAAACTACGAAATTCGCAACAGACCGAAAGGGGACAACGAGAGGACCCTCTCATCGAAGTTTGTTCCCGGATGCCGGTTCCCGGGAATTCAGTAAAGGAAATGATTCCCGGGAAGGCGTTCACCCGATGGTTGAAGTTTTTGGGTGGATTTGTTTTTCTTCGATAAGACTTTCAAACCTATCGCCCCCATGACCCCAAAATTTTCCTGTGCTGATTTTACGTTTCCGATCCTGCCCCACGACAAGGTGCTGGCGTTATTGAGGTTGCTGGACTTCGAGGCGGTCGACCTGGGGATATTCGAAGGGCGGTCGCAGGTGCAGCCGAGTCAGATTCATGAGGATCCGGAAGGGGAAGCGAAAAAGCTGAAGGCGCGATTGGAGACGCACGGGCTGGTGGCTTCGGATGTCTTCCTGCAAACCGGCGGTGGGCCACCGATCGACGCGGTGAACGATCCAAACCCGACGATCCGGGAACGAAACCGGGAGTGGATGAAGAGCCTGGTCCGCTTCACGAAGGCGTTGGGTTGTTCCCATATTACCGGACTGCCCGGGGTGGGCCACGACGGAGTGGAACCGGGGGACGACTGGGAGCTGGCGACCTCGGAAACGGCGTGGCGAATGGAGACCGCTGGTGCCGAGGGCCTGACCTATTCGGTGGAGGCTCATGTTGGTTCCATCATACCGGATCCGGAGACGACCTTAGACTACCTCAAGGCGGTGCCGGGGTTGACGCTGACCCTGGATTACGGGCATTTTATCTACCAGGGGATGACGAGCGAATCCGCCCATCCGCTGCTGAAGCATGCTTCTCATTTCCATGCGCGAGGAGGGGCGAAGGGCCTGTTGCAATCCACGGTGAAGGACAACACGATCGATTACGAAGCGATCCTCCGGGGGTTCCACGATTTGGATTATGCCGGCTACCTCTGCCTTGAATACGTCTGGATTGATTGGGAGGGCTGCAACCGGACCGACAACGTGGCGGAGACGATCCTTTTACGAGAGCAGTTGGCGGCATACGCGGAGCGGCTGTCCGAATAAGGATTCCCTATGCAAAAAGCCCGGTTCGTTATAGAGGTTCATGGGGCAATCCATTGCACCTCGGGAAAATACGTTCGATAACGCCTTAAATCCCGAGTCAGGAGGGGGATGCCAAGGATCATGGCGTGGGCGCCGATGAAGAAATCCGCCCGACCCAGTGACTCAATTGCTCCCGGGACCACACAGCCCATCGGTCATCCGGCCCTTTGATCGGTCCTTCCAAAGGCCACGAACCGCAGACAGCCGCGCAGCGCAGTGGCTGCAATTTTTACTCGTTACTTCTCCCGCGTGGTTGGCCTGACGGGGTTCTTCGCTCGATCCAATATTCCGGTTTACGATGGCCGTGTGCTATGGCAAGAATCCAAATAGTTTCTTCCTTCAACAGGTAAGCGATGTAATAAGGGAAAACTCTCAGGTTAACTAGACGATAAATCTTACTTCTAATGCGGGATACCTTTGGATTTTCAATGATTCACTGAACATGGATATCGATTTCGTTCCGAAAACGAATGCCAAGACCTGCCTCCTCACCCTCAAGATAAGCCGCAGCATCCTCAAACTCTTGTGCCGCCTCGGGAAGGAAAATCACCATTATTTTTCTAGCGCTGCATCGACTTTCTGTAATGCCTCGGCATACGTGAGACCTTGAGCTGTTCCATCCTCCACAGCCAGCGCCCGCTTGAGAATTTCAGCGTGCCAAAGGGCTTCGGTCTCCTGATCCTGCGATGGATCGTCTAAATCCAAGAGAAACCGGGCCAAAGCAAGTCTCTGATTTCTAGGAAGATATACGGCCTCTCGACTAATTTCTTCGAACGATTTGCCCATTTCAGAAATTTATTCGAACCCTAGGTTTTGTCCACCGTTTTTCTTTGAAGGCCAAAGGGGTCATTCCGTAATTTTTGCAATCGTCACTTAAGAGACTGTGGACGTTGATGGCTATTGCAGATGTTTCAAGAACAGGAGATCGCGAACGGCGGACCGCTGAAAAATTTTGGGAGAAACTGAAAAAGCATGAAACATGGGTCTTGAGGGAACCCCACCTTCGCCCCCCTCGCGATCCCTTGTTCATGCAACATTCCGGTTAGAGGGTGGGCAGCTTGCCACCCGGGAGGGATTGTCGATACGCCTGATTTATTTTCTCGAGTGTATTTCGGGCGTCCATTTCGCCACTGCAATAGGCTTGGAGGTGGTTTCCGGCAATTTCCTGAAGGGGGACATACCCGTCATACCGGGGACGGAGGATGGCGTTTTCATGAGAGCGGCGGCAATTTCCGAAAAAGTTTCCGTTGAAGGCGTCGGCCTGACGGGACCAAGCCTGGATGTGGGCGGGTTGACCTCCCGCATAGAGATAGACACCGTCCTGAACCGGCCCGGAGACGCAGTAAAGGGAATAGTCGAGTGCCGATTGGCGGTCGAGGCAGGAGCGGGTAATGGCGAGCCCGGTGCCCCCGAGAATGCTGTGCAGGGGGGTGCCGTCTTCGAGGGTAACGAGATTGCCATAGCGCAGGGGGCGATCGACGAAGGAGGGTCGGCAATAGTTTACGTAGCTGTAGGCGAAGGGGCAGTAGACGACTTCGTTGAAGCGGGTCATGCGCTCGGCCATGCGAATGGGATTGGTTTCGTAGATCCAGTCGGGCATGGGTTCGGCAAGGCGTTTGAGGCGTTCCATCGCGGCGGTGGCGGGATCGGGATCGGCGATGACGTCCTCGCGGGCGAAGGGTTTGGCCTGGTGTGCGGCCAGAAGCATGGACCAGTTCAAAAACAAATCGGCGTTGAAGCCGGGCATGGCGAGGTGGCCGGAATCGGCGAGGGCGATGAGGTCATCCCAGGACACGGGAAGCTTCAGGCCTCGATTTTTCAGGAGATCGGGGCGCCAGCTGGGGGTTGGGGTGGCAGCATCAAGAGGAAGCGCCAGAAGTTTTCCGGCATACTCATAGCTCTTAAAGGTGGAACCGACGAACTTCCCGGGCAACTCGCGTTTCCGGTCGTCGGAGAGGAGGGCGTATAGATCCACGATAAGTTCCCGGGCGAAACAAAAACCCGACCATGGGTGATCAATGACGATCAGGTCATATCGGTCCGCGAGGACGTCGATGGGCATGTGCCCGAATTCGTGAAGGGATCGTTTTTCCCAGCGGATGCGAACCCCGGGGTTGAGTTCCTCATAGCGCTGAGCGGCGGCAACCAGCGGGGGGAGGGCGCGACTGTGATCCCAGGTAATTCCGGATAAAGTGGTCATGTTAGCCAGGTGAAGAAAAAACAGAAAAAGTTAGAAATGAAAGCGGCCCTTGTCCAGCGTTCTACCGGAGAATCGGAGAACTCCGAGGAAAAGGAGGGCCGGAGCGATCGCTTCCTGTTTTTTGCTGACTGGAGGAAAGGGGATGGACCATAAGTTAAGACATGCAGCCCACCCTTACACCGACTTATTTCCCTGTTCACCCCGGCGCAAAGCTGACCGAAGGGCTCGCCGACCTAAAGGACCGATATGCAAGGGATCTTTTCGGGGAGTATTTCCCGTTTTGGGAGCAGTTTGGAGTCGATCATGAAAACGGAGGTTTTTTCTGCTGGCTGAACGAAGATGGCACACGGGTTTCGGACCAGAAGTATATGTGGTATCAAGGCCGTGGGCTTTGGGTGTATTCTCATGCCTACCGGGTTTTTGGTAAGGATCCCCGCTTTCTGGAGATTGCGGAAAAAACCTATGCCTTTCTGATGGAATTCGGTCGGGACGAGAACGGATATTGGCGAAACAACCTCGGGCCGAAGGGCGAACCCATTGAGGGGCGGGACGGGATGGGTTATGCTGGAATGTTCGTGGCGGAAGGGCTGCAGGAGTTTGCGAAGGCGAAACAGGATGACCTCATACTCGATGAAGCCCTCGAAGCCTACCGGAAGTCCGTTTCCTTATTTGAGGATCCAGAACGGGTGGCGCAGCCGGACTACCTGGACACCTTTCCACCCGGGGTCCGATTACTGGGCCATGAAATGGTGAAAATCCGGTTCTTAAGGCAGATTCTGGAAGAGCGGGACAAGGCGGAGTTCCGTGAGATCCTGCGCGGTGCGGTGCGGCGGGTCTTCACCGACTTCGTTCACCCGGAGGAGCCATACTGTATTGAGGCCCTGGACCACGATTACCAGCTGCGCGATGACGCGAACCGGAATTTCTGCCTGTTGGGTCATGCAATGGAGACCTTCTGGATGATCATGGATGCGGGCGCCTACCTGAAGGATGAGTCGATGCTGAAGGAGGCGATGGACCGCTACTGGACGCACCATGAGAAATCTTGGGATGCGGAAAAGGGGATTTACCGGACGATCACCGACCTGAAGAAGGGACCGATCGGGGACCAGGTGATCTGGCATTACGATGAAACGATCATTGCTTTTCTGATGATCTATTTGGCGACCGGTTCGGAAGCGGCCCTTGAGTGGCTCCTCAAGATCAATGCCCACGTGGAGAAAACCTTCCGGGTGGAGGGTAAGCTGGGATCGGTCTGGTTGCGGGATTGCGACGAGGATGGGAACCTGCGTCTGCCCACTGGGCGGATCGGGAATTACCATACCGCGCGGCGGTTCATGTTGAGCATGGAATTGATGGGGTTGTTGAAATAAGGAGAAAGAGGGGTGCGGGTAAGGGGGGGCGAGCTTGACGAGCGAGGGGGATGAAGATGAGGATAAGGAGGGATTGGATGGGTGGCAAGAAGGCGGTCCTACGGGGTGGGTTGCGGG
>CAYQKH010000142.1:0-7998 GCA_964417945.1 uncultured Opitutales bacterium
AACTTCGGCAGCGTGGACTTTGCGGGTTCGGATGTGGCGATCACGGAGGCGAGTGGGACAGTGCTCGCGGCGTCCGAGGCAGCGGGTAACCTCACCCTGATGAGTAGTGGCGACGTTACGCAGACGGGAAGATTATTGGTCGTCGGGACGAGTGAGATCAACGCAACAGGCTTCAGCGTGATCTTGGACGAGGCGAATAATGACTTTGATGATGATGATAGCGGGGATGCGGTCAGCGTTGTGGCGGCGAACGCCGAGCTGCGGGATGTCGATGACCTGATTCTGGATACGGTGAATGCGATCGATCCTCAGATCGGGAATGATTTGGTCCTGACGACCGGCCCCACTGCGGGTGCACCCTTTAACCTTGCGGTGAACAATTTGTCGGTCGGAAACGATTTCACCCTCACCGCGGATAGCACCGCAAACTTCAACGCGGTTGATGTGGTCAATGACCTGAATGTTACGGCAGGTGGCCTCGTGTCGGATTCCGGAACCCTGACGGTGGGGAATAACGCAAACTTTAACGTCGGAACGGGAAACACGGTCCAACTGGATGAGGCCGCCAATGATTTCAACGGGGTTGTGGTTACGGCCGCGAATAACGCGTCGTTTAACGATACCAACTCATTCACGATCGGGACGATCACGGTGGAAAGTGACCTCCCGGTCCATTCAGGCGACACGCTGACGGTCAATGGGTTGATCACCAGCAACGGCGCGGGTGACCTGACCCTTCTGGCGACGAACACGGTGAACCAGAACGCCAACCTGACCACTCAGGGTGGGGCAATTTTTGTTCAAGGGACCAACGCGGATGTGACAATGGGGCCAACGGTGACGTCCACCTCGAATGGGGGCAACATCCGTTACGAAGCGGGGAGCGACCTGACGATCGGGGTCCTCAATTCGGGATCCGGAAGCGTCAGCCTCGTTTCGGGGAACGATATTTTGGACGCGCTAGGCGATACGGTTGGCGCGGATGGCAATGGTTTTGCCGACCTGACCGGCTCCGCCCGGACGGAGAATGTCGTGGCGGCCTCGCTCCTGCTGAACTCGGGCAACGACGTGGGTGCTCCGGGTAATCCACTGGATCTGGATGTCGGTATTGTGGCGGGAGATGCTGCGAACCGGCTTTACCTTCTCGATTCAAACGGCTTGTCTGTGGGGACGGTCGGCCCCCTCACCACCCAGCAAGTGGACCTCGATTTCACGAACACCCCGGTCGCTGATGCGGCGGATAGCGGACTCAACGTAACCGCAGGGGTCGGGAAAGTGGAAACCGTAAACGGAGCATTGAGCATCGACCAGCCGATCTCGGTTGGGACCGACCTTCTGCTGGCCGCGGGCGGGAGCGCAAATGATTTGACGATCAATAGCGGAGCCACGATCGACAGCACCGGTGCGGGCGATATGACGCTTCTGGCGCAAAACAATGTGGTTGTGGATGCAGATGTAACCTCCCAGGGCGGAACGCTCTATGTCCGGGCGGTGGACGGGTCGTTCAACCAGGATTTATTGACCTTCCTGAACAGCAACGGGGCGAACATCCGAATCGAGGCAGGGCAGAATATCACGCTGGGCAGCGTCAATTCGGGCGGCTTTGTCGTGGCGATTGTCTCGGGTGGCCATATCCTGGATGGTCAGGCGGACACCGTGACCGCGAATGGGGACGGATTTTCCACCCTGACGGGAGACCCGCGCACGGTGAATATTACAGGGGGATCGGTCCGCCTGGATGCCGGCGGCAGCATCGGAACCGCGGGTAACCCCCTGGATATCGAGGTGGATTCGATTGCCGCCCTGGCCGTGAACAACCTTTACCTGTTGGAAACCGACGCACTGGCGGTGAGCAGCGTCCTGGGCACGGTAAACCAGGTCAACCTGGACTCCACCAAGACGACTCGTCCGCAGCTTGGCAGCTCATTGGATGGCATCGTGGCGACGAACGGGGTGGCGAAACTGGAAACGCTCGGCGGATCGCTGACGGTATCGGAAGCCGTGACAGCCGGCAGTTCCGTCTTTCTTGGCGCAGGATCCGCGCTGAGCGACCTGACGCTGGATGCGGATGTCCGCTCTACAGTGAACGGGGATGTCACCCTGCTGGCGCAAAATGATCTCTTGCAGAATGCCCCGGTTTCGACCCTGAGCACGGGGACGATTTTCGTGGAGGCGCTGGATGGCAGCATCACGATGGCGGACGGATCCGTGACTTCGGCAGTGGACGGGGATATTTTCTACCGTAGCGGGGTGGATGTGACACTGGGCCAAATCACGACGACGAATGGGAGTGCGGCGGTCGACGCGGTGGCCGGCAGCATCCTGGACGCGGTGGCGGGGACGAATGATTTCACCTTGGACATCCGCGGGGGAGCAGGGGTCCTTCTCCGGGCGGGCACCGGGGTTGGGACGTTCGACGACAAGCTGGTGACGGATGGGACCACCCTTGCGGCAACTGCCACCTCAGGGGGGATCCACCTTCTGGAAATCGGGGAGGTCACGATTGACGATGTGACGATTTCCGCAAACCGGGTGGCTTTGGATTCGAGCGCACCGGCGCAGCTGATCAGCTTGAGTGACCTGACGACGACAGGGGGCGACGGGGATATCGCGCTGGCGGCCGAGGACAACCTCACGGTGAACGATGGAACGATCGCGAACGGGACTGCCGGTGTTACGGCCGACGGCGACGGATTTATCTACTTGGATGCGCGGACAGGGACCCTGACCTTAAACGCTCCGGTTTCGAGCACCACGGGCAGTATTGTCGTGGATGGCGATACAGCAGTGGTAGCCAATGCGGAGGGAGACATTTCCACGGGCGGGACCGGAAGCATCCTGATCGAATCTCTTTCCGGCCCGATTACCTTTGCGGACACGGCGGAGGTGATCACGGTGGGAGCGGGCATCCTGCTCCGGGCGAACGGGAACATCACGGTGGGCGGCATCCGATCCGGAACGGGTGGACTGGGGATAGATTTGCTCTCCGGTTCCATCATCGATGGTGGGGATACCCACCTGGATTTTGAGGTGCCCTTCCTGCTGCTGGATGCGGCGGCTCCGGCAAATGGAGGATTGGGTACGGCCTCCGACCCGCTTGAGATCGACGTCGACACCCTGACCTCGCGGGCAGGAGCGGGCGGGATCTTCCTTGAGGACGTCGACGATCTGACGATTGGAGAGGTCGATTTAGGGATCATCCGGATTGAGTATGACCAGCCACCTACTTTTGACGACCTGGGCAGCCAAAGTGATGTGGCGACGTTGAACAACGGTCCGATTTCCATTACCACGGTCAACTCGCTGAGCCTGACGGATGGAACGGCGACAGATGATGGATTGGCGGTGAACGCCAATGGCACGGGAGCGGTTTCGCTGATCGCCGGAGATTCGATCATCGGTGACGCCGGGGTGTTGAGCGGGACCGGTCCGCTGTCGCTTATGGCAGTAAACGCCATTTCGCAGGGTGCGGAAGGGACCCTGACGACGACGGGAACGGGCACGATTTACGTGGAAGCGACCAATGGATCCATCACGATGGCTGACGGAGTGGCGACCAACGCCACCGATGGAGATGTCTTCTACCGGGCGGGGGCCGATGTCATTGTGGGGGTTATTCAATCCCTGAATGGAAATACGGGGATCGTGGCCGAAAACGACATCCTCGACGCGGCCACTACCCTGAACGACTTCAACCTCGATATCCGGGGTGGAAACAACCTCCTGCTGCAGGCCGACAATGGGGTGGGAACCTTTGACAACAAACTGGTCACCGACACGACCACAATAGCGGCGACGGCGGGCGCAGGAGGGATCAACCTCCTCGAATTGTCTGACGTCGTGGTCGACGACGTCTCGGTAACCTCGCAGCGCTTGGCGATTGACCTTACCCCGACTGTGCAAAACGCAACGCTGAGCGACCTGACCACAACCGGAGGAACAGGGGTGGGCATTTCGCTGGCGGCGGAGGACAACCTGACGGTCAATGACGGAACGGTCAGCAACCCGGGACAAGGGGTAACGGCTGGCGGCGATGATTTCATTTACCTCGACGCGCGGACGGGTACGCTAACCCTCAATTCCCGCGTATCGAGCACGGGTGGGGACATCGTCATCGACGGAAATTCCGCGGTGGTAGCAAATGCGACCGGGGACGTGGAGACCGGCGGGACAGGATCCATCCTGGTGGAATCGATCAGTGGCCCGATCACGATGGCCAACGGAACCGAGCTGATTACGGTAGGGGCGGGTATCCTGTTGCGGGCAAACGGCAACATCACGGTAGGGGGACTTCGATCGGGAACCGGTGGTGTTGGAATCGACCTGCTGAGTGGTTCCATCATCGACGGCGGGGACGATCACCTGGATTTTGAGGCCGCCTTCCTTATTCTGGATGCCGCCGACCCGGACAACGGAGGGTTGGGCAGCGCCGTCGATCCATTTGAGATTGATGTGGATACTTTATCTTCATTAGCGGGTGCCGTCGGGATCTTTCTTATTGAAGAAAATGATCTGACCATCGGCGAGGTGGCCCTGGACATCACGACGATTGATTACGACACAGGTCCTACGGCGGATGGCCTCTCCAGCCAGAGCGATCTGATCACGCTGAACAACGGGCCGGTTTCGATCACGGTGCCCGGCACCCTGACGCTGACCGACGGGACGACGACGGATGACGGGCTGGCGATCACGGCGAACGGCGCGGGTGCGGTCACCCTGGAGGTCGGGCAGACCCTTGTGGCGGAGGCCGGGATCAGTGGGGGAACCGACGATGTGGTGATTACGAGCCCGGTTTTGGATCAGCAGCTGGAGGGCGACTTCCTCACCGGGGGGAGCGGATCGATCACCGTGACCGCCGATACCGTGACGATGACGGATGGAGCGGTGAGCCGGACAATCGACGGGGATATTAACTACTTGGTAGAGGATTCGCTTTCCCTCGGTTCAATTGATTCCGGAAACGGCCGGGCGACCCTCCGGGTGGTGAACGGAAACCTCCTCGATGGCGGGGACCTTGACGGCAACCCGGATCTGGCGGGCAACGAAGTCGTCCTCGATGTTCAGAACGGGAGCATTGGCACGACCTTGAATCCTCTGGATACCGCGGTTGAGGATCTAACGGTGCTTTCCTCCAATGCCGGAGTTTTCCTGAACGAGGCGGACGACTTGAACCTATTGCCGATTGGTGGAATCGCCCCGATTTCGCCCGGAGAAATGGTGATCACGGCAGGTGGGAATATCGACTTGAACACGGTTTCGGTGGGTACCGACCTGAACCTCAGTGCCGCGTCGGTAACCGATTCGGGTGATGTTTCGGCGCCGGGTATTTTCGAGGCGACGACGAGCGGCGATGTGGAGATTGGGGAAAACGGCGAAGCCGCCAATTTCGATCTTTTGATTTTCGACGTCGCGAACCTGACGATCACGGAATCCTCTTCGATCCGGATCGGAACCTCCTCTGCCTCGGGTGATGTTTTCCTCTCCACGGAAGCGGGAAGCGGAGGGGCGATCGAGCAGGTCGGTGCCCTGACGATCGCGGGGGACGCCACCTTCAACGCGGGCGAAAACCCGATTACTCTCGGCGATGCCAACGATTTCCAGGGATTGGTCAATCTATCGAACAGCGGGGATTTCGTAGTCGAGGTGAACGACGACTTCGGCGGCCTTGCCTTGGGGACGGTGGATGTCGGTTTGGACCTGATCCTGACGACGGACGGCTTGACCGGACTCGGGTCCGGCACCGTTGGTCGGGACCTCCGGGTGACGAATACGGCGGCAGGCATCACAGACAACGGGTCCGGTCTGGACGTGACCCAATACGCAGAGTTACGAACGACCGGAGCGAACTCCGTCATCAACCTGACCGGGACGACGGCCGGCGTGCAGATAGACAACGTTCCCACCGGCGGTTTTGCCATCCTCGCCACGGGCGCGGACTCCGACGCGACGATCACGACGCCGGGTACGGATGTGATCCTGGATCCTGGAGCGGGGGTTGGGCTTGCCGAAGCCGTGAACCTGAGCGGATCCCTTTCCATCACCGGAGACAACATCAGTATTCTCGGCCCGGTCGTGACGGGAGAAAACCAGAGCTATGATTTCTTCAGCGAGAGCGAGCCGAATGGTGAAGGGCTGTTGCGGGTGAATGGCGATCTAACGGCGGGAGGCGATATCTTCCTCAATGCGGACAACGGGGTCAGCCCGCAAGCGCCTCCACCATTGAACGGCCTTGGGACGATCTTTGCGGACCGGGGAGAAGGCGTCATTATGGAGGCGGGGAACACCATCGTGATGGGGCAGAACGAAGTGATGGTCGCCTCGCAAGGGAACCTGAACCTGACGGCGGCCAATAACCTGCAGTTGGGGGATCTGAACGCTCTCGGAGCGATCACCCTGACCGCGGGGGGCGATTTAGTCATCAACACGCGGACTCCCCGGGCAGCAGGGACAGACGGGGTTCTGGATAGTGACGCGGGGGTGGATTTTGTTTCCGGAAGCACGGTGGCCAACCCGGTTATCAACATCGGCGGCTTTGACCTGGCGGGCGGCAACCAGCCAACGGTCTTCCTCGGTTCCGGGACCGGTTCCGCGGAGATCGCATCCGGCGTGGGGGCATCGTTCACGGTAACGCAACAGCCCTCGGAAACGGTCGTCTTCAACCTCCCCCTGGCCTTCCGGGACCTCGTCGCACAGGGTGCCACGCAGGAAAACCTCGCGGAAGAAATTGCGGGGGCGAACCCCACGATTCAGACCTTTGACGCGGAGGCGGAGACGATTGCAGAGGATCTTCTTGAGGCCCTCGTCGAGATCGGGGTCTACGCCCGGCGCAACACCCCGGAAGAGACAATCGAGGGCCTGAAGGGCTACGCCATCTACGTGCAGAACATCGACCGCTTCCCGCCACGGCCGTCCGATTACTATGTGCACGAGAGCCGGATCTCGGAAGCCCAGGTCCGGCAGATCCTCAACGCCTACCGGCAGCTGGTCGGTGGCAGCGGGGATGACTCAAACATCCCGGCGATCACCCAGGTCCTGGCCCGCGCCTACTCGAACTATCTCGCTACCATGGAGGAGGCGAACCCGGTTCGGTTCGGACTTTACGCGCGAAATAACGAACCTTCTGCCGGGGAGATCCTCGACCAATATGAGTTTATTTTCCGCCTCTTGACGAATATCGGGCTGTCGGCCCGTGAGCTGGAGGTGGCGAAGCTGACCATCCTCCGGCAGATCCGGGTCCCCGGCCTTGTCCCCGCCAACCTTATTCAGGCAATCGAGCAGGGGATACCCGCGAACCACAAGCTCCTCGCCGAATTCCGCATCTCCGAGCCCGCGGGCTGAGGACCCCTCTAAGGGGGGCAGTCCACGCAAATTCACAAAGGGTATTCAAAAGGGTCGATCGTAATGTTTATGAACTCCGATTGGCCCCGGGTTGAAAGAACTCGAGGGTATTGAAATGTGAGGGAGGGCGCGGAAGGGGTCGACTTGCTTTTTGGTCTGTTTGGTGGGTCTCGCGGTTTTTCTAAGCGTATGATTTCCTCTGGCGTCGGGTGCAAATCCGGACGGAGGCGGAAGATCAGTGGTTACTCTACGACGGCTGTCCCCCATTGGCCCCGACGGGTGAACCGCTTCCTACGGGGGGGGTAAAGTTGGGTTCAGTAGGCGAGGTTGCGGAAGCGGGGGATGGCGTGGAAGGTGATGAGGTTGCCGTTGTGGGCATTGGCGGCGCGTTCGTCGCCGGAGCGGGAGAGGATGTGGAGGGCGTCGCCGTCGATGACCATGGAGGCGTAGTGGCGGGAACCGTTGTCGGAGGGCCCCTCGCAGACGAGTCCGGCAAAGCACCAGTCGACCATGTTTTTGGAGAAGTGGAGCTGGAGGCGGCGGCGCTCGTTGTTTGGGAGGTTGTAGCGGCCGTCGGGGAGGCGGTCGGGGCGGGTCATGCTGTCGGTGGCCTGGGTGGAGAGGAGCCAGAAGAGGCGGGTGGGTGCGTCGTAGAGG
>CAYQKH010000143.1:0-7966 GCA_964417945.1 uncultured Opitutales bacterium
CTCCGGGGGAGTCGCCTCCGGACGAAAGGGGTGGTCTTTTTCCCGCCATAGCCGGGTGCACGATCCCGGTCCGGTCCTCCCCGCACGGCCCGCCCGCTGGTCCGCCGAAAAACGGCTGATCGGACACTCCACCAGCGTGTTCAATCCCCGCCTCGGGTCGTGCCCCGGCAGCTTTGCCAGACCGCTGTCGATCACCCAGCCCACCCCGTCGATTGTAATCGAGGTCTCCGCAATGTTCGTCGAGACGATGATCTTTCGGCGATCGGACCTTCCTGCAACCGCCCGGTTCTGGTCCCCTTCACTCAGTTCACCGAACAGCGGGAGGATCTCCCAACCCCGCGTTGCGGGTAGAGCCTCCAACTGGCGGACCGTTCGCCGGATCTCATACGCCCCCGGTAAAAAGATCAGGACATCCCCCTCTCCCCGTGTCTCCAACTTCTGCTGGATCACCCGTGCGATTCGCTCCCAAATCGGCACCCGCGGATCACATTCCGCCGGTCGACCATAATCGATCGCCACCGGATAGGCCCGCCCTTCGCTCTCCAAAAGAAGGCTTTTACCGAAATACCTCTGCAGCGGCTCCACCTCCAGAGTGGCTGACATCACCATGACAAGGAGATCCGGTCTTCGCTCCTCCTGTAGGGCTTTGATCCGCCCAAGCGTAAGGTCTGTGTAGAGGTGCCGTTCATGAAACTCATCCAGGATCACCGCCCCCACGCCATCGAGATTCGGATCCGTCAATAGACGCCGGAGCAAAATGCCCTCCGTTATAAATCGCAGTCGGGTCGTGGGGCCCGTCCGGTTCTCAAATCGGATCTGGTAACCCACTTCCTCTCCGGTCCGGCCTCCGCGATCCGCACTCACCCATTCCGCAAGTAATCGCGCTGCCAATCGACGCGGTTGTAGCACCAGTATCTCCGACTTTCCATCGAAATCTCTGGAGTCCAATAGCATTTGCGGCACTTGCGTGGACTTTCCCGATCCCGTCGGCGCCGTCAGAATCCACCGTCGACACTTACCCATTAGGGCGCCAGCAATTGACGCCTCTATGGAGTAGATGGGGAGGTCTTTTTTCAAACCCTACCCATAGTTTCGAAGGAGGAAGCAAAACAACTAAAAAAAGTCCGGGGAGTGGGCTAGGCCCAACCTCCCCGGCTCGTGCTTACTCTCTTACTACCTCTATGAAAGATGAGAAATTCTTAAAATGCAACTGTAACTTCAACGTAACAAGAAATTATCTGTTGTCCAATTTATCACACAATTTCTAAATATCCGTAATTTCCGCATCTCATCTAAACGGACTGGAATTTTGTGAAAAGGTTCCGTCTGGAGACACCTTCGGTAGGATCCATTACTCATTGAGAGCTTTCGCCTTCCAGTATTTGGTTCCCTGGAGCGTCGCCTGTAACGCCAGTCCCGTTTTCGTCAGCTGGTAAATTTCCACGCCAGGGATCGCGGTTCCCGAAGCGCCCGCCGAAATACCCTTATCATCCGACTTTACCGAGGCATCCGCCTGGCCGCTGAAATCCCAACCAGTCTGGATAAAGTCCTCCATCCGGTCCCGGTCGTGAAAGATAAAGACCGCCCGGAAATCCTTCACGCCGATCCCCAAACCAATTCCGGCCGAACCCATATTCATATAGGTCTTCTCACCGTTCTTGTTATCCACGACAACCCCGTGCCCGCCTGCGAAACTGGCAATGATGACATTTACCCCGACATTGGAAAACACCGCGTAACCCTCCGCCTGCTTGACCCGCTTGCGCGCCTTGGGATCCGCTTCAGTCAACATTTCCAAGATCTCATCGTGCGATTCATTAATTTCGGACACCGCCGCCTCTTTTTTCGAATCGCTTTTCTTGTTGCCGACAAAACCCAGCGAGGCTGCGCAAAAAAAGGTGAAGAGTGAAAAAACGAGAAGGTGCCGTGATAGATGTATTTTCATTAAAGTATTCTACGGAAACCCACCCAGCCTTCAATCGAATTTCGGCTTCAGTAGGACACGGGTAGCCCCCCATCCGCCGGAACCGGAATCCCCCAGTCCGAAAGAATGCACCCCTTCATTTTTCCGAAGCAGCGCGTGAACCGTTTCCCGCAGCGTCCCCGTTCCCTTCCCGTGGATGATCCGGACCTCTCGAAAGCCGGCCTCCCTCGCCGCACGGAGGTATTCCTTCACCAGCGAGCCCACTTCGCGCGGCTGGAAGCAGTGGAGATCCAACTCATCCGTGAGCGGGATTTCCACCGGGTCGCCCTCCGGTTCTTCGCCGTGTTCAGGAGTCATCGCGTTGTCGGCGGTTTCGCACATAAGCGTAAACCGCAAGAACCCCCACCGTCGTCAGGGCCTCGATCGCCAGGATGGCGTAGACCCCCGCACCCAGTGCCTCCAGCAACGGCGGCTGGAGCACGGCGAGAAGGATCGGCACCTGGACGACGATCAGGACTCCCGCGACAACCGGAATGCCCGGTAATTTTCGTTGTTTGCTCCTGTTCATCTCAGCTGCTCCTCATCGGGTTCGTCTAGTTTTTGCGTTCCCGGCGATTCCGTCTCCTCTCCACGCGTTTGAATCCATCGTCATTACTCTACATCCCCCTTCCTCAATCGAAAGCGAAAACCGGATTCCCCGGCGGTTCGCGATGAACCCCCGCCGGAAGATGCCACGGGGTTGCTAACCACTTTCGCTTCAGGATCGCAAATCCGCCGAAAAAGGGCAAGATCCTACATCATGTGCGGGCGCTTCACCCTCAAAGCCGGACCCAATGTCCTCTCCAAACAGTTTCTCCTCAAGGATCTGTCCGACCTCCCTTCCCGCTTCAATATCGCTCCGAGTCAGAAGGTGTTCGCGGTTCGCAAACCGCCGGAAAGCGCGTCCCGCTCCGGCTTTACCCCACGTTGGGGACTCATCCCCTCCTGGGCCAAAGATGAAAAAATCGGCTACAAGTTGATCAACGCACGATCCGAAACCGCGCCCGGAAAACCGTCCTTCCGGGCCGCCTTTCAGAAACGTCGTTGCCTCGTCCCCGCCTCCGGATTTTTCGAGTGGAAACGCCACGGCACCCGGAAGCAGCCCTTCTATATCTATCCCTCCCCGGTCGGCGAGGACGCTCTCGGCGGTTCCTGCTTCGCCTTCGCCGGGCTCTGGGAAACCTGGAAACCTTACCCGGATGCCCCCGCCCTTGAGTCCGTCACCCTCCTGACCACCGCCGCCAACGAGAGCATACGCAAGATCCACGACCGGATGCCTCTCGTGATTCTTCAGGAGGATCAGGATCTCTGGCTCGACCCAGACCATGCCCTTACAGAAACCGACTGGACCCGTCTCGCCCAACCCCTTCCGGAACCTTTTAGTGCTCTTTACCCGGTTTCCCCTCACGTCAACTCTCCCCGCCATGACGATCCCTCCTGCCTCGAGCCCATCATCCCCGCCGAACCCTTCCAGCCCCGGCAAGAGGACGACCGGCAGGAATCCTTCTTTTGATTTTCCTTTTTTGACGGTTGCCCGCCGCCTCCCGAATCGTTGGGCTTCCCCTTTGGAGAAATGAACAATCGGGTTGCCCTTATTGTCCTCCCGAAATCACCATGAACCCGAAAACCCTTCTCCCGGGGCGGTCCTTTACCGCCTTGCTCGCCTCCTTTGCCCTCCTCGGTGCTGGCCTGCTCTCCGGGTGCGCCTCCTTTTCCAAGAAGTCCGATTCCCGACCCGTTGAATCCTATACCTACGCCGAAAAGCGCCTTCTCGAAATCGTGAAGCGCCAGGAGGATTTTTTCGATTCCTGGGAGGCGGAACCGGACCCGTTCCGCCGGGAATCCATGATGATGCGGGCCACCACTATTGCCCGTTCTTACGATTCCTTCCTCGCCGACAACCCTGACAACCTTCAAGCCCGCATCCTTTACGGCAAATTCCTCGTCCGTCTCGACCAACCCGAGGCCGCCATCCGCCAGTTCCTCCGGGTCGACCGGGAGGATCCCACCATCCCCGTCGTGAAGCAGCAGATCGGGAATTACCTCACCGAGAACGGCCGCTACATGGCCGCCCTCCCCTACTTCCTCAACGCCATCTACCTCAATCCGGACGAACCCGTCTACCCCTACCAACTTGGCACGCTCCTCCACGAATTCCGGCCTCACTACCTATACGACGGCTTTTTCTCCCGCCGCGCACTCGACCGCGAGATGCAGTCCGCCTTCGCCCGGGCCGCCCGCCTAGACCCCGCCAGCTTCCCTTTCCAACTTCGCTATGCCGAGTCCTTTTATGATGTGGAGCACCCCGACTGGGAGGCCGCCCTCCGGGAATGGCGGGAGGCCGAAAAACGAGCCCCCAACGATTTCGACCGGCAGGTTGTCCACCTCCATCAGGCGCGGGTCCTCCACCTCATGGGCCGTCCCCGCGAAGCCGCCTCCCTCGCCGCCTCCGTCACCGAGGAGAAACTCAAATTCACCCGTGAAAAACTCCTTATCGCGATCGAGGAATCCTCAGGATAAGCCCGACCATGTCTGAATCCATTACCCTTTCCGAAGGTCTTCTTCTCTACCTTATCCTGATGGCCAGCGTGATCCTCCATGAATGGACCCATGCCGTCGTCGCCGACCGCCTCGGAGATCCCACCCCGAGACTCGACGGGCGTACCACCTTGAACCCAGTCGCCCATTTCGACCTTGTCGGCACCTGCATCATGCCGCTCGTCATCATCTTTCTCGTTCCCTTTTTCGCCCCTTTTGGATGGGGAAAACGAATCGTCCTCAACCCCGCCAACTTTCAGAAACCCAAATCCGCGGAAATCCTCGTCTGGTGCGCCGGCCCCCTCCTCAACCTCGGGCTCACCCTCGCTGTCGGCTTCCTCGGCGGTCTCGCTTTTCGCTTCGGGCTCGATCTGCGCACCCTTGTCCTCTCCGTCATCATCATCAACACCATCCTCCTCGTCCTCAACGTGCTCCCCTTCCCTCCACTCGACGGCGGACACGTCCTCCGCCTCCTCACCGATATGCGGGAGGAAACCTTCATCCGCTTCAGTCAGTGGTCCTTCCTTATCCTCCTCGGCCTTATCCTCTTTGTCCCTCCCTTCCGCGCCACCGTGGACTTCATTTTCCAGCTTGTCTTATCCTTCAGCCAGTTTGCCTTTTCCCTTGCTTCGGGGGGTGTCGGCCTCATCGGCTAGCTCCCGGTCACTCAACCCTCCCGCGAAAGCTCCATCAGCACATAACCCGCCCGAAGATGCGGCCACATCCGGCAAGGGCTTTCCCAGTCTCCCCGCAAAAGAAACCGGCGGTGAATCTGGATTCCCGTCTCACGAGCGAAAGCTTCAAACTCTCCGAGTGAGAACGGGTTCGACGGCCGACGGTTCGACCACACCTCCGGATAGACCTCGTTTTTTACCCGGATGCCTTTCAAGGCAAAGCTCAGGCGGTTCTTCCAGTAACCGAAATTGATGAAACCGATCGCCAGCCGCCGCCCCACACGCAAGCCCTCCTCGATCGTCGCCTTCGGGTTTTCCAACTCCTCCACTGTCCGCGACAGGATGACGAGGTCGAAGAAATGTTCCGGGAAGGACGCCATCAACTCCATCGCATCCCCTTGGAAAACCGTCACCCCCCGCCGCACGCATCCGAGGACCTTCCGGGGGTTGATGTCGACCCCCACCCCGTTCACCGACTTCGTCCGCCTCAGGTAATCCAGCAAGATACCCTGTCCACATCCGAGGTCCAGCACGCGCGAACCCGGGGCGACCCAGTCGCTGATAATCTGAAAATCAACATTGCGTTTTTCCTGGCGGGCCATGGCTTATGCGTCGAGAAAAGCCCGGACCAGCGCATACAGCTCCGGAGAATGCAACAGGAACGAATCGTGGCCAAACGCCATCTTCAACTCCGCGTAGGAGGCCGCCTTTCCTGCCCGCAGCAGCGCGCGGACAATTTCGCGGTTCTGCTCCGGCGGGAACAGCCAATCCGATTCAAAACCAATCACCAACGCCCGGGCCCGCACCTGCCCGAAAACCTCCTCCAGCTTTCCGGAGGGATGCAGGCCAAAGAGATCGAAGCGGTTTAACGCCTTCGTGAAAAACAGGTAGGTGTTCGCGTCAAAACGCGTGACAAAAGACTTCCCCTGGTAGCGCAGGTAGCTCTCCACTTCGAATTCGACTCCGAACTTGTCTTCCGTTCCCCTTTCCCCTGCCAACTGCTGTCGCGCCCGCCCGAATTTCTCATCCATTCCCTGATCCGAAAGATAGGTGATGTGCGCCATCATCCGGGCCACCGCCAGTCCCACGTCCGGGCCATTCCCAGGCTCATATTCACCGTCCGCCCAATGCGGATCCTGGAGGATCGCCTGCCGCCCCACTTCGTCGAAGGCGATCGCCTGTGCCCCCTGCCGCGCTGTCGTCGCCATCGGGATGATCCGGTCCACCCGGCCCGGGTGTTCTACCGCCCATTGCAAAACCTGCATCCCACCCATGCTCCCGCCGATTGCGGCGTGCAGCTTTTCAATGCCGAGGTGATCCATGAGCAGAACTTGAGCCTGCACGATGTCCTGGATCGTCAGCGGGGGAAATCGGCTTCCGTAGGGTTTCCCCGTTCGTGGATCCAGGCTCGACGGTCCCGTCGTCCCCTGGCAGCCTCCGAGACAATTCGAGCAGATAACGAAAAATTTGCCCGTGTCTACCGCCTTGCCCGGCCCGATGAAATGGTTCCACCAACCCGGTTTCCGGTCCTCCAGCGAGTGGATCCCCGCGCAGTGGTGATCCCCGCTCAGGGCATGGCAAATCAACACCGCGTTGCTCCGGTCCGCGTTGAGCCGACCGTAGGTCTCGTAGCGCACCGTCAGCTCTGGTAGGGCTTCGCCGTTCAAGAATTCAAACGGCTTCCCTTGGTGGAAATCTTCGGGCTGGACTAGGCCCACCTCACCGGACGCCGTCGCCACCGAAGTATCTGTATCCGAATCATTCATACATTTGGGACCCGTTCGCGGACAACGGATGCGAGGAATCTATTGCAGACCCAAAGCGCGCTTCTGGCAACCCCGATTCGAAACGGGGCCCGCCTCAATCTTCGAGGAGGGCGTCGTCGATGTCGTAGTTGCTATGCACTGCCTTAACGTCCTCCAGGTCTTCGAGAACCTCGGTCAGCCGCAGCAGCTTCTTCGCTGTTTCCCGATCCTCCACCGGAACGCTGCTGTTCGGTAGGTAGGCCAGCTCGCTGGAATCCGCCTGAATCCCCGCGTCCTCGATCGCGTTCGCCACCGCATCGTAATCAGTCAACTCGGTCAGGACTTCGAAATACTCGTCCTCCACGCGGATATCCTCGGCCCCCGCCTCGATTGCCACTTCCATCAGCTGCTCCTCCGTCGTCTTGCCCTTTCCAATGAGGATCTGTCCTTTCCGCTGGAAGTTGAAGGCAAGGGCTCCCGCACCCGCGAGGTTCCCTCCGTGCTTGGAAAAAGTGCTCCGCACCTCGCTTGCCGATCGGTTTTTGTTATCCGTCGTCACTTCCACAATCAACCCGACCCCGCCCGGGCCGTAGCCCTCGTAGACCGCTTCTTCGATCGTGACCCCTTCGATTTCCCCGGTCCCTTTCTTGATCGCCCGTTCGACGTTGTCTGCTGGCATGTTCGCCGCCTTTGCCTTCTGGATCATCGTCCGCAGACGCGGGTTCATTTCCGGGTCGCCTCCCCCATCCCTCGCGGCGAGCGTCAGCTCCTTCGAGATGACCGAGAAAATCTTGCCGCGTTTCGCATCAACCGTCGCCTTGTGCCGTTTCGTCGTCGCCCATTTGCTGTGTCCTGACATAAGATCCTCTTTCTAAGTTGAGGCTAAAAGAACAGCCTTTCCATCCCCGTTCGCAATCATTTTTTCTTCTTCCGGCGATTCCTTCCCCCACCCCCCGAGCCTTTAGCCATCCTCCGGGTGGAGCCGAGGCCATCGAATTTCTGCGCCGGACCCTCCGGCTTCTTTGCCTTCGGTTTGGCCTTCTTTT
>CAYQKH010000144.1:0-5436 GCA_964417945.1 uncultured Opitutales bacterium
TTTTCTTTTCCAGCTTGGCGTGTTTCCGTGCTTCGGTTTTTTCCTTTTTTATGTGCTCCCGTTCCTGGCGGCGCTGCTTTTCCGCTAGTCGCTTTTCCTTTTTATGCTCCTCCGCCCGGCGGTGCCGGTTTTTACCATAAGCAGTCCACCTGTCTGGAATCGACAGGAAAAAGTCCTGGATGCGGTTCGTGAACGTGAGGAGGACCCCGAGAATGAAAATGAAAAGGAGGAGGAGGAAGCCGAACCAGACCCCGACCTGGGTGGCGATGGTGTCCTGAAAGATCAGCTGCCCGAAATGTCCCCCCATGCCGAACTGCCGGAAATAGTTGTGTCCGCCGGGAAAAGCCTGGTGGTAGTTTGTCCAGATCCGTGAGCCGATGAATTCAAAGATTCCGGTCAAGGAAACCAGAGTTAGCACGGCGGAGGAGCACCGGGACGAATTCACCATATAGCCCCTCCGGAAGAGAAAGAGGTAGCTCAGCCAGAAAAAGAGGAAGGGGATGAGCCAGGCCGCGAGGCCAAAGTAGGACAGGCTATACTTGGCGATCGCCACCCCAACGTTGCCGACAACTTCGTTGGGTTCCGCCTCGGTGGTCAGGCCGGGGTCCTGCGAGGGATGGTAAAAGAAAAGGGACGCGAGAAAAAGCCCGCCCAGGAGGAAGGTGACAAGAGCCCCAACCGGACGGATTCGTCTCCGTTTCGGGTTGGCGGAGAAAGGCGACCTACGCTTCTTTTTCTGAGGGGCTTTACGCTTTTCTTTGGCAGGAGCCATCGTGGGTGTTGTCGTCTGGAAAAAAGATTTGTTCTAGCGATTCCGGTTGTCCATTTAAACCAAAAACTTCCCGGGCGAGGACAGATTCGTTGACCCGCTTGAAGGAAACCGACCAGACTTCGAGGATGAATCGCCTATTTCGATTTCAACCGGTCCCAATGGAGCGGGTCTGGGGGGGGCGCAAACTGGAAACCCGCTTTGGGCGGGTCCTTCCCCTCGATCGCCCGATCGGCGAGAGCTGGGAGGTCGTGGACCGCGAGGACGTCCAGTCCGTCGTGGTCGGCGGTCGCTTTGAGGGCATGACGCTACAGGCCCTTCTCGAGGCGGAGAGTGAAGCCATCCTGGGCTCCTCTTACCTGCCCGGAAGCCGCTTCCCGATTCTCGTAAAATGGCTGGACTGCAAGGAACGGCTCAGCCTCCAGGTGCATCCCCCGGCAACCGTCGCGGAAGCCCTGAAGGGGGAACCGAAAACGGAAAACTGGTTTATCGCAGATTGTGAACCGGGGTCCAACCTGCTCGTCGGCCTGCGCAAAGGCGCGACCCGCGAGGATTTCGAGGCGGCCTTGGAGCGGCAGACTCTGGAATCCCTCGTGCACACCATCCCGGTGCGGCAGGGAGATTCCATCCTTGTGGAGAGCGGGCGGATTCACGCCATTGATGCCGGGAATTTCATCCTCGAGATCCAGCAGAATAGTGATACCACCTACCGGGTTTATGACTGGGGAAGGGTCGGCCTCGACGGAAAGCCCCGGGAACTGCATGTGGAGCAGTCCATGCGGTCGATCGATTTTGAGGACTTCGAGCCCGACGCCCTCCACCCGCAGGGGCAGAGCGGCGTCCTCGCCGACTGCGCGGAATTTCGGATCCGGAAATGGGAGGTCTCCGCCGACGAGACCCCGGATCTCTTCGAGGACGGACCGGCCCTCCTTCACGTCGTCTCCGGAAGCATCCGCTTTTCGGATACTGAGGACGGGGAAATCGAGCTGGGCCCGGGGCGTAACGTCCTCATCGCGGCGGGTTTCGCCTCTGCCTGCCGGGTGGCGGAAGACGGGGTTGTCCTCGTGACCGACCGCTTTCTCTAGGTCCACTCCGTTGGAAGTCGCGAATCAGCCTATGAATAGAACGAGGGTGGCATCCGCCAACGAGACGTTGTCCGGAAGGGTCTTTCCCCTTTGCTTTTGGCTAGGGGTAGAGGTTGTAGGAGAGCCCTAGAAGTTCTATTCAATTTTTATCGACGAACATGGCTAGACCGAGAATTGCCGAAGCGGGGGCCAATGTTGTCGGCGGTTGCTGTGGAACGACACCGGCGCACATCGCAGCCCGGAAAGCCGCTTTGAAATGAATCCTTAACGGAATGAGCGAGGTTCAGGCTGAAGCCTTTCGCGGCCACGGGTTTTAGATAAACTTAACGAGTGCTAAATCTGTTCTTATGTTAGGGAGGGCAGACCAAAACGGATCTCCGGGGGATTCCTCTTGAAGCGGTTTATCCCTGGTCTGCATTTCATCAAACAGGAACGCTCAGTGGCTCGCAGACTTGCGTTCCGGGAAAAATTCGGTAGGAATTACCTTGTTTTACGGAGTGGAAGATTTTTCTCTAAAAGCCTATGACTGACGAAAAATCTCCACCAGAAGATGTTGCTTCCGCACCGGAGGAATCCGATGCCGATGAGCTAGCGCAAGGGGAAACCCCGGATGCCGACTCCAACCCGGACACCGAGCTTTCGGAAATTCTCCTGAAGTTAGAAGAAGCCGAAACGCGCGCGGAGGCCATGCACGAGCGTTCGTTGCGAGCATTGGCGGAGCTGGACAATTTCCGCAAACGGATGGCCCGCGACCGGCAGGACCTGCGGAGGTCCGCGGCGGCCGAAGTGATTGAATCGCTCTTGCCGGCGCTGGACAACCTGAAGCTGGGGATGAACTCCGTGACGTCGCAAGAGAATCTCGAAGAGGTGGTGAAGGGCTTTGAGATGGTCGGGAACCAGATTCTGACCGCCCTGCAGGACCACGGGTTGAAGGAAGTTAATCCGGAGGGCGAATCCTTTGATCCACATTTTCACGATTCCCTCAGCACCTGTCCCAGCGAGGAGTTAGCCGAGGGCACGGTGGTTCAGACTCTGAAGGTGGGTTACCTCCTCAATGACAAGCTTTTGCGCCCGGCTTCGGTCGTCGTTTCCAGCGGTCCGGAAGGCGGCGGAGAGCCGGAGGAGGCCGGGAAGGAATCCTGAGGTATGGCAAAAGAAGATTACTATGAATTGCTCGGTGTCTCGCGGGATGCGAGCGAATCCGAAATCAAGAAGGCTTACCGCAAACTGGCGGTGAAATACCACCCGGACAAGAACCCGGGGAATGCCGAGGCCGAGGAGATGTTCAAAAAGGTCTCCGAAGCCTACGAAGTGCTAAAGGATCCGGAGAAGCGCCAGACTTACGACCAGTTCGGACATGCCGCCTTCGAGGGGGGAATGGGGGGTATGCGTGGTGGAGGCGGCATGCAGGTGGATCCTTTCGAAATCTTCCGCGAAGTTTTTGGCGGTGGCGGAGGAGGGGGCATCTTCGAGGAGTTCTTCGGCGGCGGCATGGGGAGTCGCGGCGGTGGACGCCGCGCAGAGAGTGGCGCGGATTTGCGCTATGATATGGAAATTTCTCTGGAGGAGGCCGCGCGGGGAACGGAGAAGGAAATCCGTTATCGCCGGACGGTGGTCTGCGGGGTCTGTGGAGGATCGGGCGCTGCTCCCGGTTCCGCGGTGGTGACGTGTTCGGATTGCGGAGGATCAGGTTATGTCATGTCCCAGCGCGGATTCATGACGATCCGGCAGGTCTGTCCCCGCTGCCGGGGCAGTGGCCAGTCCGTGGAAAAGCCCTGCGCCAACTGTGGTGGCGAGGGCCGGGTCATGGAAACGAGCACGATCAAGCTGAAGATCCCGGCGGGGGTCGACACCGGTTCCCGTCTCCGTTCACAGGGCAAGGGCGAGACGGGAAGCCATGGCGGGCCGACCGGCGATCTCTACGTAATCATCCATGTCAAAGAGCACGATGTCTTTGAACGGCAGGGGGATTCTCTTTTCTGTGAGATTCCGATCAAGTACACGGTCGCGGCGCTTGGCGGCACGATCAAGGTTCCCACCCTGTTCGGGAAGGGGAACCTGAAGATCCCGGTCGGCACGCAATCGGGTACGGTCTTCCGGATGCGGGAGCAGGGCATGCCCCACCTGCGCGGGGGAGGGCGTGGCGACCAGCTCGTCCGGGTCGTTATCGAGGTCCCGAAGAAGCTCACGAAGGAGCAGCGGGAAAAGCTGGAGGCTTTTTCCGTGGCTTGCAACGATGAGGATAACCCGGTTTCAGCGAGCTTTTTTGAGAAAGCGAAACGCTTTTTCGATTAAGGAGCAGAAAGATGAATTACCGCGTGGCGATGCTGGGTTCGGGACGGGGCAGCAACGCGCGGGCTATTCTTGAGGCGGAGCGGGACGGCCGGCTTGGCAGGGCCCGGGTGGTCGGTATCCTTTCCGATCGCGAGGACGCAGGCATTCTGGAGCATGGACGCGCTTTTAGAGTGGAAAGCCGATTCTTTTCGGCGGCACCATTCAAGACAAAACTCGAAGGTGAGGCGGAAGCAGCTTACATCCGGCAACTGGAGGAATGGAAGGTGGACTTGATCGTCCTTGCGGGGTTTATGCGGGTGATTAAACGGGGCTTCCTCGAAGCTTTTTCCGGAAGAATCATTAACCTGCACCCCAGCCTCCTCCCCAAGTATCCAGGCCTTCATGCGATTGAGCGCGCTCTCGAATCGGGGGAGGCGGAGACCGGCTGCACGGTACACTGGGTGAACGACACGGTGGACGGCGGGGACATTATCGGGCAGGAATCGGTGACCATTCGTAAAGGGGAGGACCTCGCCACCCTCGAAGGAAGGGTCCATGCGGCCGAGCACGAACTCCTTCCTTCCATCATCGCGCGGCTGAGCCGTGAGGGCCGATGATCGAGGTCGGATACAAGCTTTCGGATCCGGTCCTTGCCGACCTGGCGGAGGGCTATTGCTATGAGCACCCGGAGACGCCCTGGTCCTTCGTCGCCTACCCGGGGGGGGAGCCCGTGCTGCGGGGGTATTTTGATTCGGAGGAATCGGCGCGAAGCGGAGTTTCGGCGCTGGAGGAGGCCGTGCCCGGACTGGGCCCGTCCGCGTTCCGGACGACGGCCGATGAAGATTGGAAGCAGTCCTACCGGCACCACCTGCAACTGCGGCGCTTCGGCCGGTTGGTCTGGGTTCCGGTCTGGGAGGAGAACCGTTTTCAGCCCGAGCCCGGGGATGCGGTCGTCATCCTCGATAGCGGGATGGCCTTTGGGACCGGAAGCCATGAGACCACGCGTCTCTGCGCCCGCCAGCTCATGGCTTATGCCCGCGCGAACGAGGTGGAGACGCGCAGCCTTGTCGACGCAGGCTGCGGCTCGGGGCTGCTGGCCCTTTCGGCGGCGCGCCTTGGCTTCGGATGGGTTTCCGGCTTTGACATCGATCCCGACGCCGTCCGGATCAGCGAGGAGAACGCCGCCCTCAACGGCCTTGAGGAAACCGTCGCGTTCGTCACCGCCGACATCGATGCGGGTTTGCCGGATTTGCCGGTCGACGTCGTCGTGGCGAACTTGAGTGGCCGAACAAAGCGCGTTCACAAACT
>CAYQKH010000144.1:5446-5986 GCA_964417945.1 uncultured Opitutales bacterium
GTCGTCGTGGCGAATATTGACACCCCAGTCCTCCGCGACTGGGTGATGGAGCTGCTGGGTGCGGTTCGTCCCGGCGGCTGGCTCATCCTCAGCGGGGTGCTGGCGGTGGACCGGCTCGCCCTCGAGAAGCATTATGTGCGCGCGGCCCGCCTCGCCTGGCCGGAGGGCGCTGTCCTTGAGGCTGAGGAGGAGGGGGAGTGGTGCTCCATTACCGTCATGCGGGAGCGGTGAGGCGCAGACGGTTATTTCGGTCGGGGCTGCGGTCCGGAAAAAGAGGAGCTTGAAGGAGGAGGCACCTCTCTGCCAAATGGAGGGATCATGTTCAGTTCTGGTTACGCAGACGCGGATATTTCGCCGCCCCTGGGAATCCATGGCCAGCGCATGAGGTTCGCTGATCTCGCCCGTGCCGCTGCCGGCCACACCGAACTCCATGAGGTAAGTGCCGTCTGCCGAGAACTTGACGATGCGGTTGTTGGCCGGCTCGTCAGGGCCGGAGCCGTGGCCGTCGGCCACTAAGATGTCGCCATTGGCCGCCACCAC
>CAYQKH010000144.1:5996-6373 GCA_964417945.1 uncultured Opitutales bacterium
CCTCCCGGGTGATCCGATTGCGGCACGGGCGCTTTACTTGAAGGACGCCGGCGGCTTCGAGGTCGTCCTGATCTCGGTGGAGGTCGTCGGGTTGGTCGGGGAGGTTCTCGAGCGCGTTCGCGACCGGGTCGCGGAGATGGTGCCCCTGCCGCGGGAGTCGGTCGTCGTGACCGCCACCCATACCCATGCGGGGCCTTGGGTGTGGACCCGCCAGGCAAGGGAAGCGGCGGAATGGGGTATTGATCTTCTGGATACGAATTGGATGGAGCGGGTGATCGAAGCGTGCGCAGAGGCCGCCCTGCGGGCGCGGGAATCGGCGGCCCCGGCTCTCCTTAAGTTAGGGATGGCGGAAGTCCGGAACGTGGGCTCCAACCGCC
>CAYQKH010000144.1:6383-7890 GCA_964417945.1 uncultured Opitutales bacterium
TCGTGGACGGAGGATTCGGAACTGCGTGCCCGGCCCGTGGGCTCGATCGACCCGATGGTGCGGCTCCTTGCGATCTGCACCCCCGAGGGTGAACCGCGGACGCTGATCGCCAATTACGCCTGCCACCCGACGGCCTACGGCGGAGGGGAGGTGTCCTTCGCGGCGCCGGATTTTCCGGGCTTCGCGGAACGGTATTTTTCGCGGAAACGGGGCCACGCCGTTCCCCTGATCTACTGGATGGGTTGTGCGGGGGATATCAATACGGGGAAGTTCTGCGCGGATGGGAATGACGAGGAGGTCGCCGGTTTCGGGGTGCGATTGGGAGCGGCGCTCCTCGAGGCTTTTTCCACGGCTACGGTGGTGGAAGGTCATTTGGAAATTGAGCGGGAACTCCATCACTTCGAGGCGGGGGAATGGATGGAGCCGGTCGAGGAGGCGCGGGCGCGCTTTGAAGCCTTATCCGGACCTTTGGCCCGGCGTCTTGGGCGGAGCGAGACTCTTGAATACGGGGATTACCATGAGTGGCGGATGGCCTTGAAGCGGCTGGATTTCTGCCAGTGCCTCGAACCGGAGGGGATGCCGGTGGAATTGATCCGGCTGGGAGTGGGTCCGCTCCAGCTGCTTTTCGTCCCTGGCGAATGGTTCCACCGGATCGGGTTGGAGCTGATGGCGGTAAAACCGGAATTGGCGGGCGGGGTGCCCTCCGTCTGGGTGACCACGCTCGCGAACTTTGACCTCAACTACATTCCGGACCCCGGGTCCTTCAAGCAGAACGACTGGTACGGGGTGGCCCCCGCCGTGCGGATATTGAGCGACAAGGGGATTTTCGAGATGATTGCCGCAGCGAAGCGATTGGTGGGATGAATCCTGCAGGGACCTGGCTTGTTTGCGGACGAGGGGCTTGCCTTGGAGGGGTTTTCTGCGGAGAGGGTTGATGGATTTGTTGCGTGGCGATGGGTCGACGGGTAAACCGTCTCCTACGGGTTCATCGCGTGGCGGTGGGGGTCGCTGTGGTCGAGGTTGAGGTTGTCGGGCCAGTCGAGTTCGACGCCGGTTTCGGAGAGGTGCTTCTGGAAGGATTCGCGGTGGCGCGGATGTTGGGCGACCTCGCGGGGAAGGCGGTTTTCGCGCAGGCAGAAGGCGGCGAGGGCGGCGGCGGACTCCCCGATATTCCACTCCACCGGGTGGAGGCGGTAGCAACCGTTGGTGATGTGGGTGGTGCCGATGTTCTTGGCGGCGGGGAGGAGGTTTTCGGTCGCTACGGGGATGAGGCTGCGGAGCGGAATTTGAAAAGGCAGGCTCATGACATCGACGTAGTTGTCGCCGCCGGTGGAGGGGTGGAGATCGATGCGGTAGTAGCCGATCCCGACGGAGTCCTCCCAGCGGGCGGCGTAGGTTTCACCGGGGCGGAGGGCGGCGGATACGGACTCCTCGGTAATCGTCACGAGGGCTTGGATCCGGCGGGATTCGCGGATGTAGGGTGCCATCGCGAAGCCGTCGGCGGTGC
>CAYQKH010000145.1:0-7861 GCA_964417945.1 uncultured Opitutales bacterium
ACCCCCGCAAGGACGCCGCCCAGGCCGTCGTTGATGGGGCCGGTGTAGGGGTTGTAAAGCTTTTTCCAAAGGATGAAGGTGGCGACCCCGGCGGTGAAGTGGGGCAGGTAAAAGAGGGTCCGGTAGACGATTCCTCCGGAAAGGATTCCGCCCATGAAAATACTGCAGGCGAGGAAGATGAAGATGAAACTGAGGGCGCTGAAGGAGAACCCGCCAAGGAAGAGAATAAGCGCGCTCACCCCCATTACGGTGGAGGCAATGATGACGGCGATTTTCGAGGACTTCGGGCGGGTGGTAGCACGGGTGAGGATGAGAGCGGCACAGAGGCTCCCCATGACCGCGAAGGGAAGGCCCATCATAAAAAAGAAGGTATTCCCGAGGGCCTGCCAGAAGTCCGGGTCATTGAGGAGCTGAAAGAAGTTTTCGATCCCGACGAAGCGGAGTGGGTCGGTCTTGAAGATATTATGGCGAAAGATATTCCAATCGGAAAAAGCCAGAGTGAAGCTGAGCAGGATGGGAATGCAGGTGAAAGCAAGGAAGCCCAGAATATTGGGGAGGAGGAAGGCCAGGGCGACCAGCAGTCTACTTCTCGTGCGTTGGTTCATTCGGAATCAGGATCGTTGAGGATCCACCCCATATCGCGATAGTATTTTTGGTGAAAGGGATTTTTAATCCAGGAAGCGGGAACGGGTTTGCCCTCGGCGCGATAGGCATCGATTTTTTTCTGGAGGGCTGTTTCCTTTTCATAGCGTTTGGCGAGCGCGGGGTTGCGGGAAATGGAGAGTTGAATGTTGTCGTTGATTCGTTGGGCCTGTTCCCGGGCCGCTTCCTCCGGAGTGATTTGCCCGGCATAAAGGGCGTCACTGGAATTGATCTGTATTCGTTGAATCTGGGAATCGACGACGTAGGGAGAAATGCTCACCGGAATTGCGATTTCGCGGGCGGCTTTGGCGAAAGGTTCGTGGAGCCCCCATTCTTCCGGGTAATCGGGGGGTTGGTAGTAGGCGGGGTGAAAAGCGAACTCGGGGACGGGCGGAAGGGAATCTCCGCTCTTCGCGACGAGGAGGTTGAAGCGTTCGCTGGTGAGGAATTGAAGGAATTCGAGGGATTCTTGAATGTGTTCGGATTTTTTGTAAATCCCGATGACGCCGATACTGACATGAATATTGGGATATCCGGAGTGCGGCGTTTCGACGACGCCGAGGTCGAAGGGGCGGCCGCGCTGCTCGAGGCGAGGGCGAAGCATGATAAGGGCCCAGCGCGGAATATTGAGCATGGCGTAGCGACCTTCATCGAAGAAGGAGAACCGCGCCCCCGAACCGCTGACGTCGGAGGCATAGGCGTCGGCTTCCTGCCGAGTGGGAAAAAGGCGGAGCTCCTGGTTCCAGTATTGGATGCGGCGAAGGACCTCGACGTTGCGTGGGTCGTCGAGGATGCAGGTGGTCATTGTTTCATTGTAAGTGGAGAGCCCGAGCCCGCGGCGGAAGACTTCGGGGTTGACGTTGTCGATGAAGAACTTGCGGTCTTTCTCATTACTGTCGCGGTTGGCGGCCTCGACGAAGCGGATCCCGTAGGCTTCGAATTCGTCCCAGTTCCAGCGTTCCGGCGGGTCCTCCATTCCGTATTGGAGGAGCGTTTCGCGGTTGTACCAGATCATGGAGACACCGAGGTTGCGGGGAAATCCGTATTGGCGATCGTCGATCATGATGTAGTTTTTGACGCTCTCGTAGGTCCTATCCGGTGCGATGTCGTATTCCCTCGCATACGGGGTGAGATCGAGCAGCATGCCGGTGTTCTGCATGATGTTGGTCTGGGAGTTGTAGAGGTCGAGAAAATCGGCGGCGACGCCGGAAACACCCTGGATCAGCTTTTTGGTCTGGTCGGAGTTGGCGATATCAATGCGGACTTCGACCGGCGGAAGACCTTTCTCTTCCCGCCACTCATAAAAAAGCTCAATAGTCGCTTGCTTGACCTGATCTCCGTGGGTTCCCCAGTAGAGCACCGGCATACCGGTGCGTTGTTCCGGCAGCGTAAAAAAGAGAGAGGCACTGCCCAGCGATAAAAATACAAAACTGAAGAGGAAGATGTATTTCATTTTTCGGGAACAGGGGGGCGTCAGAAGGTTGCCGCAATTATGAAGGATAGGGGGAACTTCCCGCCGTCAAGAATAAGGGGGCAAAGCAGAGTTATTCATCGGGAATGAGGAGCCCAATATGAGCATAGTATTTCCGGTGAAAGGGGTTTTTGATCCAGGAGAGGGGAACGGGTTCGCCCTTCTCGAGGCGCGCGTCGATCTGCTGCTGCAGGGCCCAGTCGGCTTGCCAACGTTCCAGAAGCAGGGGGTCGCGATTGATGCGGGTATCAATGGCCTGATTGATGCGCTTGGCGGCATCATTGGCGGCGTCTTCCGGGGACATCCGCCCGAGGATGACGGAGTCGACGGCATTGCGATCGGTCCGGGACACATAGGAATGGACGAGATAGGGGGAGATATCAAAGGGTATGGATGTGGAGTGCGCCACTCGGGCGAATGGCTCGTGGACTTCCCACTCATTAGGAAAATCGGTTGGGCGGAGGAAGGATTCGGACTCGGCGTATTTCGGCACCGGAGGAAGCGAATCCGACCATTTCACAATTTGCTCATTATAGGGTTCGGAGGCGAGGAACTGGAGGAACTCGAGGGCGACCTGGGGATGGTCGGTGTTTTTGTAGATGCCGACACTGCCGCCGCCCAGGATCTCGTTGGGGAAGCCGCTGTGGGGATTCTCGGAAACCCCGAGGTTTTCGGTTCCGTTTGGGCGGAAGCGCATGAGCCCCCAACGCCCGGCGTCGATGATGCCGTAGCGGCCGTTGTGGAAAAGGAAAAAGGTGGAGCCTTTACCGGCGTCTCCCGCGGAAAAGCTTTCGGCCTCGACGCGGGAAGGCATGAGACGGAGCTCGTTGGTCCAGTAAGCCAGCCTGCGGTAGACCTCGGCGTTGCGGGGGTCGTCAAGGTCGGAGCGGGTAAGGGTTTCATTGTAGACGGCGGTGCCGAGGCTACGCCGGAGGACATTGGGGTTGAGCCGGTAGACGAAGAAATTGCGGTCCCGTGTGCCCGGTGGGTTGGTCACCTCGACGAAGCGTTTTCCCTGCTCTTCAAATTCCTCCCAGGTCCATTGGGAGGGGGGATAGGGAAGATTATGGCGGTCGAAGGTGTTTTTGTTGTACCAGAGGAGGTGGTTGCCGACATTCCTGGGGAAGCCGTATTGTCGGCCCTCATTGGTAATGTAGGCGTGCATGCCCTCGTAGGTCATCTCCGGCCCGAATCCCATGACCTTGGCCTGCTCGGTGACATCCATGAGCATGCCGGACTTGTACATGGTCTGGATTTCGTGACCGAAGAGATCGAGGAGGTCCGCGCTCATGCCAGAGACGCCCTGGACGAGTTTTTTCTGGGTTCCGCTGGTGGCGACATCGATAAGGATCTTGGCCGGGGGCAGCCCCTGTTCTTCGCGCCACTCGTAAAAGAGGGCGAGGGTCTCCTGCCGGATAGGGTCGTTGTGGGTTACCCAATACAGGACAGGCCGGTCGGAGACCTGCTCGGGAAGGGTCAGGTGGAGGACCAGACTGCTGAGGGCAAGAACGCCGAGGGAAATGAGAAAAAGGAATTTCACGCCGGGATCGAAAAACGGAGGTTTTTGCCTACGGCAGGATGCGGAAGAAGGTCAAGTAGAAGGGTATGACCTCTGGTGAAGGCGGAAGTTTCCCGACGGTTCCCGACTTCACACTTTCTGAGTGACAGGCTTGGGGGACTCCCCGGTATCGCTGGCGATGTAGTGGCAGCCTTTGGAAACGGGATTCAAGGCGGCGGCGTAGACGATCATCTGAGCGTTCTGGAGGGCGTTGCGCAATTCGAGGAGGGGCCGGTTGAGGCGAAAGCCGGCATAGAAAAGGTTCACCTCGGCCTTGAGTTCCTTGAGGATACGGCGGGCGCGCTCGAGTCGGCGCGGGGAGCGGATGAGGCCGACATAGTTCCACATCGTGTTTTTGATGAGAGCGAGGTCCTGCTTGATGAGGGTGGTATTGGGAACGCGCTCGGGGCTGGTCCAGGGCTTGATCTCGGGGAGATAAAAATGGTTCTCGGCGAGGTCGCGGGAGTCGGCCTCGGCGGTGAGGCGTGCGCTGACGAAGCACTCGAGAAGGGAGGTGCTGGCGAGGCGGTTGGCCCCGTGGAGGCCGGTCCCGGCGCATTCCCCGATGGCATTGAGATTGCGGATGCTGGTGCGTCCCTGCATATCGGTATGAATACCGCCGCAGAGGTAGTGGGCGGCGGGGCTGACGGGGATGGGTTCTTTGGTAATGTCGACCCCGGCCTGGAGGCAGCGCTCATAGATGAAGGGGAAGCGATCTTTCAGCTTTTCCGCAGGGATTCCGCTGACATCGAGGTAGGCGCAGAATTCGCCGGTGGCGGTGACCTCCTCGTGGATGGCCCGGGCGACGATATCCCGCGGGGCAAGGGAGCCCATCTCGTGTTTGTGTTCCATGAAGGGGATGCCCTCGCTGTTGACGATAACCCCACCCTCCCCGCGGACGGCTTCAGAGATAAGAAAGGCCGGCTGGTTTTTCTTGGCGAAGGCGGTCGGGTGAAACTGGATGTATTCCATGTCGATGACGCGGGCGCCGACCCGGTAGGCCATGGCGACGCCGTGACCGACGGCGCCTTTCTGGTTGGTTGTATGGAGAAAGACCTGTCCGCAGCCGCCGGTGGCGAGGATGGTTTTGCGGGCTCGAACGGCGATCGTTTCGCCAGTGGGGACATCGAGGTAAAAGGCACCGACGCAGGTCAGCGGCTTATATTTATCGAGGGGGTCCACGCTGTTGTGAGAGAGGGTCAGGAGGTCGATGGCGATGGCGTTGGGGATGACCTCAATCCCCGGCTCATTTTCGACCGCCCGGTGCAGCTCGGAAAGGATGGAATGGCCGGTGGTGTCCTTGGAGTAGATGATGCGCTTGGTGGAATGCCCGCCCTCGCGGGTGAATTTCAGGTCTCCCGCATCATCCTGGTCGAAGGGGACCTTCAGCTCGTCGATGAGAAGGGAGCGCACGGTCTCGGGGCCATAGCGGGCGAGGGACTCGACGGCCTCGGGATTGGCGGTGTAGTCACTGGCCCGGAAGATGTCCTCCTTCAACTGCTGCATATCCTCCTCCTTGCTGAAGATGATGCCGCCCTGGGCCCAATCGCTGTTGGCTCCCTTCGGGGGAGCGTCGGCACAGAGGAGGGTGACATGGAGTCCGGCGCGCGCGGCGAGGAGGGCGTAGGCACCCCCGGCGGCGCCGTAGCCGATGACGAGACAATCGGTATCAACGGTCTTCATGGGATGGGATGCAATTCGAGGGAAAGGTCGACGGCGGGCGCGGAGTGGGTGATCGCGCCGACGCTGATAATGTCGACCCCGGTGGCGGCGACTTCGGAAATGGATTCGAGGGTGATGCCACCGGAGGCCTCGAGCACGACTTGGTCTCCCAGTTCGCACACTGCCCGCCGGAGGGTTTCCGGGTCCATGTTATCGAGAAGGATAATGTCGGCCCCGGCGAGGGCCGCTTCGCGAGCCTGTTCGAGGGAATCGGCCTCGACCTCGATGCGAAGGGTGTGAGGGTTGTTCCGCCTGAGGGTCTCAACCGCGGCGCGAATCGATCCTGCGGCGGCGATGTGGTTGTCCTTGATCATGATTCCGTCGGAGAGGCTGAACCGGTGGTTGGATCCACCCCCGCAGCGGACGGCATACTTTGAGAGGAGGCGGTAGCCGGGGAGGGTTTTCCGGGTGTCGCAGATCCTCACTTCCGGAGCGCCCTCTCGTGCGGCGGCGACGAGGCGGGCGGTGGCGGTGGCGATCCCGCTGAGAAACTGGATAAAGTTGAGGGCGGTGCGCTCGGCCTGGAGGAGGCTGCGGGTGGAACCGGTCGTCTCCCAGAGGAGGGTTCCGGCGTCAATAGATTCCCCGTCCCGGAGGCGAATGCCGGAAGGAATGGCCGGGTCGACGGCCTGAAAAACGGCATCCACGAGGGGAAGTCCGGCAATGACGAGGGGTTCGCGGGCGACGATCCGGGCCCGGGAGCGATGTTCCTCCGGAAAAAGCGGATCGGAGCTGGCGTCCCCCTGCGCGAGGTCTTCGGCGAGGGCGGCGTCGATCAGCGGTCGGGCCGCACGAAGGAGCGAGTGGGGGTTCATCCCTCGGTGAGTTCAAACATACGCTGGATGCAGCGTTCCGCGCGGGTCCGGATGGACTCATCCAACTCGATAAACTGATCCGGTTGCGGGCGGAGGAGCACATCCCGGATCTTTTCGAGGGAGTTCAGCTTCATGTAGGGGCAGAGTTTACAGCTGCCGATGAAGTGTTTTTCCGGATTTTCGACCTCGAGGCGGGAGACAAGCCCGCATTCGGTCAGCATCATGAAATAGGGTGCCTCGGTTTCCTTGACGTAACGCATCATCGCGCTAGTGCTGCCGACGAAATCACTGCGCTCGGTGACTTCGGGGAGGCACTCGGGGTGGGAGACAACCCGCAAACCCGGGAAACGGTGACGGGCGTCCTCGATGATGTCGGCAGTAAACTGGTCGTGGACGAGGCAAGTTCCATCGGAGCAGAGGATTTCCTTTTTTACTCCCCGGCGGCGCAGTTCCGAGCGGATGTTCTCCGCCATAAGGCGATCGGGCACGAAGAGGATGCGCTCCTGAGGCAGCTTCGCCACAATGTCATAAACGTTGGTGGAGGTGACGCAGACGTCGCACTCGGCCTTGATATCGGCGTTGCAATTGATGTAGCAGACGGTGGCGGCATCAGGATACTGGGCCTTGAGGGCGCGTAATTGTGCACCGGTGAGGGAATCGGCAAGGGAGCAACCGCTTCCGCGATCGGGGACGAGAACGGTGGATCGCGGATTGAGGATTTTGGCGGTTTCCGCCATGAAGACGACGCCGGAAAAAACGATGGTGTCCGCTTTTGCTTTTTGGGCGTCCCGGCTCAGCTTGTAGGAATCGCCGATGTAATCACTGATCCCGTATATGATTTCCGGCTCGACATAGCTGTGGGCGAGAAGAACGGCCCCGCGCTGCTCCTTGAGAAACTGAATTTCCAAAGTCAGTGGAGCGATGGATTGGCAGCGCTCATAGGTCCACTTCTTTTCGGAACTGCAGTCGACGTTCGAGAGCATACAAAAAAGCCGGTCCGTCTCCGCCTCGATTTTCTTTTCGGTAAAAATGGGTCGTTCGAGCGGAGAAAAATCCGGTGCTTCTGGCTGGAGCAGGTCTTTCATGGTAGGGAAAACTCAATAACTTACCCGGATTCTCCTTCCGATGCAAGGTGCCGGATCGGGTTGCAAAAGGTTGAGACTACCGCTTCGTTTTTCGCAAGCAACGGTTTTCCGGTGATCCGAATCGCTTGAAAGAACGTCCCTCCCGGGTTTGTCTTCCGTTATGCACTGCCGATCCAAAGCCTCGATTGAAAACCCGATTGTCGCTGCGCACGGGGAAACCATTTATGAATTACAGGGAAAGGCCGTCGGGCCGGAGGGCTGCCGGCATTCCGTGGCGCTGATCGAGATCGCCCCTGGGTGCGCCTCGATCCGGCACCATCACCTGGAAATGGAAGAGGTCTACCTTGTCCAAAGCGGGAAGGGTTTCCTCGAACTGGGGGAGGAGAAGCGGTTGCTTGGCCCCGGTGATCTCGTCACGATTCCTCCGGGGGTGGAGCATAAGATCACCAACCGTGAAGCCTGCGTCCTGGAATTGTGCGTGACCTGCGTTCCGCCCTGGACGCCCGACTGCAGTGTCTTCCGTGAGCGCTGGAACCCGGACCGGGAGGAGCTGGAGCCCGCCGAGCCC
>CAYQKH010000146.1:0-7695 GCA_964417945.1 uncultured Opitutales bacterium
CCACCGCTTCTTCGTCGCCGATGCCCTGCGCTGTATCGATTACCTCGCCACACGGGACGACGTCGACCTCTCCCGGGGGGTCGCCATGACCGGCGTTTCCGGAGGCGGCACCACCACCGTCTTTTCCAACCTCCTCGACGACCGCATCGCCGTTTCCGCACCGTCCTGTTGCCTCAGCCCCCTCGCCAATGGTGCCATCCGCCAGTGCCTTGCCGCTTGCCCCGAGGGTCGTATGTGGAGGCGATTCCCTGACGGGCTCGACTTTATCGACCTCATTTGCGCCGCCAGTCCGAAACCCGTTCTCATTATGGCCGGCCAGGGGGACGAGGTTTTCCGGATCGAGGACACCACCCGGCTTGCCGGTGAGGTGCGGGACTTTTACACCGCCTCCGGCCACCAGGATCGCTGTGACTTCTTTATCGATGAGAGCGGCCATGCTTACACCCTCGCCCAGGCCGCCCGCTTCGTTGAATTCCTCGATCGCTGGTTCCTTCCCGATCCCCCGCAAAATCGGGTTCATCCCGACTTTGACTCCTTCGCCATGAATCCCCCGGAAGAACTCATGGGCCATCCCTCACAGGAAGTCCACATGCGATCCCTCTCCGGCAAGCGCACGCAGCAACTTCAGCGGGAGCGGGAAAACCGGAAGCAGGATCTTCGCGAGGTCGCCCGCGCCTTTCTCGGAATCCCCGAAAAACCTGCCCCCTCACCCCCATTTATCGTCAACGATCCCTTCCTCGTCTGGGTCCATCATTTTCAATCCGTTCGCATCGACCTCGAGGACGAGATCGAGATCCATGGGTCCCTGCTCACCCCCGTTGACCGTCTCCATCCTCCCCTCCTCCTCCATTTTGATGACCGAGGGCGCCATCGCTTTATCGAGGGAGGGGGGCCCTTCATCAAGGCCATCCGCTTTGTCGACCGGGACCGTCCCTCCTTCGGCCTCTTCTCCGCCGACTGCCGGGGCTGGGGAGATTCCCGCCCCGCCCTCTTCCCCTTCGATTCCCCCTCCTGGGCTTCCATCGATCGCTACCTCGCCTACAGCACCGCCGCCCTCGGGGACAGTATCATGCAAATGCGAATCCGCGACGGCCTTGAGTGCCTTCAATTTATCCGCCGTTTCGAAAAGACCGCCCGATCCCCCGTTGTCGTTGGCGGGTCCGGGCTGGGGGGAATCGTCGCCGCCCATGTCGCCCTCCTCGGTGAGGAAATCCGCGCCCTTCTCCTCTGGGAACCCCTCACTTCCATCCGAGATCTTGTCGAATCCCCTCAATGGAAATGGCCCGCCGAGGCCTTCATTCCCAATATCCTCCTCCATTACGACCTTCCCGAGCTTTTCGCCGCCCTCCCCTGTCCCGTCCAATGCTGGAACCCCCTCGACCCACAAAAAGCCCGTCTCGACCACCGGGGATGCCAAACCCTCCGCGAATCCTGCGGGCCCCACTTCGATATTCATTCCGGCTCTCCCGCTGATCTCGCCGCCCCCCTTCAACAGCTCCTTGCTGCCTGCGAGCCAAACCTTTCCTGAAACCCTACAAAACCAGTGATCCTCTTCCTGAGAGGCACCCCCAAGCCGCACATAAAGCTCAATACGAGCAGCAAGGTTACCTCCTTGTTGAAATTCCCTTCTCCCCCGATGACGTCTAACGCCTCATCGAAGAAATCGAGGGCGGCAACCGGATCCGTTCCGACCGGCTCCAACCAGTGGATGGAGGAGTTTCCACTCCCATAGACCTGAGCTTCTCTCCCTGAACAGGGTATACAAAATTTGTATATTACTGGTCTCTTTTTGCTGAAACCGGCGCCCCAAAAAAAAGGGGGCCGGTTTTTTTGGAATTTTTAATCCGCTGCCCTTTAGATACTTACAGATTTAGCCCCACAGAGGACGAATGGGTTGGCAAGGTTCTGGCATAAGGTGATCCGAACCCTAACCCATAACATGAAAAAAGTATTCAAACAGATCTCCACCAACATCACTGCATCCTTCAATTCCTTCTGCGATCGCATCGAAAACCACGAGGCGGTCGCTCAATCCCTTCTTGAGGATGCGCAGAACGCCCGGGCCCGCTTTAAGGTCCGCCTCCAACGCGTCCAGCGCGATACCGAATCCCTCCGGCAACGCATCCGCAAACGGGAATCGGACGTCGGCCAGTGGAAGGAACGTGCCCTTTCCGTTCACGCGGAAGACCAACTCAAGGCCCTCGAATGCCTTAAGCGCAGCAAGAGAGCCGAGGCCGAACTCGGGCCCGCCCGCGCCGAACTTGCCGCTCAGGAAAAAACCGAAAACGACCTCCACGAGGGGGTTCGCCAGATCGAAATCCGCATCGAAGAACTGCGCCGACGGAAGCACACCCTCTCCGCCCGGGAAATCCGAGCCCATGCCTTGCGCGAACAGGCCGCCACCTCCGGCTCCTTCGGGGACGACATCGAGTCCCTTTTTGAGCGGTGGGAAATCAAGGTTTCCGAGGCCGAGTTCAGTGCCGACTCCCCCTCCGATTTCGACCCCCTCGAAACGGAGTTCCTCCGCGGGGAAGAAGTCGCGGACCTCACCGCCGAACTCGACGCCCTTGTCCAGGAGTCCGAAACCAAAATCGATCCCTCCTGACCCCTCCCGTTTCCCTCCCTCACCCTCGAAGATCTTTATCCATCAACACCATCCATCCATGAACGCACCAAGCCTCCCCTCCATTCCGTCTCAGAAACTCGCGGATACCCCTCCTCCCATTCCCGAACACTACCGCGTTTACCCGAAACCCCCTTCCGGGGCGACCCCGGCCGACGAGGAACCATCCGCGGAAAAAACCGGACCTCGTTGGCAATACCTCCCCGTCCTCCTTCGCTACCTCGGAGGAGCCACCCTCGTGATTTCCGCCATCAGCTTCCTTATCAGTGGTTGGGCGGATGAAACCGCCATCCTTCGCTTCTACGGATTCCTCGGGTTTACCGCCATTATGACCCTCGCCGGAATTTTTTGCGTCGTCCGGTGGAAGGAGGACAAGGGCGCCCGCACCTTCCTTGGTTTCTCCACTGCCTTCCTTCCCGTGCATGCCGTTCAACTTGGCGGGCTCATTTACCTCACGCTCAATCGGGGCGGAGGAGCCACCCTGCCCGACTGGCTCGCCGCCTTTCAATTCGTTCCGTTGGAAGGACCGGTGCTCTGGACCACCTTCGCCCTCTCCGGGATCCTTCTTCCCCTTGTTACCTTTGTCGGGTTTTCTTCCCTCGCCCGAAAGGATGCCACTCGTCTCAGCCTCCTTTTCCTTGGGACAAACGGCCTTCTCCTCCTGCCCTCGCGCGATCCCCTCGTCGTTTTCTCTGTTGCCCTTTTCGGAACCTTAGCCGTCGCGGCCCTCGACCACCTCTGGTTCGCCGCCCAATCACGCCTTAAAAACCTCGAAGGTCGCGTCGCCCGCGGGCTCCTCTTCACTCCTTTCGTCCTCCTCATCGGACGCAACCTCCTTCTCTTTGAGATCGATTCCCTCCTTCTCGCTTACGCCGGAGCCGCCCTCACCGCCGTGTCCTTCCACGTCCTCCCGCAGTTCAAAATCAACGGAAAGCGTCTCCTCGGATTCCAGGAAGCCGCTCTTCCCCTCGCCGCGATCACTTGGCTGCTCTTTCTCGACGGCGCCTTCGGTGCCCCCTTCTGGGAGGTTGATCTCAACACCTTCGTTCTCCCCCTTGCCGCCCTCATGGTGCTCGCCTCTATCCAGGTGGAAAGACGCGGACACGTCTGGCGTTACCTTGCCGCCGCCACCGCCATCGCCTCCGTCACCTGGCAGATGTTTTTCGATCCCAGCGCCCAAGCCTCCGTTGTCTGCATCGTTGTCTCCATTCTCGTCACCGTCGCCGCCTTCCTCATGGAAGAAAAAGGCCTTCTTCGCTGGGGCATCATCGGCCTTGTCCTCGGCGCCATCTACCACTTCCGCTACCTCGTCCTCTTCGGTGCCGAAAACCGCTGGATCGCCCTCGCCGTCCTCGGAACCACCATCATTCTCCTCGGCTCCTTCCTCGAAAAAAACAGCAGCCGGCTCCGTGGAGCCTTCAAGAACCTCCGCCTCCGCGTCTGCGACTGGAAGTAAATCACTCAACCATCGAATCCAAACCTCCCCGTTTCATGAAAGTATTCTTCCGCATCGGGTTCTTTACCCTCGCCGTCGGCCTCCTCGCCAGGTGCAACACCTCCTCAGTTCAAGCCACCTCGGGAGGCCCCTACCTGCAGCAGCCCCTTCACGGAACGCACTGAATCTGAGGATCCCTTGGATGGAACCCACCCCTTGCCCAAGGCAAGGGGCCCACGCGGGACCGGTCTTACCGGTCCCGCTTCTATTTCAAATCGAGGTATTTTTTCACCGTCCGCCGATCCACCTCCAACGCCTCCGCCGCCCGGCTCAGGTTCCCCGTTCGGTCGTAAACCCGCCGATAATACCACTCCAGCAGCTCCCGGTTCGTCAGCTCGCCTCTTTGCAGCCGCTCCGGCACGGACTCCCCGCCCGCATCCTTCCCCAGATCCGGCGGCCGGTAACTCCCGCGCACCAGAAGGCTCCGAAAACACTGCTCCAATTCACGGAAATTCCCCGGCCAGCCATAATCCAGGCCCAGGCGGGTCTCAATCCACGAACCGACCTGCTCGGCCAGATCCGCCGCCTTTTCCTCTCCCACCGCTTTCAACGCGATGGAATGCAAAAGATCATACAGCTCCTCTGACCGCCCATTCAGCAATTCCCTCAGCCGCGGCGTCTCAATCCGGTCCGAACAGATCCGGAAATAGAAATCCTTCCGGAAACGCCCCGAGGCCATTTCCTGCTCCAGGTCGCGGTTTGTCGCCGCGATCACCTTTCCGCCGAATCGCCGGCTTACCGTCTCCCCGATCCGCTGGAACACACGGTCCTGCAGCACCCGCAACAGCTTGACTTGAATCCCCGCCGAAACCTCACCGATCTCGTCCAGAAAGATGCTGCCATTATCCGGGCACGCTTCAAAGTAACCCTTCCGATCGCTTAAGGCTCCCGTAAAAGCCCCCTTGCGATGCCCGAAGAGCTCCGACTCGATCAGCGTCTCCGACAGGGCCGAGAGGTTGATCGGGAAATGCAGTTCGCCCGGGTTGCCCCCAAAACAGCCCTTCGCCCGATCATAGGCCAGATAACGCGAAAACCCGATCGCCCGGGCGACCAGCTCCTTGCCCGAACCCGATGGCCCCGTGATCAACGTTGTCACGTCGTTGAGCCGGTCATACAAAAGATCCCGATAGCGGTCCAGATCATGCGTCAAAACCGAGTTCCAGACCTGCGCCCGCAACCCCCGCGCCGCATCCGATTGACCAATGATGTAACGGTGCGTATTCAGAAATGCCCGCCGGATCTGAAAAAACAAAGCGAAGAGGTGCTCCGCCGATACCGGCCTTACCCACCATGCCCCTTTTATCGCAAGCCATTCGGTAAGCCCCCGCTCCAGTTTGCCGTAGAGGCGCAAAGCCGACGCCGTCCCTCGCCCGCTAAAAAAGGCCTCGATCAATTCATCCAACTCCCCGCTCATTCGGTGGAAGAGGAGAAAGTAGACCGCTTTTACCGCCCTGCCTTTCAGCCCCTCCTCCAAATCCACTCCCTTTCCTAAGCCCTTCCGGATCCGGCCCAGCAACACCTCCGCCTTCCCCGCTATCTTCTCGCCGTTCCGCACAAATGCCGGTTCGCCCTCCTGCAGGTCTTCATACGCCTTCCCCAGCACCTTCCTTTCCAGCTCTTCTCTTCGCCCCGTGTAGGGATTGCAGATTGCCAACTCCCCTACCACTTCCAAAAGCCTTCGATCAGCTGGAGACAAATTTTGCAAATTCATGCATAAAATGTATAATGATTTTTCCCTTCTCGCCAGAACGAAGGTGTTTTCCGTATCCTTTCCCTCTGCCGCCAGATTGGCCTGAATCTCGCTTAAATGATACCCATGGACGTGACCCAATTCGAAATCGGGGGAAATTCCCTCTTCCAGATCTTTTTCTTTTTTCTCTCCATTTTTGGGGGCTTCCTCCTCGCCAGGATCAGCTCGTTTTTCCTCCAGCGATCCGGGAATAAACTCCTCGAAAAAGAACGGAAGTATTCCGGCGCCGCCCTCCTCGCCCTCGACAAGTCAGCCCTTATCCTCTTCGGGTCTATCGGCTTCTATATCGGTATCCTCTTCCTCAATCCCCTCTACTTTCCTTTTCTATTCCGTCTTGCCGAAATCGTCTTCACGATTGCAATCACCGCCACCGCCTTCCACCTCGTTGAGGTTCCAAATCAATACTTCATATCCTTAACCAACAAGACCGAGAGCAAGCTCGACGACATGATCATTCCCGTCGTCCGGAAGAGCCTCCGCCTCACCATCGTTGTGCTCGGCCTTGTCCAGATTGCCCAGGTCCTCAGCGGGGAAGAGGTCACCTCCATCATCGCCGGTCTCGGCATCGGCGGCCTCGCCGTCGCCCTCGCCGCCCAGGATACAATCAAGAATTTTTTCGGTTCACTCGTCATCCTTTCCGACAAACCGTTCGAGCTCGGCGAACGCATCAACTACGAGGGACACGACGGAACCATCGAGGAGGTCGGCTTGCGCAGTACCCGCCTCCGCCGCCTCGACGGCCACCAGGTCACCATTCCCAACGGTGAGCTGGCCAACAAAGCCATCCACAACATTGGCCGCCGCCCCTTCATCCGCCGTCTTTTTAATATCACCGTCACCTACGACACCCCGCCCGAGAAAATGCGCGAGGCCAAGGTCATTCTTGAGGCCATTCTCGGAGAATCTCAACCGGTTCAGGAATCCACCGGGAAAGTCCTTCAGCGCGGAACAAATCCCGACTTTCCGCCAAGGGTCTTCTTCGCCGATTTCAACGACGCCTCTCTCGGCTTTCTCGTCATCTACTGGTATCACCCCCCGGCCTACTGGGACTACCTCGAATACTCCGAGTGGGTGAACCTCGAAATCCTCACCCGCTTTAACGAAGCCGGTATCGATTTCGCCTTCCCCACCCAGACCCTCTACCTCGCCGGCGATCAGAAACGCCCGCTCAATGTCGGCGTCTCATGGTCCGGTGATCCCGATTCCCTTCCCCCGCGAAACTAATCCGGATGTTTCATGAACAGGAGATCGCAGAGTTCGCAGAGGAGTAAAGGTATATAATGGTGAGTTTTTTTGATTCTGTATGGAATTTTGGCGGCAAACGGTTTATGAAGCCACGACCTATACCCGGATTGAATATCCTGGCAGCGGAGAAAGGAAAGAAACGACGACGACTCCTGAAGGGCTCATAACGGTAGCCACATATGAGGATGGCCAAATGGCCAGCCGGAAAACCACGAATCCGGCCGGTGAAGTCTTGTCAGATTTGACCTATGGTTACGATGCGCACGACCGATTGGCAACGGTGACCGATGCCCGTAACGGAATAACAGCTTATACCTATTTTGCTGATGACCAGATCCACACCATCACCGCGCCGTCGCATGACGGGACGGCTCCCTCGCAAGTCAACACCTTTGCCTATGACGTTCGTGGTCGGGAAACGACGGTCACGCTGCCAGATGCCGAAACCGTGCAAACCCGTTATTTTGAAAAATAAAAAGGGGTCATTTCGTAAAAATAAACTTGCGTAAGTGTAATGTTCCCCTCTTTGAATATTGGGACATGTCACGAAGTTTACGAATCGAGCGGGCGAACGGGGTCTAT
>CAYQKH010000147.1:0-2041 GCA_964417945.1 uncultured Opitutales bacterium
GGGGCGACCTTGAAGGGACAGATTCTTTATCGAATTGCAGAGATGCTGGAGGGCCGACGTGAGCAACTGGCCTCGGAGCTGGTCCGGAGCGGGGTCGACGGCCGGTCGGCGGGAGCCGAAGTGGACGCGACGGTGGACCTGCTGGTCTACTACGCGGGGTGGATGGACAAATACTCGCAGGTCTTCAGCTCGGTGAATCCGGTAGCGAGCCCGCATTTCAATTTTACGATGCCGGAACCGACGGGGGTGGTGGTTCTGCTGGCGAAGCCGGGGCAGGGTTTTCTCGGGCTGGTCGGCGGACTCGCTCCTTTGCTTTGTGGAGGGAATACAGTGGTGGCGCTGGCATCGCGGGAGCACCCCCTCGCGGCGATCACCTTCGGCGAGATCCTCGCGACCTCAGATGTGTCGCCGGGGGTCGCCAATATCCTGACCGGTGACCCTGCGGAGCTGCTGCCACACCTGTGCACCCACATGGATGTAAACGGGCTGGCCGCCTACGGGATCGAGGATGGCGATTGGAAAACAATCCAGGAAAACGCAGCGCTGAATGTCCGACGAGTGAGCCGCTATGAGGGAGTGGCGGAAGATCCCTATCGGATCGGGGATTTTGTGGAAATGAAGACGACCTGGCACCCGATCGGGATCTGAGGCGACCAGGGGATATCGCAGGGAACTGCCGACAAGGATATGGCTATCGTTCTGGACGTCGATCTACGGAAGTATTTTTACACGATAGACCACGGTCACCTGCGCGGGATACTCCATCGTAGGGTGAGAGACCTTCGACTTCCTCGGCTTCATCGATTACTAGGGAAAATCCCGCAAGGGCAATCCAGTGCTACGGCGCAAAACTTCCGGAAAACGCCTCCGACGCTCCCCGGGTTGTTCACTCATACCAACGACACTCTCCCAGCGAAACCATATTCTGAGGAACCGTGTGCATGAATCGTGCTCGCACGGGAATACCACGGGGTTTTGCAGTTGAGCGGCATTTCCGGGGGCAAACCTTCGCCCCCCCCTCGATGGTTTGCTGAAACCTGCATCCAAGGACTTCAATTCCGGTGCAGAGTCCGGTTCGTCTTCACCGCAGCCAAAAGCTGCAACGAGGAAAGAACTGGAGAAGGCGGTTGAAACCCTGAAAATTTGGAAAGATCCCACTTCGCTCACGATAGGATCTTTAAATTTTGCGTTTGACCCCTTCTGGGTTACGCTTCGGGCTGCTTGTCTTCTTTTGTTAGCATGTAATCGAGGTAATATAAATTGGCTTGGATGTCGCTGGTATTGGAGTAGACGTAGGCGGTGAAGAAGTCGTTGATGGTGGCTTTGCGATTGCGCAGCTCTTCGGCCAGGCGGTGGAGGAGTGGTAACTTTCCCGCGTTATCTTCCTCAAAGGCACTCCACCATTTTCGTGCGGATTCGCCGAGGTCATCCCATCCCAAGTGTTCGGCTTTCAGTTTTTCGAAAGACTTGTTTAAGTCTTCGGGGCTCCAGCCGGACGTATCCGTGATGCCGCTTGCTCTGGCGACATGGGGCACTGCCCGGGGTTGGGGCGGGAGACCGTTCAGGCAGTTCTGCCGGATCTCGGGATCGAGGCGCTTGAGGGGCGAAAATCCCGCCTCTTGGTGCAGCTCGGGCTCGGTTCCGTCTTCGATGGTTTGCCGTGAAATAACGACGCGGGTCACGCCATCTTCCGCCAGTTCCGGCCAGCGATGATCGACGGGGTCCACAATGCGCCCGATCAGCCGGTGCAGACCCCGCGCCCCGGTCTTGAGTTCGGCGGCATCTTCGGCGACCGCGTCCAGCGCATCCGGAGTCATTTCCAGCTCGATGCCGTGGAGAGCCGCCAACCGTTGCTGGCGTTTGAGGGGCGAGTCTTCAATGCCTTCATCCAGGATCGCCCGTAAATCTGCGGTGCCCAGTTCGTGCAGGGCGGTCACCGTCGCGAAGCGTCCGATGAATTCGGGGATCATCCCAAAGTCCACCAGGTCCTGAGTCTCCGCCTGGCAGAGCGCCTCATAGATGGGGCGCGCCGCTGGCGTGA
>CAYQKH010000147.1:2051-7519 GCA_964417945.1 uncultured Opitutales bacterium
CGCGCCGGCCAGACCGCGCGGCTCAAAGCCAATCCGCCGGGTCTGGCGCCCCAACCGCCGCTCGACGATCCCTTGCAGCCCGACAAATGCGCCCGTGCAGATGAAAAGCAGCCGCCCCGTATCCACCGCATGGTGGCGCCTCCCTTCGTGGCCTTCCGTCCGCCGCCCATCCAGCAGCGTCAGCAAGGCGTTCTGCACCCCCTCACCGCTGACGTCGCGCCCCCCGGTCTCACCCCGGCGGATCTTGTCTACCTCGTCGATGAAGACGATGCCTTTTTCCGCGCGCCGCGCATCCCCGCCCGCGCGGTCCAGCAGGGTTTCCACGATGGTATCCACCGAGTTGCCCTTGTAACCCGCCTCCACCAGCCCCGCCGCGCTGCTGAAGCCCACCGGCACGCCCAGGTAGTCCGCAAGCGTCTTCACCAGGTAGGTCTTGCCCACGCCTGTCGGCCCGATCAGCAGGATGTGGTGACGCCCCAGGTCCCGCCCATACAACTCCCGGTGCCCTTGAGAAAGGTAGTGGTTGTAAACCGCCACCGCCATATCTCGCTTCGCATCCGCCTGCCCCCGCACGTAGCGGTCCAGGTGTGAGATCATTTCACTGGGGGTGGGCAGGGTCATCGGTGCTACTTTTTGATGTTGCTGCCGTTTGCTTTCGCGAGCCCGACCCTCACCATGCCGAGTAACTCTACAAATTTGTCGGGACGATTCGGATCAATCGTTGCCAGCTGTTTGTTTTGCGGACTTACAAGGTCGCAGAATCGAGTGACGGCATTTAAGTCTCGATTCATCCTTCGGGTTGCTGCATCCTCCCGTGTTTCCAAGACAGGCATCGGCTCGAGTCCGTATCTTTTCGCCCTTGGTTGGCCAACATTTTCTAAATATTTTTTGATAACGTCTTTGATCAATTCAGGAATTTCTCTAGTTCCAAGATCCTCGTTTTTAGAACGAACCAGGATGTTGGCTTGTGGCGGTCGACCTTTGATCATGCGACCCTCGATCGGATACTCACTCGGAATTTTTAGATTTTTAATCTCCTCCGCCGAGTATCCATTCACCGTAGCGTCAACTGCGTCGATGACTTCGACCGGCGTGTAAAGGTTCTTACCCATCGACTGGTCAGGCTCCTCGAAGAACTCACGGGAGAGTAAGAAAATGATGACGCGGGCATGTCGCAGGCGGTCATAAATGCCCACGATAGATGTACCATTTTCACCCCGCTCGATTTTGTCCCTTTCGTCGGCTTTATACGCGAACACGCTAAGTCCTGCATTAAGGAGCGATGACTCGATCTCATTGGCCAGCTCTTGCTCAGTGTTTCGGTATGAGATCGCGACATGCGGGCGCAGATCGGACGAAGCAGGGCCATGGAACGGTGTCGTCCAGTCCGGTCCCGTCAATCCGCGGAGACCACCCGGGTTCAGGCTGAAAAAGGACAAATCATTTGGTCTCAGATCCGTTTTCTCAACCTTATCCTTAAAAAAGCCAAGAACCGCCTCTTTTCCGAAAAGGACTTCATCCAGGCGCGATCCATAGCATTCCTCATCACTGCATAACAGCTCAATAAAAAGTCCTCCTTGGAAGCTTGGCGTCTCAGGATCTTGGTAGAATGGCCGCCAGGCCACCCGCAGGACGACTTGCTCAAGGGTCTCGTCCCGTCCGTAACTCGTTTTTAGTATCTTGCTCTGAAACCCGTTTTGCCAAAGCCAAAGCTCGTGGTGGAAGCGATGCTTTGACTCAAAACGAGTGGCTCCTTCTCTTTTGGCATCGTCCTCCTCCCCTAAAAGCGGCACCGCGAGCGTTTTCTCTTTTAATCGTTTGGCGACCTCCGCCAGCAGATCCAGGTAATCACTATTGCCCAGCAGCACGGCATCTTTTCCGGCAATGACGAAGCTATAATTTATGGCACTGGCACCGAGTTCGCCCATTGTCTGCGCCCACGACTGGTTGGCAGGTTCGAGGATTTTTTCCGAGGGACGGGGCAGCAGTGCGCTAGCGACTGCGATCCACTTTCCATCATGAATACGTTTACAGATATTACATTTTTCAAGATAGTCCACGAATAGATCTTTCTCAGCGTCGCTTTCGAGATTCTGGTAGGTCCGGCATTCGTCCTCCAGAATTTTGCGCAGTTTTTCTTCGGCAAACGGCTTCGACGAGAAAGAAATAAAATCTACAGGGTGAGACCGGTCAAACAAACCATAGATCAGGTCGATGGCCCATTTTTGGTTGTAAATGAGGCGGTCCCTTATCTGGGAATGCCGCAGCCAGAAGATTCGTCCGCAGTTATGCAAGTGGCGCGCTACCGCACCCGCATGTCTCGTTTGAATGGCTGCATCCCAGTTTATATCATTCGCCGGAAGGCCCGATAACGCCTTCTCCCATTCGTCAAACGATCCAGCATGATCCTTTGCCTTTTTAGATTCTAGTTTCTCGTTAGCATAATCCGAAGCCTGTTTGACGAGTGCGGGCACGCGAATGCCTAACTCATCCGCACTCACCCCAAGCCTCCGCTTGGCCCATGCCAGCACTGCTTGTATCGCTGTTTTTGTTCCATGACGGTCGCTGAAATCAATCGCCGTAACCGGTATTTCTCCCGAAAGAATCAAGGGGCCGTAGTCCGCCGCCTGCTTCAATATGTCCTGCTTGGCGGCATTCGTTTCGGTCGTTCCGGTATAGACGATGTGAATGGCCGGTGCTTTGCCAGCAACCTTGAAATCAGAAACCTTCTTCGGTTCGCGGGCGTTTTTCACATAATCCAGCCAATACTTAATTTTCCGAAACTCATTCTCTTCTTTGAAAGCTTGTTGATTCCCTTGCTCCGCCAACTCATCCTTAATCCGTTGTGCATGTGTTTCCTCCGCCGTGGTCACAATAACGAAAAGGGCTCCTTCGGCAGCAAACAGTCTGTGCGTGTTGTGGTAGAGTTCTTGCCCTCCAAAGTCCCACATTTGAGCAGTCCCGGCAGCGTTTACTCCTGCGTTTATTTCTTGCAGGCTAAAATCCGTGTCCCAGGAAAAAAACTGAATTCCGTGGGTCGTGGGTTGTTTTGCGTGCGGGTCTAGTGCCTGGTTGTCCTGATACCTGTCATACCACTGCAATGCTTTTGCCGTGGTCGTTTTTCCGCAACGGCCACTGCCCAAAAAAAGGATCTTAGCCATGACAAGCTCTGCCGGTTCGCCCCTAGTGCGTTGGAGCATTTTGAAGGTCTCCGCTACATTCTCCTCCATACTCTCGCTCCGATGCACCGTTCTTACATCCAAGCCCGCAAAGGTGCGCAGGGCCGGGCAATCATGGTTCAGGAAGTATTGGAGATATAGATTCTTATGGAGTAAAGGGAGGGCTTCGAGCTTCTCGCAACCGTTGAGATTGAGATGATCGAGAGCAGGTAGTGCCTCCAAGCCCTCAAGGCTACGGAGCTCGGAGCAATCGGTCAGGACGAGCTTTCGCAAAGAGGCCAGAGGTGGAATCTCCAGAGCCGCCCACTGGTCGCAACCCGCTGCCGTGAACTCGCGCAGCAGCGATGGCTTTTGCTCACTTGAGCCTTCCAGCAACGTTTCGACATCCTTCGCTTTCAACTGTATACAGCCGTCTAAATGAAGGTAAGTTAGCTCCGTAAGACGCTTTTCCTGTAAAGCACGGGGGGCGAGCGCTGAGCATTCACCCAAGTCCAGAACCTCCAGCCCGCTCGGCAGCTCGGGCAGCGCTTCGAGGTGCTTGCAGCCGCGAACGTCCAGCTCCTTCAAGCCCGCAGGGAGTTCGGGCAGCGCCTGGAGCGCGTCGAGGCCCCAGAGATGCAGTAGCGCCAAGTTTGGGAAGCGCTTGGCCAGGTCGGGCGGTGGTGTGATGCCTCCTACGGTCTCATCCAGTTTACCGAGGACGATCTTGGTGACGTGTCCGGAGGGGACGGGCCAGGCTTCCCAGTCGAAGTCATCCTGCGATTCGGGGAGGTAGATGTAGGGCTTGTACGGGTCGATTTTTTCGCTCATGGCTAGAATTGGGCGATTGCGGATTAGGTTGAAGGTTCTGAAGAGGTTCCTGGTGTTGCCGATGCAGTTCGAAGGGCTGCGATCAATGGGTCGCCGTATTTGTCGAGACGGGCTTGGCCGACGCCGGGGATGCGGGCGAGATCGGCGCGTGTCAGGATCGGGCGACGGACCATTTCGGCCAGATGCTCGTTACTGAAGAGAGTATAGACGGGGACGCCCTCGCTTTGCGCCCATTCTTTACGCAACTCCCGCAGGTGACTGAAGAGGGTAAATTGCTCCGGGCTCAATGCCTCCTTGTAATCGACCTTGCGCTCGCTTTTTTCCCGTGCGGGAGCAGCGGGCGAGGCCGTTGTCTGCACGACAAAAGTGAGGACGGCACCAGAGGGGCACGGCACCAGGTGTTGCTGCACGCTGACGACGCGCTGAGACTCCAGAAAGCGGTTCAGCTCCTGAAGGTCACCAGGACCCGGGATGGAGAATTGGAAGAGATGATAAGGCATGTAGTCCGGTAGTTGCTCAAAAATTTTCGCCGCTTCGCGGAGGTGTCAGGCCGGACCAGTCGCCCGTTTGCGCTCCGCCTGTTCCGGTCGCTGCTCCGCGGGCTCCGCCCGCTCCGGCTCCCTCCACCGGCTCCGCGCCCGGCCCGGGGTCTCCGACCACTGCGTGCTGGTTTTCCACCGGACCGGAGGACAGGCAAAGGCGGAAGCCCTGGTTCCTGTCGCGGAGGCCGGGGTCGCTCCTGCTGCGGACCGCGGAGCGGCAGTTCCCGGCCAGGTTGATCCAGGAGCCCCCGCGGAAGACGCGCTGCGAGTCCCCGTCTCCTGTGGCTAGAGGATCTTCTCCCATTGCTCCGCGCTTGGCATACGAAGCCTCATCCCAGGCATCCAAGCACCATTCCCACACGTTGCCGTGCATATCGTAGAGGCCGAAAGCGTTCATCGCCTTGCGACGAACCGCATGGATCGAGCCCGAAGAAGAATCTTCGCCATACCAGCCTGCCGCTTCCAACGCCGCCTCCCCGTCTCCGCTGTGGTAATCGGTCTCCGTCCCCGCGCGGCAGGCATACTCCCACTCCGCCTCCGTCGGCAGACGCGCTTCCACCCCTTCAGGCAGTAACGCACGCTGGGCGCTCAGCCACTCGCCGACCACACGCGCTTCGTGCCAATTGACCTCTTCCACCGGGTGATCGGGTCGGTCTTTGAAATTGCTGGGCTCGACGCCGTCGTTGCCATCCATTTGCGACAGCGCATCGAGGCACTGTTCCGCCATGAAGCGATACTGCGCCTGCGTTACCGGCGTCTCCGCCATCCAGAAAGGCTGGCTGATCGTCACCCAGTGCCGGGGTTCTTCGTCCGAGTTTCCGCCGCGCGAGCCCATCCGAAAGCGCCCCGCTGGAAGCTCGCGAAAGGCCATGGCGTGCCGCTCGCTCGACCAGAGTTCGATTCGAGGTAAGGCGCAGGTGCTCGGCAGATAGAGGCT
>CAYQKH010000148.1:0-7518 GCA_964417945.1 uncultured Opitutales bacterium
CGGGAGCTCGCCCTGAAGCTCGGGGTCGACCGGGCCCTCGATCCGCTGGATCCCGAGGCCTTCCCGGAAACCCGGCGGAAGGGGGAGGCCCTCGATATCGCACTGGATTGCACCGGCCTCGCGCCGGCGGTGGAATATTTAATGAACCGGACAAACCAGGTGGTTGCTCTCTTCGGTGTGCTCCGGGATCCGGTTTCCTTTGGTTTGAAGCACTGGCACCCGGGTCTTTACCTGCTCGGCTACCGCCCGCACAACTACAAGGCGGCAGAGGAAGCCTTGGAACAAGTGATCGCCGGGAAGCTGAACCTGAAGCATCTGGTTACAAAGACCTTACCCTTCGAACAATACGCGGAAGGAGTGCAGCTTTTAAAGGAAAAGAAGGCGATAAAAGTGTGTTTCGTGCCGTAAGGTTTTCAGCATGGGAAAGCCGAAAACACGATGGAAGGTGGTGCAGCCGAGTGAACTTCGGCGATCCGATCGGGCGCAATTGGGTTGACCTGTGTGCAGTCGCTTCTTCCTATTATTAATCCCTCGGGGGGCGAGTAGCTCAGGTGGTTAGAGCGCATGCTTCACACGCATGAGGTCGCTGGTTCGAGTCCAGTCTCGCCCACCATCTTTTTACTCGGCAGCGAACGCTTCTGAGGTCACGGGCTGGCGTTGAATGAGCTTTATTTTCTGGTGGGTTTTCGGTGTTAGGCAAAAAAAAAGCCGGTCCGAGGAGGACCGGCTTTTAAGATAAGCATTTAAAGCTTACATGGGAGGGAGGATGACTTGGTCGATAACGTGAATGACCCCGTTGGAGGCTTCCACATCGGTCATCACGATATTGGCGTTATTGATTTTCACCTTTCCGTAGGATGCTTTCAGGGAGACATCCGACCCCTCTACAGTGGCAACTTTGGAAGTTTTAACATCCTTTGCCATCACTTTACCAGAAACTACATGGTAAGTGAGAATGGAGACCAGCTGGTTTTTGTTCTCGGGCTTGAGGAGACTTTCGAGAGTTCCTTTGGGAAGGGCGGCAAAGGCATCGTTAGTGGGGGCGAAGACGGTAAAAGGGCCGTCGCTGTTGAGGACATCGACGAGGCCGGCAGCTTTGACGGCGGCGACGAGAGTTGAGAAGTCTGCGTTTGAAGCGGCAACTTCGACGATGGTCTGATTGGCTTCGACTACTTTTTTACTTTGGTATCCGAGGACGGATCCAGCGAGGAAGAGAGTTCCGAGTAATACAGTGATTGCTTTTTTCATAATTAGAATTGGTTTTATTTCTGCCGACAACAGAACGCAAAATCCGGCGAATTCAACCGCGGCGGCACGGTTTTTCGAAGCGGGACCCGATTTTACAAAAACTTGAGTAAAATCGACTTAGGGGGCTTGACAGTGCCTGAAAAGGGCCAGGTCAGGCGGAGTTCCGGGCGGGGCGCAACCTTCGGGCAAGAAGGAGTCCGGCGGCGAGGGCGGAGAGGAGGAAGGCGGCGTGACGGGGTTCGGGAACGGCGGTGAGGCTGGAGGACCAGGTTTCGGTATTTCCCCAGATGTCGGTGAAGGAGACCTCGATATCGTAACCGGCGTTCTGGTAGGGCTCGATCCAGGTGGAGGGAACGATGAGCTGGGTCTGGTAGGCGGAGGAGGAATCGGTGAAGGCGAGGGGATTCATGTAGGGGTCGTCGTCCGGGTTCTGGGTATCGAGGGCTTCGAGAGTGGTCGCATCATAGCCGGTGCGGAAGTTGTAGTCCAGGGTGTGGGAGTCCACGGGGGCCCCTCCGCCGGAGGGGACAATTTTTACCTCGATGGTATTGAGGAGGGGCATGTCATCATTGACGGAGTAGTCGAAGACGACGTCCTGGCCGAGGTGCATGGGGGCGTGGAGGGCAATTTCCTGCAGGTATTGTCCCGGGCCGTTCGCGCCGTAGGAATACGGCTCGAAGAGGAGCATGGGGTGGAGGTGGGGATCGAAATTGTGCACGGTAACGGAATTCTCGGGGTCGAGCTGGAATTCAAGGGAGCTGAGGGTGCCCCAGCGGAGTTCAAAGTGAAGGTGGGGGCTATAGGTGCCGCCATTGGAAGGCGTCCCGGAGTCCCCCAGCTCGCCGATGTGGGTGCCCTTATTGACGACCGTGGCATTGACGGGGTCGTCCCGGTATTTGGTCCAGGTATTGACGATGGGGCTGGTTCCGGCGTCATCGAGGTGGAGGTACCAGGTGTAAAAGACGCGGGAGTTCAAGGTGCCGAGGAGGTTGACAGGGGAGGGGAGTTCGTGGCGGAGGATGACGGTGTAGCCACCCCTTGTGGAGAACCGGTAGTCATAGAAGAGTCCATCGTAGACGGCGAGAATGTCCTCGTTGCCGATGCCGTCGATATCGATGCCGCGGTGCCAATCATAATTGCCGCCACTGGTTTGGATGCGCGGGCCGAAGGTGGATTCCACATCGTCGAAGGTTTTTCCGTCGACGGGGAAGAGGGTGTCGCCGTTGATCAGGTCAAAGGTAGCCGGAATGGAATCGAGCCCTTTGAGGGACGAAACGATGAGAAGGAAAGCCAAAAGGGAAATGCGCCGATTCATTGTGGAGATAAGCAGGCCTAATCCTTGTCTTGGGAGATGAAGAGTCAATGCGGAGGATGGTAAAAGGGATGTGAAGTTTCCGGTCTGGAATCGTGGGTGGGTGCGCTGATTCTGGAGGTGACGAGAGGGGCGGAATCGCCTAAAAGGGGATCATGAAAATAACGGCCCTGCATCTCTATCGGGTACCCCCTCGTTGGTTATTTTTAAAAGTGGAGACCGATTCCGGATTGGCGGGATGGGGGGAACCGGTGGTGGAGGGAAGGGCTCGAACGGTGGAGGCAGCGGTCCGGGAGTTGGAGGAGGAACTGCTCGGGAGGGATCCACGGGAGATTGAGGATATCTGGCAGTGCATTTATCGGGGAGGTTTTTACCGTGGGGGTCCGGTGCTGATGAGCGCGCTCGCCGGGGTGGACCAGGCGTTGTGGGATCTGAAAGGAAAAGCGCTCGGGGTGCCGGTTCATGAACTGTTGGGCGGAAAGGTTCGGGACCGGTTGAAAATTTACGGTTGGATCGGGGGGGATCGCCCGGGGGACCTCATCGAGGCGGCGCGGGCCCGGATCCGACTGGGCTACGGGGCGGTGAAGATGAATGCCTCGGAGGAGTTGGAATGGATTGATTCAGCGGCGAAAGTGGAAGCGGTGGTCGAACGAATCGGGGCACTGCGGGATGCGGTGGGTCCGGAGTTCGGGATCGCGGTGGACTTTCACGGAAGGGTGCATCGGGGAATGGCCAAGCGGCTGGTTCGCGAGTTGGACCCCTTTGGTCTGCTCTTTATCGAGGAGCCGGTCCTGCCGGAAAATCCGGAGGCGTTGCGGGAGGTTGCGCGGTATACGACGACGCCGATTGCGACCGGGGAGCGCTTGTTTTCGCGATGGGACTTCAAGCAGCTTCTGTCGGAGGGCGGGGTGGACGTGGTCCAGCCGGACCTCAGCCATGCGGGCGGGATTTCGGAGGTCCGGCGGATCGCTGCGTTTGCGGAAGCTTACGATGTGGCGCTTGCCCCGCATTGTCCTCTGGGCCCGATCGCCTTTGCGGCCTCCCTGCAGGTGGACTTCTGTTGCATCAACGCCTTTATCCAGGAAACCAGCATGGGGATTCACTACAACGAGGAGGCCGATCTACTGGATTACCTTAAAGAGCCGAACGTCTTCGCGGTGAAGGACGGGTTCCTGGAACGGCCGACCGGACCGGGGCTCGGTATAGAGCTCGACGAGGAGCGGATCCGAGAGGCAAGCCGGACAGCGCATAACTGGAAAACGCCGCAGTGGCGCTACAAGGACGGGAGTGTCGCGGAGTGGTAGGGTGGTGAATGTAGGGAAAAGAAAGGGCAAAAATCTGGCCGTTTTATTATTAGAATATTGAAAAATGGGGCGTCGGGGCATAAGGTGGGGTTATGACCAAGAGGGAGCGCATGTTGTGCGCGTTGAACAACGAGCGGCCGGACCGTTTGCCCTGCCAGGTACACGGTTGGATGCCGAATTATCTGGACCATTACCTGGATGGAATGGACTGGTGGGGAGCGTATGCCCGTTTCGACATGGACACCGCGATCTGCGTGAACCCGCGTTACGTCTATGATGAAGCGGACCTGGCGAACTGGGATATCCGGAGCACGATCCTGAAGGAGGATTCCTACGGGAACCGGAACGAGGCGCTGGAGATCCGCACGCCGAAGGGCAGCCTGCGGACGATCCGGGTGCACTCCGACATCACGACCTACAGCACGCGTTACCTGCTGAAGGACGAGGCGGATTTTGAAATTTGGAATGCCTATTACCCGGTGCCGGTGGCGGTGGATTTCACACCGGTGCAGGAGGTGAAAGACCGTTTAGGCGACGACGGGATCATCCGTTCGCATCCGTTCAGCCCGGGGCAGGGGAGTCCCTGGCAGAGCCTGGGCACGTTATTTGGCACGCAGACCTCGATCCTGATGGGGATGGACGAGCCGGAGCTGCTGCACCACATGCTCGAGGCGATCGTGGAGAAGACGCTCCGGGTAACGGAAATGTGGGTGGGCACACCCGCGGATATGGTGGAAGTAGGAGGCGGAGCGGGCTCGAGTACGGTGATCAGCCCCGATTTTTACCGCGAGTTCGGGTTGCCCTACGATCGTCGACAAAACGCGGTCTTCCATGAGGCGGGGTTGAAAGTGGTGAACCACTTCTGCGGAGGCTTGATGCCGATGCTGGACCTGGTCGTGGAAAGCGGAGCGGATGGCCTGGAAACGATGACGCCGCGGGAGATAGGCGGGGACTGCAATCTGAAGGAGGCCTCCCGCCGGGTGGGCGACCGGCTCTTTTTCATCGGAGGCTTCGACCAGAACCGGGGATTCGAGCACGGGGATCCGGAAACGGCCCGACAATTGGTGTTCGATTGCTTCGAGGCGACGAAGGACCACGCCGGCTACATTCTCTGCCCCTCCGACCACTTTTTTCACGGGGATCCGGAAAACCTGCAGGCTTTTGCGGATGCGGCGAAGGAGTGTGTTTACTAGCCCGAAGCCTTCACCCGAACTGAAAACCTGGGCAGCGGGAGACCCTCAATCGATGCTGAGGAGGAAGGCTTTTTTCTTTGGGATAAAGCGATATTGGATTTGTATTGATTTAGTATCAAGATCGTTTGGATGCGCAACTGCCGAGCTGCGTTCGGCGATCCGCAGATGGGGATGGGGGGAGTAAATGGGCAGGCTGAAGCACTGCCCTACGGCGGCTGGGGGGGAGATGTAAACGGGCAGGCTGAAGCACTGCCCTACGGAGGGAAGGGGGGATTGGGTTCAGACCTGATCCCTAGCGGACTACCTCCGATACGCCATTGAACTTTCCTCGGTTCGCTTCGCCTGCCGACTGGCGGATTACTCGGCAGGATAAAGAAGGTGTGCGCGATGGAAGGCGAATTCGGCCGGGTCGAGGTGGACGAGGTTGGGAACGACCTCGCGGTAGGCGGGATCCTTAAAGGCGACGGCGGCCTTGAGAAGGACGGGAGCAAATTTTTCTCCGGAAGCCTTCTCGTGATCGACCCGTTCCCAACGCCACTCTTCTTTCCCGACCGCAAAGGGGATGAGGAAGTCGAGGGAGCGCCGGATGGAGCGCCGGTCCGGGCTAGCATATTCGAGGAGGTCGATCGGGTAATTCCGTGCCATAAGGCCGAGTTCAAGGAGATGATCGATATTGGCGACGCTGTAGGTGAAGGCATTGGTGCGGGCGATTTCCCACATCTGCTTGCCGGTCTGCTCGAGTTGGAAGTCGATCCGGCGGGCGGGAACCCCGGAGAGGACGCGCTTCGCAATATAGTGTTGGCCGGTGAACCGGGCGAGAGCGACGACCTGGTAGTCGTATATAGTGGCGTGGTTATTCGGGCGGTTGGCCTCGGCCCGGCCATTTTCGCTTTCGAGGAGCCAGAGGAGATAGGTGGCCATCCACCCTTTGAGAAGTTCGAGGGTCGTGGGCTCGATCGCAGGGCTCGCCTCAAGCATGGCGATCGCATCCACGATGGGGACGAGGAGGCGCGAGCTGACGATCCCCCAACCGGATCCTTCCCAGACGCCGGGGATCGATTGAGCGAATTCGAGGTGGGGATTCATCCGTGTGTCGGGGTTGATAAAGAATTCGTAGAGAAGGGAAACGGCTTTCTCCGCGAAGTTCGATCCGTCGAAGAAAAAATGGGCGAGGGCAAGGGTTTGAACGGTATGGGAAAGATCCAGAAGTCGGCCCTGGTCGGATTCGCGAGAGGTGGGGTTTACTTCCCCGTCACGACAAACCCAGGGCAGGCCGTCCTTCGTGTCCGGATTGGGCCAATAATAGGCTGCCTGACTGTAAAAGTCGTGAGGGTTGCCACTGGGGGGGAGAATGGATTTCTCGGTGACGCGAAAGGGGCCAGCATCGAGCGCTATCTCGGCCTCCTCGCGAAGGCGTTGGGCCGGTTTTGCCAAAGCCGAATTGATTTGCTCCCGAGCTTTCAGGAGAAGCCCCCAGTCGAGAAGGGGGAGAGAAGAAAGAGGTTTCGCAGGATGGTTAATGGGAAGATGGCGTTTGTAGGGAACGTATAATCGGGGGAAAACCGGTCAACCGGAAAGGTCGCTTGGGCGGCTCCCGACTTGTATTTCCCCGAGAAAACCGCGGCAGCGGGAGACCCTCAATCGATGCTGAGGTCGAGGTCGTCGGGTTGATTAGCGGCCTGAGATGGCGCACCGGGTCGGATCGGTGGAGCCGGATTGCGGGAGGCGAACCCTGGGGGGCTCGGGGCAGCGTTCTTTTTCCCCTCCACGGCCTGGTCGAGGAGGTATTCGATCTGGCTGTTGACACTGCGGTAGTCTTCCTCCGCCCACTTCTCGAGGGCCTTGTAGAGCTTTTCATCGATGCGGAGGAGGAAGGCTTTTTTCTTCGGCATAAAGCGATATTGGTTTTGTATTGATTTAATATCAAGATCGTTTGACTGCGCAACTGCTGGGCTCAGTTCGGCGATCCGCAGATGGGGATGGGGGAAGTAAACGGGCAGGCTGAAGCACTGCCCTACGGAGGGGAAGGGGGGGGCGGTCACGGATTTTTTTTTGCAGCTCGCTGCGCCAGAAGTGGAGGCGGTCCCTGGATTCGGGGACTTGTGCGAGGTCCCGGAGTTCATGAGGATCCTCGGAAAGGTTAAAAAACTGCTCGGAGCCCTTCTGAGGGAAGAAGACATATTTCTCCTTGCCGTCGGTGAGGGCTTGCCAGCGTTGGTCCATATCGAGGTGGAGGTAGGGGCGGTCCCAACCGGATTCGCCTCGGAGGAGAGGGAGAAGGCTTTTGCCGTCGACGGAATCGGGGCAGTCGATACCAGCGAAGTCGAGAACGGTGGGAAAGATATCTTCGATGCAGGCGGGGGTTTCCTCGACGGCATTCCGGCGGATGCCGAACGCTTCGGGAGCCTCGATCATAAAGGGGATATGGGCAGAGCCCTCGTAGGGGAGGGATTTCCGCCAC
>CAYQKH010000149.1:0-7507 GCA_964417945.1 uncultured Opitutales bacterium
ATGTCTACCTGGGTTGTGGCCACCTCGGGCATCCTTCTGTTGCTCTTGATCGGACTCGGGTTTTGGCAGCCTTGGGGGAAGGTTCCGGCAGTCGACATCCCTGTGATCGAAGCCCCTGCTGAATTGACCAAGGTCCGCGACATCCTGGACGGCCTGGATTCCATTCCGGAAGACTACGCGCTCGCCGAACACATCTTGGACGCGGCGTTGGCGGAGGACCCTCTCAACGTGCGGGCGACTATCCTGATGGCACGCGCGCAAGTCACTTTTTTATACCGGGGTTTTGACCTGTCTAATGAGCGCAACCAAAAGGCGAGGCAGTATTGCGAGCGCGCGTTATCGCTTGCACCGAATGATCCAGAGGCTCAGGCCATGATGGGAATTTTCTACAATTTATCCTACCGCGACGCTCCGCGCGCTTTTGAATTGCTCGACCTTGCAGCCCGGGGGGCACCGGGCGATTCCTTCATCTGGCGTTTCCGGGCAGATGCGCTGCGGCGTTTGCCGGGGATAGGTCCCGAAAGAGTTATCGAAGCCATGAAAGACAACGTCCGGCGCTTTCCCGAGGATCCGCTGGTGCCTTATAACCTGGCACGCTACTACCGCGACCTTTCCGAGTTTGATAAAATGGAGGTCTGGCTGGACCGGACGCTGGAAATTAACCCACTTCCCAACGCCCTGGTGTATAAAGCCCAGTTGCGGTTCGCCTTCCATGGCGAACTAGAACCTTTGCGATCACTCTCCGGGAAGTTACCGGCACGTATGCGCAGCCTGGAGCGTTATCTTCTTTTTGACTGGCTGTATGCCATGGCCGCCAATGACCCCGATTTTGGCCTGACAGCCCTGCGCAAAACGACGACGGACTGGTTTCGGGATTTCACCTATACGGGTCCGCGGCCCCTCCTGGAGGCCCAGCTTTACGATTTGGCGGGCAAAACGGAATTAGCCAAAAAGCACTACGAGCAGGCGCTCAAGCTCATGAATCAGAATCCCGACGGGAGAAAAAGCGTGCGAACCCTTGGCCTCGAGACCTGGATTTTTTTGGGTTTGGGGCGATTTGAAGAGGCCCAGGCCAGCAATGCGCTCATGATGGAGGCCATCGACAGGCCCCACCGCTTCGATGCCGGGGGCGTCGGCCTCGACTGGTTTGACCCCATTCTGGTAAGTTTGCTCCTGAACAACCGGGAAGTCGCCTTCACCCTCATCCGCGAGAGCCTGAGCCCGATGGTAGACGACGACCCGACCCAGCTTTCCTTTCAAAATAATCGCCGGGCGATGCGCATCCATTTGGAGTTGGACCCCCGGTTGAAAGCGTGGCGGACAGACCCAGAGCTTAAAAGACTTCTGTCCGAGGGTGAGCCTTCCATCAAACCTTTATAGATTTCGGATTTCGCCCAACCTTCAGGCCACAAGCGGCGTGCTCCGTTGCGCTCGAGGGGGCTGGGAACAACTAGGATTTGAAATCGGCAGTCGAGAGTTTACAGTGTGCGTTATGAGCAGAGGAAAAGACTTTTTGGAGGTGGTGGAGCTGATCCGGCGTGAGGATCCCCGTTTTGAGAAGGGCGCATATTTTTTTGTGCGCCAGGCTTTGGATCATACGTTGAAATCGGTGGAGGAGGAGAACGATCCTCAGCGTGAGGGCAGCCATGTTTCCGGGCAGGAACTGCTTGAGGGGATTCGAAAATACGCTTTGGAGCAATACGGCCCAATGACCCTCACCCTTTTCGACAGCTGGAATGTCCGTGAATGTATCGATTTCGGCGAAATCGTTTTTAATCTGGTGGAATACGGGGTCCTGGGAAAAACGGACAATGATCGCCGGGAGGATTTTTCCGGCGGCTTTAATTTTCAAGAGGCCTTCGAGGCTCCGTTTCTTCCCAAGCAGAACTGGAAGGCGAAGAACCGGATTTTTGGGAACGGGGAATCTTCCGATTCCTGATTCTGCAAAAGATGACGGCTTGGCGCTTGAACAAGGGGAGGATTCTGCTTTTGTGAACTCGTATCGATGAGCCAACTGAGCCCCGTTTCCCCCGAACCCGACTATTCCAACTTTCTCGACGCACCGGTTTTCCGGAAAGTCCTGCCCAACGGCCTGACTTTGATTGCGAGAGAAGATCCCAGTCATCCCCTGATCTCGGTCCAGGCTTGGATCAAGACTGGAAGTATCCATGAAGGCTCGCTTCTCGGCTGCGGACTTTCGCACTACCTCGAGCACTTGCTCTTCAAGGGAACTGCAAAGCGGACAGCCCAAGAGTTGACAAGGGAAATCCATGCGCTGGGCGGATATGTGAACGCCTACACGACCTTCGACCGGACGGTCGCTTACATCGACGGGCCTTCTGCTCAAGGGGAGTCTTTCGTGGAAATTCTGCAAGATTTTGTAATGAAGGCGACCCTCCCCCGGGAGGAGGTAATCCGCGAGAAAGACGTGATTTTACGGGAAATCGACATGGGCCTGGACGATCCGGACCGGCAGGTCCTGCAGGGGCTTTTTGAGACGGCGTTCCGGAGGCACCCCTATCGGTATCCGGTGATCGGATACAAAGAGCTGTTCCGCGGGGTGCAGCCGGAAGAGCTGGAAACCTATTACGCGGAACGGTATGTTCCGGACAACACGGTGCTCGTGGTGGTGGGCGATTTTGAGACGGAAGCCCTGCTCGAATGGGTGGAGTCGACCTGGGGGGAGCTGGATCGGGGACGGATCCGAACGCCACAGGTGTCGTTGGAGCCCGATCAACTGGCGCATCGGGAAACCCGATTAGCTGGCGAGGTCAAGCTGCACCGCGGCTGCATGGCGTGGAAGGCACCGGGCCTGACGGATGCGGATGCGCCGGCGCTGGACCTGCTGGCCTCGGTTCTCGGATCCGGGGACAGCGCCTTGCTCTGGCAGGAGATCCGCGACCGACAGAAGGCGGTGTTTGAGATCGACGCTTCGGCCTGGACCCCCTTGGACGGCGGACTTTTCTGGATTTGGTATACGGCCGAGCCGGGAAAGGGGAACCATGCGGAATCCGCGATCACGGACTACCTGATGTCCGTTTTAAGCCGTTCCTTCCCCGGGGAGCTGGTCGAAAAGGCAAAGCGGCAGGCGTTGGTTTCGGAGATGAACGCGCGAAAGACGGTAAGCGGGCAGGCGGGGCGCCTGGGATTGGCCGAGGTCGCAGCAGGAGACCTGGATTACCCGAAACAATATTTTTCCCGACTGCAACCGTTGACGGGACAGGACCTGATGGAAGCGGGAAGGCGGGTTTTCCGCGAGGCGGGCCTGACGGCGGTTTCACTGGAGCCACTAGAGAGCCGGAAGGCGACCTTTTTAAAGCGTGGAGGGCACGGGGAGCCGCTTCCCCCTTTTGAGAGGATCCAGCTGGATAATGGAGTGCGGATCCTGCTGCAACCGGATGCCCGATTGCCAAAGTTGCACCTTCGGGCGGCACTATTAGGGGGACCGCTTTTTGAAGGGAAAGGCCAAAGCGGGGTGAGTCGGCTTCTGGCGACCCTGCTTTCCCGTGACACGCACACGCGCACCGCGGCGGAGGTAGCGGAGACGATCGAGTCGACGGGCGGTTCGTTCAAAGATTTTTCCGGGAACAACACCTTCGGGCTGGGGGTGGAAGTGCTGCGCGACCAGTGGGAGATCGGACTGGAGATCCTCCAGGACGGATTGCTGCAACCGGCTTTCCAGGCCGAGACGCTAGAGCGGGAGCGCGACGCCCAGGTTGCGGAGATCGAAGAATCGTTCGACGAGATCGTGGACTTCGGGTGCTACCACCTGCGGGAACGCTTTTTCGGGGAGCATCCCTTCCGGCGGGATTCGTATGGCACGATCGAAGAGGTGCGCTGCCTCGACCGGGAAGCGGTGGCGGCCCATCACGGTGAGTTACTGAAAGGGAACAACCTCGTAGTGGCAGCGGCGGGGGACTATAAGAAGGAGGCTCTGGTTGAGGCTTTGAGTGAGGCTTTCGGAAAGGTTTCGGCGGAGGGCCTGGCGGGGCGAAGAGCGCCTTTCACCGAACCGGCGGCAACCGGGCGCCAATTGGTGACGCTTCCACGCCAACAGGCGGTTGTCTTTTCGGCTTTCCCCTGCCCGGGATTGACGGATGAGGGGAATCTCGCAAGCGAGTTGCTGGACGAGTGCTTGAGCGGGATGGCGAGTCGGCTATTCCAACGGGTCCGGGAAGAGAAAGGGATGGCCTACTTTGTTTCGGCGCGACGGATCGTGGGAATCGATTGCGGGATGCTCACCCTTTATGCGGGAACCCATCCGGACCAAGTCGAGGCTGTTTATGAGGAGTTCTCCGCGGAGATGGAGCGGTTTCGGGTCGGTGCCTTTTTGGAGGATGAATTGACGCACGCGAAAACCCGTTTGAAAACCCAGCGCATTAGTGGGATGCAGGCGATCGGCGCTCGGGCGCTGCAGGCGGCCCTGAACACCCTCTACGGGCTGCCGGTCAACGACTGGCTGGATTATCCGGAGCGGATCGACGCGGTTTCCGAAGAAGATCTACAGGAATTAGTGCGGAACTGGATGCGCGAAGAACAGCGTTTGGACCTGGTGGTGCGGGCCGGTGATTGATCCGAATGTTTCAGAGGATTTGAGGAATAGCGGCACTCTGTATGGATGGGGTGAGGCTGAGTGCAACCCGGTGCTCCGGGGGGATGATAATTATGAGGGGGAGCGGGGGTGGAGTTGCATGGGAAGGCCCCGGTGGGGACGAAGGGTCATGCGGCCGAGGGGTTCGACGGGGTGGCCGGGGCGAAGGGTGAGGCGATAGCGCTGAAGAATCATCGCGAGGACGATGACGCCCTCGGTCAGACCAAAGAACTTCCCGAGGCAGAGGCGGGGGCCGGCCCCGAACGGGATATAGGTGTAGCGGCGGATCGCCTCGGCGTTTTTGGGGAGGAAGCGCTCGGGGCGGAAATTCTCTGGGACCTCCCAGTGCTCCTGATGCCGGTGGAGGACGTAAGCGGGGATGGTGATGAGGGAGCGTTTTTTGACGGACTGTCCGCAGGGGAGGGTATCGGGTCCGAGCGCTTCGCGGGAAAAGGCGTGGACAGGCGGGTAGAGACGGAGGGTTTCCTCGAAGATGGCACGGATGAAGGGAAGTTTTTCCACGTCGGCGTAAGCGGGGTCGCGACCGTAAAGGACGGAGCTGATCTCCTGGACGGCGCGGTCCTGAATAGCCGGATGTTGGTCGAGGAGGTAGAGTGCCCACATGAGGGTGGTGGCGGTGGTCTCGTGCCCGGCGAGAAAGATGACGGCGACTTCGTCCCGAATGAGGGCGCGGGTAAGGGGCTTCTCGCGGTCGTCCCGGAAGGCGAGAAGGAGGGAAAGGAGGTCGTCCGGGGGGGCGTCAGAGGCAGCGCGTTCTTTGAAGATGGCTTCGATGATGGCGTCAAAGCGACGAACGGCGAGGGTGCCCTTGATGAGGCCGGGGCGGGGGATCCAGGAGGGGAGGCCAAGCATTTCGGCCATGTGAACCCTTCCGTGGGAGGCCTGGTAGTCAACGAAGGCGCGGTAGAGGTCGTCGACTCGCTCGCGGAGGAGGAAGCTAAACATGGCCCGGGAGACGACATCGGCGGTGATAACGGTCATTTCGCGGGCGAGGTCGACCTCGGCACCCTTCCCGCGTTGTTCCCAAGAGTGGAGGAGGTCGTGGGCGCACTCGACCATGATCCGGGCATAGCCGTCGAGGAGGCTTTTGTGAAAGGCGGGGGTCATGATTTTCCGGTTGCGGGACCAGTTTTCGCCTTCGGTGATGAACATGCTCTTGCGCAGGAGGGGACGGAGGACCTGATTGGTCGTGGGACTCTTCCGGTAGTTGCGGAAGTTGGAGACCATGACGTGCTGAATATCCGCGGGATCATTCAGGACATACATTTTACGGCCGGGACAATCGACCTCGATAAGGAGGCGTCGATAGTAGGAGGTGGGCCAGGCCTCGATCATGTTGCGCCGGGCGCGACGAAGGTAAACGACGAGGTCCCTGATGTTGCTGAGATGCTTAAGCATGAATAAAAATGCAGAAATCGAGGCGATGGCTTCCGGCCGCCTGGAGGCATCCCGATTGTTTTTGAAACTTGGAATGCAAAAGTGGGCCGTTAATGCTTTTCTCAGGTGAACGCCTTCGAATCAAGACCCCTTCCCCGGGAGATGCCCCTTACCCCGTTTGAGGAATACCTCTATTGGGAGGACCGGCGTTCCTACCCCTACTGGATGGTTTTAAAGTGTGTTTTCAGTGGAAAGCTGGATCGTAAGCGGTTGGAGGCCGTCTGGAAGGAGACCTTGAAGAACCACCCGTTGGGCACGGCAACCCTTGAACGGAAAAAGGGCCGGTTGTGCTGGCGTCTGAACCCGGGGGTGGTTCCGGAAATTCATTTCGAGACGGTGGAGCGACGCGGGTGGGATCCGGAATATCCGCGGTTCGACCTGGAGCGTGAGGGGGCGTTGCGGTTCTTCGTCCGGTCGGATGCCAACGGTTTTGATTTTTTCTTTCAGGTCCACCACTCTGCCTTCGACGGACTGGGAGGCTTCCAAATTGTGAAGGAAATCTTCCTCCGCTACCAGCACGCCGGAGACTTATCGATTGAGGTTCCCCGTGTTGAGGTGAAAGGCCTCGCCCAACGCGGGGATCTGGGGAAAACGGATGCGGAGACGCGCTTATCCATCTGGAAAGGGTTGCTGGTCTCTTTGTTGATGCAGATGCGCCAGGGCAGCCCGCTGGTTCCGCATGCGATCCCCGCAGATGACGATCCTCCCCCTGTAAACTGGCCGAATGTCCTTTCCCATCGGTTTGGGACGCCGGTCTTTCCGGATCTGCGCAAGGTGGCCAAGGCGAAGAAGGTGAGCCTAAACGAAATCCTCGTTCGCGATTTCGAGGTTGCGTTGGGGGAGTGGCGTCGTGCGCAAGGCTTTGGTCGGGATACGGACTGGATCCGGGTGACAGTGCCGATTAATCTTCGCGGCTGGGATGACCGCCACCTTTCCGCCTGTAACGGCGTCAGCGTGGTGACCCTTGATCGGCAAATGAAATCGCTGCGGCGCGAGCGGCGTCCCCGCCTGCTCTACCGTGCGAATGAAGATATGGAGGCGATCCGCAAGCAGGGGCTCGACCGGCTCTTCTGGAAGATGCTCGGCTTTTACCGAACGCTCCCCGGCGGAATCCGTAGCCGATTCGGGCGCAAGCAGGGTATCTCGACGGCGGTGTTCACGCACTTGGGTCGCCTGTTTGGATCGGGCTCCCTGCTGAACGCGGAGCGGAAGGCGGTTTTCGGTGAGGCGGTGATGGAGGATATGCGGCTGACGGCACCGGTTCGCCCACTCTCGCTGGTGAGCGTGGATTCATACGTCTATGCGGAACGCCTTTCCTTCGACCTGCACTACGATGGACGGTTTCTAAAAGAGGACGAGGTGCGTTCCCTGATGGAATTGCTTGTCAGCGAGGTGGAGAGGAGCCGGAAGGGGGATTGAGTCGGGGGTCCCGCCTTCGCACAAGGCTACGGCGCGGCG
>CAYQKH010000150.1:0-7410 GCA_964417945.1 uncultured Opitutales bacterium
CCCAGAGAACGGCGGCGGGTACCGCACCGCCGAGGTGCGTGTGGAGGTCGATCATGGGTGAGTATTTCCACTACCTCTGCTACTTGATTTCGGGTTTTCGTCCATTTTGGTCCCAGAATGGTTTAGGCCTCGAAAGTTCCAAGCTGGAAAACACTTGAATGAGCAACTGGACGGAACGAAAACGCCAGTTTTTCGAGAAATCCTTTCCGGTAAGGGTCGCGCTTGTGCGATCCTGAAAAATGTTGCGATTGCGATAGGTGGATCGAGGTGAACTCGACCCCTCCCGGAGCGGTAGAGGTTGGTAGGAGAGACCCATAGGCTACGTGGAATTCGACTCCTAATCCAGGTAACGGGTTTTTAACGGGGATTCATGGATCTGGTTTCCCGCAAGGTTCAGCTCAAACACCTCAGCTGCCGGCCGGGAGGCGATGCACTCGTGGATCTGGTCGTCCATAAAGTGGATGGCCGCTCCATCGTCGGCGGCGTAACCGGGCGGGAGGGATCCGTCTTTCAGCAACCGGTGAACAGTGGGGCGGCGGTCGGCTTCGCCGTCCATATGGGGGGTGAAGCTGCCTTTCAAAAAGCCGAGGCAGGGGAGGGCGGTAATGGCGCCGGGGATGGAGTCGGTGGTGCAGGATTCGAACCAGCAGTTGGCACCGGCGCTGACCCCGGAAAGCACGACGCCCTCTTCCCATGCTCGATTTAAAATTCGAGGGAGGTCCCACTCCCTCCAGAGGGCGAGCATGCTCTTGGTATTGCCTCCGCCGACGACAATGGCGTCGAATTCGAGGAGGTAGCTTTCGAGGTCGGCGGTGGGCGGGGCAAAGAGGGAGAAGAAGGCGGGTTCTGCACCGAGGGCGGTATACATCCTGAAGAACTCGACAATGGTGGGTGTCGGGTTGGACGTGGCGTGCGGGAAAAAGCAGATTTTGGGACGGGTTTTCCCGGTGGCCTCCACGACGTAGCGGTCGAGACGGGGATTGTCGGGTTCCATGAGGAAGCCTCCTCCGCCCATGGCGATGATCTGTTTGAACTTCGGCATCCGGTTGATCAAATCTTTCCCGCCCGCTGCGCTCAAGACGCAAAGGCGCGAAGCTCCGCAACTCGACTCAAACAAACCCGTTCATTCGGGTGGGCGGTTCCCGGTTCCATCATCGATACGCGACGGAGATCCAGGTCCCGCTGCTGAACCGGTAATACCAGACAATGATGGAATCCTGACCCTCCTCGGAGAGGGTGTCGAGGCCGCCGAAATAGAGCCAGCTTTGCTCGCGAAAGGACCAGAGGTAAATCTGTGGAGGGAGGTCCGGGCGTTGCCGGACGGCGGCTTGCGAAAGCCAGACCCACCCGAGAGAAGGGTGGTAGGCGGTGAGGGTGTTTCCAGAGGGGTCGATCTCCACGACGTAGAGCCAGCCGTGGAGTTCGCTGAAGACCCAGGGAAAAGGGTTCAGGTAAAGAAATCCTACCCAATCTTCATAGATCCAGACCTCGCCGGGAATCGTTTCAAATCGGGTGAATTGAGGAAAGAGGGAAGGGCCGGGGTCGGCAGGGCGCTCCCGAACGGTCAGGGTGCCGCCGGCTTCAGCGGAACCGAATGGATTTAAGAGAAGGACGGAGTAAGTTGCGGAATCCTCCAAAGTGGTGTTCGGAAGCCTTAGATTGGGTTCCGTGGCTCCCGGGATGACCGCTCCGTTTTTACTCCATTGGTATTGGATGGGAGCAGTGCCGACAGCGGAAACGGAAAAGAGGGTGCTCCTGCCTTCCCAGATGGTTGATGGGAAGACGGATTGGGTGATCAGGGGAGGGGTGCCGTCGGGTGGGGGGTCCGTTACTTCCTGCGCCAGCTGGAAATTCGCGACGACGGTAAAGTCGCGGACGACTTCGAGGGTCAGCTCCCCGGCGCCGCCCAAATCCTGGCCATCGAGGGTCCAGCCCACGAAAAGAAAACCCTCGGAGGGGGAGGCAATGAGGGTAATCGTGTCCTCTTCGGATTCATTCCTCAACCCGATGACAAATCCTCCCGCTTCGGGTTCTGCATTGGCGGTAACCGTATATTGGGGAGGCTCGGCTGGTCCCTGGGTCAGGGTATGCTCCACATCGTTGAATAGGAGAGTCGTGCTTCTGGAGGAGGGGAGAACGTTTTCCAGGACTGTGACTTGAACGGTTCCATTTCCGAAACCGGAGGTTTGGTCGAGGCGGACCCAATCAACGGATTCCAGTACTTGCCAATCATGATTGGCGGTCACGGCAATGACGTAACTCTCGGGGGTTGGATCTAGGAACCGATCCACCTGATCGATTTCGAGGATTTTTGGAATGCCGTTCTGGTTGATTTGATGATCGAGTCCTCCAATGAGAATTGAGGCGTTTCGCGGTTCTAGTGAGGGATTGGCAGAAACGGTCACCTCCACCTCGCCATCAAGGTCTCCGCTTTCCGGAGTGACAGAGATCCAGTCGATATTTTCAATGATCTCCCATTGGCGGTTGGCGGAAACCGCGACCGTATAGTTCGCTTCCTCAAAAGCGGTGGTCTGGAAAACGGGGCTGATTGTCAAACGCGGTGGAGCGGCCTCCTGAATAATCCGGTGGGTCTCCGGACCGATCGAAATTTCGGCTTCCCTCGGGCGGTTTATCGGGTTCTCCGCAACCGAGACCGTCAGGAAGCCGTAAGCAGTTCCGGGTGCGGGAGAGATCTGAATCCATTCCGCGGACTCCGTGGCGGTCCATACCTCGCTGGCTCGCACCTCGATGTCGTAAGTGGTTTGCGAACTGCTGACGGTGGTTTCAAGCGGATCTAGAAAGACAAAAAACGTCTCGGGAAGGAGACTGGGAAAGGCTTGATCCGGAGCTTCGGCAGGTGGGGTGGAAGCTGTTTCCTCCGGAGGCGTTACCGTTGGCTGACCCTGTGCAAATGAACTGGTCAGCAAGGAAAAGAGCAAAATCCGGGTGGTGCACGTCAAAGAAGGGTGCGCGAATCGATAAAAGAAGAGAAGCCAAAGCTGTTGCATGGGCCCGGAGAAAACGGGAAGGGAATGAAATGATGAAGGCCGTGCCTCTAAATACGGCTGAAACCAGAATTGCGAAATTTAATTAGTTCAAAAACCCGCCACTTGAAAGGATTGCTTTGTGAATTCCTCGTCACGGGTTGGAGTCAAGCTATTTTCGAGGGATGCGTTGAATGAGCGGTGAGTCGTCTTGGAGGACCTGGAGGATGGGAAACAGGCCCAAGCCAGTTCTCGATTTCCGATGGCGGAAAATTCGCAACACCACAGGTTATAGAGACGAAAGCTCCCTGTAAAAGGGAGGGGTTGGACAGGGCACGCGATGGGAGGAAACGTTCGCTTGGAACAGTCACGTTATCCGACGTCTTCGCTCGGGATTCAGGATTGTGGAAAGGGGACGAGCTTATCGCGATTGAGTTCGACGCCGAAGCCGGGCTTGGAATCGTCGAGGAAGATGTGGCCGTTTTCGGGGAGGGGCTCACCAAGAATGGTGTCGAAGATGGGCTGAATATCGCGGCCCTCGCCGACGGTGAGGTATTCCGCGTAGGGGGAGTTGGTATTCGACATGACGAAGTGGTAGTTATAAACCGAAGCGCCGTGCGGGCAGACGACCATGTCATAGGGTTTGGCCATGGCGGCGATGCGTCGGGTGGGGGTGAGGCCGCCGGCCCACTGGATCTCGGGTTGGATGATGTCGGTGGCCTGGTTCACGATGATATCGTGGAAGGCCTTGTAATGATATTCGAGGTTGCCGGTGGCGAGCTGGATAGGGGCGATGCGCTCGCGGAGATAACGGTTGTTGAGCGTGGCCCATCCATTTTGAAGGGGGTCTTCGAACCATTTGACGTCGCAGTCGCGGACGCGTTCGGCGACGCGCTCGGTAAACTCGATATCCCATGAGAGGTAGCAGTCGACCATGACCTCCATGTCCTCTCCGAGATCGGAGCGGACTTTGCGGATAATGTTCTCCATGTTCTTGATGCCTTGGCGACCGCTTTCCACGCCCCATGGAGCGGCGAACTTTACACCCATGAAGCCACGGTCCTTCCAGGATTCGACGAAGTCCGGATGAATGGTGGCATAGCAGGGGATGGACTCCTTTGTTTTCCCTCCGAGGAATTTGTAAACGGGAATGCCGAGAATCTTGGCGACGAGGTCGTAGAGGGCGACATCGACACCGGCCATGGCCATGTTCGTAACTCCTCCGAGGCCGTAGGGCATCGTGGAGCGATTCATTTGGTCCCAGATTTTCTCGATATCGAAGGGGTCCGCGCCGATGAGGAAGCGCTTAAAGTGTTTTTCGATAACAGCGCAGGCAAACTCGCCTCCGCCATAGTTTACGGCAAAGCCGGATGCTCCTTCATCGGTTTCGATCTCGATGGCGTAGGGATCCTGCCCGCCGCCCATCCAGAGAGAGCGGACCCGTGAGTATTCCGGGTAGACCGACATAGGGTTGGAAATGAGGGTCTGGGCCTGCCAGCCCCCTCCCCAATATTGGGATTCGCCCTGGGCGGCGCCGCGGGCACCGGTGTCGCCCGAACTGATTGTGTAAAGTTTGATGTTGGAAATTTTCATGAGTTGGGATTGTGAAGGCTGATTTATAGGATGCAGTTTAAAAAGACGGTAAATCGAAGGGACCGGAAAGGACAATGGGAATATCCGTAAATCCTAAACCCGATCCGCGAAGGCTCCCGGAGGCTATACCGATAGGGAAGTGGAAGACGTCGACCTGGTGGCGAGTTTGAACCGATGTATTATTCTGAGGGCGAAGGTTTCCGGACTCACAAAGACGCTTACTCACCTCGTCTGAAGTTTACTTACAAGTAGATGAACCGAAAAGGTAGACGGTTAATGAAAATTTGGTAGGTTTCCTTCTGTGAATGAAAATGGTAGCGGAAAGTTGGTTCTTTTGGCGGATGATTCGAAATGGACCCTAGCCTTATTGAAAGCGTTGGAAGGGAGAGGCCTTCACCCGGAACTGGTCATCTTGCAGAATCTTTTGCTATCGGCGCATGTCTCTTACTCAGACTGGGAGTTGGTCGTTAACCGGATATCCGCCCGTCCCAAAGACGTTCCGCAAGGAGCGCTCGCTCTTATGGGAAAGGCACGTTATCTGCTCAGTGTCCTTAAAATGCAGGGCATCCGAGTCCTGAACGGTGAGCGATGCCACGGGATCGCGACGAGCAAAGCATTGCAGGCGGCCTGCCTGACAAAGCTGGGATTGCCGGTTCCGGACACCCGCTTGGTGTCGGCATCGGAGCTGAAAACACTTCGGCTGAAAAAAGGAGAATACCTTCTGAAACCCAATGCGGGCGGATTCGGGGAGGGGATAGCGCTTGTGGAGGCTTGTTCGCCCGAGGGATTCCAGCCGGACGCCTTGGGTGTCATTCAGGAATTGGTGGAAAGTCTTGATCAACGCATTCACCGTGTGGAAATGGTTGGTGGTCATTTTCTTTACCATGCAAGTCGTCCGCTGGAAGCTAGGACGTATGACTACTGCCTGGGAAAGGGGGAATCAGTGGTTCGGATAGAAGACCGTTGTGCACCGGAAATCCGAGCGGAATGTGAAGCGATCGCAAAGGCGGTGGAAATGGATTTCGGAAGCATAGAATATCTGATCAATCAGAAAGGGCGTGCGGAATATATCGATATTAACCCAGTTTCTTCCTATCATCCGAAAGCGGTTGAGTTCTTGGGATTCAATCCCACGCAGCGGTTGGCGGACTTTATTGAAAAAAGCTACCCGGCCACCGGAAAGTGATCTTTGGAATGCTTCGCAAAGGGTTCCGGATCCAACGGATCGATTCGCCAAGTGGCACCGGAGGCGAGCGCTTCCCAGGTCACGGTCCACCGGGAATGGCCCTCCCGGGCCGTGCGGGGAAAGGGCAGCCATCGGGACTCCTCGTGTTGGAGGACAGGGCCGGAAGGAGTGTCACCACCAAATTGGAGAGCCCAGAGAAATCCGGCCCGGTGCACTCCCTCAAGAGATTTCCTGCTTAAATGGGGACCCCATTCGAGAAGCCCCTCATGACATTTGAGAAGGGGTCGGGAGGCGCTGTCGAGGGGGTGAAACCAGACGTGCAAGGCAGTTCCAGCAGGCAGGGGAACCCGAATGTGAAACCATCCGAAGGAATCGGGGCCCTGTTCTTCGACTTCGCCCGAAAAGCCGGTCAGGGTGAACGTATCGGCGAGCCAGTCCCAGCTTTTTGAAGTTCTCGGCATGAGCCGGTAGACAAGGGCAGCGGGCCCGGATTGGCTGGAGAAGGTTTCGCCGACGATAGGGGGAAGGGTGACCCCGGACAGTGCATTGTTCAGGTATGCGGAGTGTTTGTCCTTGGCGGGATGAAAACGCTCATGCCCGTTCTCAAGCGTGCCCCAGCGCAGGAAGCCCCAGGCGTTTTTCCCGGCGGAAAGGGCGACGGGCATCGTCTGCCAGGAAAGCCCGTATTTCAACTGATCGGTGACGGGCATGATCGGATACCGCGACAGTGTACCCAAGCGAGCTTCCGGAGTGACCCAGGAGCGGGCGATCGCACCGTTATAACAGGGAATGGTGTCCTCTTCCAGCGGGGGTTTCGGAGGCGGGGCGAATTCATGCCAGCCCAAGTCGAAAAAGAGCTGGCCGAAGTAAAACTTGTATACCCCCTCCAGCTTGAGTGGATGGAGCGGGGAGTCCGGTTGCTCGCGCCAGGAAAAAACGCCGTCGCGGTAGTATCGGTGATGGTAGCGCGATTGAAAGGCGTAAGATCGAATCGTGGGCACCCGGGGCCCTCCCGCGAAGCGATCCTCAATTTCGAGAAGCCGGTCGAAAAGGGATTTACAGGCGAGCCGGACGTCATCCGGCAAGTGCCTTGCCAAAAGGAGAAGGCACGACAACTCATCGAGCATGATGGTGGTGTAGGGATCGCTGAGATGTTCTCCCCAGCCGAAGTGGCTATTGTCGTAATACTCGGCATTTTCTCGCAAGGCCAAGGCCATCGACTCAAGATCTTCATCGAAAATTTCGTGCAGTAACCAGGCGCAAACGAGGTCTCCGAGAAATTTGTTGGGATAATACTGGATGCCGCGCCGGACTTCCTCGCGAAACCAGGTGAGGAGATGGCGGAGGATGTCATCGAGGATTTCCCGGTCGGGATCCGGCAGCTCCTTTTCGAAGGCGAGCCAAAGGACGATGAGGTTGAGGCCGATAAAAAAGGAGGCATTGGTGTCGACCGGGCGGGGATCCTCCGCATACCAGCGCATGCAGCCCTCCTGGGGGTCTCCGGCCTGCCGGTGCTGCAGGTCCCGCAAGGCGGACAAAATGCGGTGCAGGGGCAGCTCGTGCAGCTGCCCCATTTGGGCGGCGGCGAGGACGAGGCTGGCGGATTCGGTGCCGTCGTGGACGGAGTGGAGGGTGGAGGTCGGCTCG
>CAYQKH010000151.1:0-7393 GCA_964417945.1 uncultured Opitutales bacterium
CCTCCACCAATCCCGACTCCCGCGCTTCTGCCGCCAGCGGCACCCCGTGACGCCCGCCGTTCGCCCCCACCATGTGCATTCGGATCTCGCTCGAAGCATTCCCCCCCAGCATCGGACGATCCTGCACCAGCAGAACCCTCACTCCGTTTCGTGCCGCCGATAAGGCGGCTCCAAATCCAGCCGGCCCGCCGCCGACCACCAACACGTCGCATTTTAAAAGGTGCTCTTTCATAATAAAAAATTAGAAGCCCCTCCCTCTGAATCAATACCTCTTCTGGATAATTACTTCCACTACTGATGAGCTTGTCCGGACCTGCGAAATCGGTTAAGCTTTGCATTTCAAAACCTTCAAAACCCTGTTACCCGATTCTCCCCCATGGTTAAAAACATCCTTATCCTCCTCTTGATCGCCGCCGTCGCCGGTGCCGGTTATTTCATCTGGCGTCAAAACGAAACCATCACGGAACTCCAGAGCGAAGTTGACGCCGCCCGCGCCGCCGTCGCCGCCGAGGAGTCGAAAAAGTCCGACCTCTCTGACAACTTGGAATCCGCTCAGGCACGGCTTGAAGAAGTCCGGAAATCCACCGCCGAGCAGATCCAAAAACTTCAAAACCTCGTCTCCGAGCGGGACCAGCTCGCTGAAAACCTGAAAATGCAACTCGAACCCCTCGAGGCCCAGGTTCGCTCCCTCCAGAGCCGCTTCGGCGATACCGAGGCCGCCAAACAAGCCCTCCAGGAACGGGTCGCTTCCCTCAACAGCATGATCAATTCCAGGAACGAGCAGATCGCTTCCCTCCAGGATCAACTCGACGAGGTTTCCAGCGCCTTCGCCGAAGCCCGCGAGAAGGTCACCGATTTTACCCGCCAAGCCATGGGCTCCACCGGCGAACCCGCCGAAAAAGAGACCTCCCCCAATGAGTCCGCCGTCGCGGACAACCGCCCTGACCTCCCCCTCGTCGTCAAAGAGGAATCTGCCGGTTTTCTCGGCAATACCCGACGCGTTCAAATCAAGAACAACGGTGCCATCGACTTCACCGTCGAGATCGACATGCGCCACCCCGGTGACACCGAGGCAAAAACCGTTCGGGTCGTCCTTCCCGCCGACGAAATCAGCCGCCTCGACACCTCAGGCGTCTGGACCTTCCGCCCCGGCGATACCCTCACCATCCGCCACGACGACTACAAAACCCTCACCCACGTCGTCGAATAATCCGAACGCTCCGATTCCCCATGAAGCAACCCTCACCCGAACAGGCCGGTTGCTTTCGTCTCGTCTACTCGCCCCCGGGGCGGCATCTGAATGATCATTGCTTCATCGAAGATGCGGCCGGCCCCGTCCTCGTCCGCGACGCCGCCTTCGAAGACTCTACCGTTTCCATGGAGTCCCCCTGTGTCATCGGGCGCTAGGGTCGCTACTTTCTCTTCTATAAGCACCGCGACGAAACCCGCCTCGTCATTTCCGATGACCCCCTCAACTTCAACGATCATCAAGACATCTGGTTCTCAATCGCCCACGCCGCCGAAATCTTCCCTTTCCGGGGTAACTGGTTTATCAGCAGCTGCTCCAGAGAACCGAGCGACATCCGGCGCGAAAAGACCGACCGGACCAAGGGTCTCTATCTCGCTGCCCTCGATTGGTCTCGGGAAATCCCCAGAATCTATCCCTTGGTAAAAAAAGCGGTTCGGAAGGCTCGGCTACCAAATGATCCGCCAGCATTCTTTCTCAACGTTCCAATGTAATGACTAAGCCCCTCTCGCACTCATGGCGCCGAAACCTCCGCAACCCGCTCACCGAGGATGAGATCGATCACTTCCATCGCCTCGGCTATGCGGGTCCCTTTACGTTATGTAGTTCGGAGGAAATGGCGCCCATCCGTGAAACCATCGAAAAGGAGATACTCGACTCCCCTCCTCCCCCTGGCCGTCCCACGGAGCAATCCCGACACCTCGACAGCCCGGCGATTTGGGAATTGTGCCGTTCGTCCGCGGTCGGTGAACGGATGGCATCTCTCCTTGGGCCCAACCTCATCCTCTGGCGGTCCCACCTCTTTAACAAGGAACCCGGGCAGTTCTTTCTTTTTACCGAACGGCTCCTCCATCATTCCGAACCCAACCGCTCCAACCTTCGCCGCCTCGGCCTTGCCATCCGGGTCACCATCCCTCAAGTCAGAGTAGACCACGACCGGCTTTTTCATGGGCATCGTAATATTGTCCTCCGCGGGGAGGATTTCATGGGCCTCAACCGCCTGACCGATCCGCCCGCCTGAGTCGGGGGTCCCGAGCCGATTCCCGATTCAAGTTTGCCTAAGGAATCGATACCGGCCGACCCAAGGGAAGGATTCGCTCCGCTGGAGCATACCAGCCGGTTGGGGCATGGTCGTCTGTGTGCAGATAACACTGCACCCGCACCGCGTCGTGCCCCTCGACGAACGTCAGGAGCCGCGACATTGGCATTGATGTCATTCCCGCGTGGTGCTTAGTGATCGCCGCACAGTTGATGAAATGGGTTCCCCATTTGGTTTCCACGTGGCTGCGCCCGCCATACGTATCATCCGGATGCGTGTGGGTGTGCCCGCCCAGCCAGAACGTGGTCGCCCCGGGATTGGCTTCCAGATACTGCTCGAAGGCTTCGGCGTCCGGTTGGCCACCGACGAAGTAAAGATACGACGCTCCTTCCGGTGCTCCATCCGCGAAATACCCGTGGTAATGCGACTTCCAATTGCCCGCTTCATCCTTTCGATAGCCTTCATACGGGCCGGAGGCCACCGTCGTCTCCTTCAGCATGTGGTGATGGGCGGTAAGGATAATCTTCTCCGGATGGGCCATCACCTGTTCCTTCCACCACTCGAAGGTCTCCTCGGTCACCGCCCCGGCGGGATACCCGCCCTTCTCGCCACGACCTACCGGAGGTCCGCCGTCGTTGCGGTCACCCATCATCAGAAAGAGAAGGTTACCCGCCTCGAAAGCGTAGCGTTCCCAGGTTCCGGTCACCGGAAATGGGCGATGCTCGTTACGAACGCCGGAAACCCCAGGATTGTCCCCCGTCGGGTCGATCCACTTCTTGAACCACCACTGTGTCGGTTCGTTCGGGCCGGAAGCGTCATGGTTACCCAGGATGTTGTAGACATTCTCGCGCCGGTGCTGCTTCAACGCCCCGAACTGCCGGAGCACTTCCTCGCCCTCCTCGTCTGTCGGCGGCAATTGCCCACCGCAGGTGTCACCGACATGAAGCGCGATGTCCCAGTCCATTGGCGGGGCCCCCCGCTCGGCGTCCCCGAACTCTGATTGCCGAATCGCCGTAATCAAGGATTCATATCCGAATCTCAGGTCGGTGTGAACGTGTGAGTCCCCGCAGGCCCAGATCCGGAATTGTCGCTCCCGCGCGACTTCCCCCGCGTCGATTTGCTGCCAGATGTTTTTTTCCATCGTTGTGCTCAGTGGTAGGGTTTGAGCGGCGGCTTGGCGTTCGGGCCATGAAGGTAGAAATCCTCTTCTTCCGGGCGCGGCCAGCGCAGGGTGTAATGCCCGTTCGCATCCTCCCTTCCGCAACGGTACCCCGTCTGGTGGTAGCAACTTCCCGCCATCCACTCCAGGATCGTCGCCTTCCCCTTCTGTATTTCCTCCCGGGCCCCGGGATCATTCCAGAGGTTTTTCATCTCCCAGGGATCCTCGTCCAGTCGGTAATACTCGCCCTCTTCCTGCCCGAGGTAGTAAACGAGCTTCCGGTCCCGCCAGCGGGCCATGATGACGTAGTTGTCCTCCGCATACACCACCTCCCGCGCGGGGTAGGCGGCCCCTTCCGCCGCACGGCGCAGGCTCTGGCCCTCCATCCGGTCGGGGATCGAAGCGCCGGCATAATCGAGGAAGGTTGGCGCGAGATCGATCAGGGAGACGAGGTCGTTACAGCGCTGACCGGCCCGCTCCGGATTCCGCGGGTCCACGACAATCAGGGGCACGTGGACGATCGGATCGTAGAACAACCACTTGTAGGCCATCCCGTGCTCACCCAGCATTTCACCGTGGTCGGAACTCATCACGATCACCGTGTTCTCGCTCAACCCCCGCTCTTCCAGCGCCGCGAGAATTTTCCCGATCTGCTCGTCCACCAGCGAAATATTCCCGAAGTAGTGCTGGCGCATCTTCCGGACGTCGTCCTCCGTCGCACTCTGCATCTGGATTCGCGCCTCGCCCGGCGCGTTCGCCATGAATTCCCGGTGCTTCGCATGCTGCGGGGGCTTCCCCGAAAGATCCTCACCGATCGACGGCGGGAGCGGACCGACATCCTCCGCATAGAGATCGACCAACCGCTGCGGGGGATCCCACGGCTCGTGCGGGCCCGGCAGGCCGACCTCGAGGAAAAATGGCTGCTTGCCGTCCGCGTAATTTCGGATCCAGGACACCGCCGAATCTCCAGTAAAAACATCGCTGTGGTAACGCTCCTCCAGGTGCCACGGCACACATTGAAACTTCCGGTCCCATTCCGGGTCCGTCTTCTGCCGGTGGTTCGGCCGGGTCTGCCCGTGAAAGCTCAGGAAACGCCCCCAGTCGTCGTCCGCCTTTCCGTCCTCCACCATCGTGTTCGTCGGGTTTTCCACGATCGTCCGCTCGTGAAATCCCCCATCCGTACTTTGCGGGATCAAATGCATTTTCCCGATATTCACACACCAGTAGCCGGCATTCCGCAGCTCATGGACCAGGTTCCGGTGGTGCGCCCAGGGGTGGAACGTGTAGCAACCCGTGTTATGCGGGTAGCGCCCGGTGAACATTGCTGCCCGCGAGGGCACGCAGGTCACACCCGGACAATAAGCCTGGGTAAAGGCCACCCCGGATTCCGCGAGGGAGTCAAGGTGCGGCGTATGCATGTGGTCATACCCAAGGGCTCCGATGGTGTCCCATCTTTGCTGATCGGTCAGAATAAAGAGGAAGTTGGGTCGTTCGTCGCTCATGGAAAATCAAGTGTTTGCCCCGAACCAGATCGGGCTGGACCACGCCATCTGGCCGTTTCGCTGGAATACCCGGGCGCGGTAATGGGTTTCTTTCGTTAGCGGGCCGGTGTCCGTCCAGTCCGCCTTGAAAATATACTCCGCCTCAGGAATCAGGCGGTGGAGGCGGTGCTTATAGGCGTAAATATGCGGCGTGTTGCAGCGGACCCAGTAAGGCTTTTCCTCGCCGGTCACGGAAAGGAGGATTGCCTGGATCTCGTCCTTGTAGGCGTGCACCCGGCTCCTCTCCGCCAGCTCCTCAAGCCGGAATCGCTCCGTGCGCCCGTTCAGCGTCAGCTCCAGCTCCGTGCCCGGACCTCCTTCCAGCTCGAATAGAAAACCGCCCTGGTAGTCTTCCGGGGTGTCCGCCTGATGGCTCAGAAGCCGGAATTGCGCCGCCGTCGGTTCCACCACCGGGGGCCTTTGGTCCGTATTAATCCAGCAGGGCTTCCAGCCGCGCAGGGTGCCGTTCGTTAGTTTCAGCTCTCCCTCCCACTCCTTCGGGGGGAGGGGAAATTCCCCTGCCATCGGGCCCCAGCCCATCTCGATCCGGAAAAGGTAGGTGCACCGTCCCGACGCCCCGGTTTTGCACGCCCCGGGGTAGACGATATGCACCACCTCGTTGTCCTTCAGGAATTCAATCCGGTCCACCGTATCACAGGCCCGCCCCCGGAGCTCGAAGTGCCGTTCTTCTGCTGCAGGAAGGCAACTGCCCATCGGCTCGCCATTCCCCGTGAGCATCAGCTCGATCCGGTCACCGGTAACTCCGTAGACCCGCCGCTTTCGAAAAGCTTCCCAGAGGCTTTTACGCGTCAACTCCTCCGCCCAGCAGCCCATTAACCCGTGCCCCCAACGCCCCGGGGAATCCGTCCAGTTGTCCGTGCTTCCGATAATCCCCGCGTGCGCACCCCGTGCAAGGAGGTCCGCGTAAGTGGATCCGCCCACCCCGGGTCCCATGTGGCTGTTGCTCCGGAGGTTCTCCGGGTGCCCATCATATTCCGAGCAACCGTGGATGGAGTAAATTTCCACGAAGGGCGACAGCGTCTCGTCAAAATGCTCCCAGAGCGGAGCCCGAACCCCCGGTCGGTAAGCCGTATGGTGGGGTATCGCGATCCCCTCACGTTTACGCAGCTCCGCATACAATTCGGGAAGCGTCGACGGATTCAAAATCGGGTGGCCCTCTTCCCTGTAAAAAACGTTGTGGTCCCCCCAGCAGGTATCCCCCTGCCACTCGAAGCCGGGAAAGGTTACGAATTCCCCCGGACGGTAGCCCTCCCGCGTCGCCACCTCCACTTCGCCCCACTCATGCTGTAGCTGCTCGAGCGGTTTTTCCGCTTCGTAGCGCAGTCCATTCCCCGGCCCGGTGGCGGCCGCCAGCTTCTGCATCGGATGCCCCTTCGTCGTTCCCACCCCATCCCACCTCAGGCCTTCGCGGAAAGGCTGGAAGTGCTGTGAGGCCATGTAATAGGCGGCCGCATAAAAATCCAGGTGACCGCTGGCGGTGCGAAGGATTTCCGGCATGCCCGGCTCCTGAACGTCCTGCTGATACGTGTTGTGGTGGGTTTCGCCCCAGTACAAATTAAGAGACATAAGTAGTTATCAGGCTATTCAATCCTTGTTGTATAGAAGAAACATCCGTCGCATCCAGCTTAACATAGGTGGGAACATCCTCGTGTTGTCCCATCAATCAACCCTTCACCGCACCAATCTGGATGCCCTCAACCAGGTATTTTTGCAGGATGACGAAAAGCACGATCATTGGAATAACCGACAAAGTGACCGCCGCCATCAACAAATGGGTTAACTGTCCGATCTCCGAATCAAAAAACAGAAGGCCGACCGGCAGCGTGTATTTATCCACGCTCCGCAGCATCACCAGCGGCCAGAAAAAACTGTGGTAGTTTCCGATGAAGGTGAAAATCGTCAGCGCGATCAGCCCGGGTCGGCTCAGCGGCAGGATCACGTCCAGGTAAATCCTCCACTTGCTCGCACCGTCGATTTCCGCCGCCTCGTCCAGCGAAGTCGGGATCGTCAACATGAACTGCCGCAAAAGGAACGTTCCAAACGCACTGAAGGCCGAGGGAAGAACCAGCCCGATAAACGTGTTCACGAGGCCCAGCCAGACCATGATCTGGTAGTTCGTGATCACCACCACCAGTCCCGGCAGCATCAACGTCGAAAGGTATAAAAGGAAGACCTTGTCCCGTCCCGGCCATTGCAGCCGCGCGAAGGAAAAAGCCGCCAGCGAACTCGTAAAGACCTGGAGGAACGTCACCCACGCCGCCACGAAAATGCTGTTCCAGTAAAAGCGCGCAAAGGGTATCACCGAGAAAACCTCGCGGTAGTTCTCCCATTGCCACTTGTTCGGAATCCAGTTCTCCCCGCCCACCTCGCTCAGCGGTTTCAAACCC
>CAYQKH010000152.1:0-7361 GCA_964417945.1 uncultured Opitutales bacterium
CCTCACCCTCGGGAACGGCCTCGCTGCCGCACCGGAAAACCGGATCGAGCTCGTCGCACCCTGGATTCCCCAGCTCGGTATTTCCCTCGCACTCTTCATCGACGGTCTCAGCCTGCCCCTCATTCTCCTCAGCATTGTTATTTCCCTCCTCGCTGTTCTCGTCTCCTGGAACACCGTCGAAGAACGCGTTGGCACCTTCCACTTTAACATCCTTTGGGTGCTCTCCGGATCCATTGGCGTCTTCCTCGCCGCCGACCTCTTCCTCTTTTTCTTTTTCTGGGAACTTATGGTCGTCCCCATGGCCTTCCTCATCGCCTTCTGGGGCGGGGAGAACCGCGAGGCTGTCGCCACCAAATTCTTTATCTTCACCCAGTTCAGCGGGCTCCTCATGCTCATCGCCACGATCGGGCTGGTCCTCCTTCGGGCCCAGATCCCCGGCCTCGAACTCTCCTTCCTCTACTGGGACCTTCTCGAGTCCCCCATCCGCGCGCCCCATATCCTCATGCTCGGCTTCTTTATCGCCTTTGCGGTCAAGCTGCCGGTCGTTCCCTTTCACACCTGGCAGGCCGACGCCTACACCTGCGCCCCCACCGGTGCGACCCTCATCCTTGCCGGCTTTCTTTCCAAAACCGGCGGTTACGGGCTCCTCCGCTTCTGCTTCCCCCTCTTTCCCGAAGCCTCCCAGGCCTTTATCCCCTGGGCCTTCGCCTTTGCCGCGTTCACCGTTATCTACGGTGCGATGCTCGCCTACGGACAGAATGACGCCAAGCGCCTCGTCGCCTTTTCCAGCCTCGGTCATATGGGCTTTATTCTCGCTGGTGGGTTTGCCGGGAACTCCCTCGGCATGCAGGGCACCCTCATTTACATGCTCAGCCACGGCCTTGCCACCGGTGCCCTCTTCATCCTCGTCGATGCGATGGAACGCCGGACCGGCCACCGCAACCTCGACAAGCTCGGCGGCGTTGCCGCCGTCGCCCCACGCTTCGCCGGTATTACTCTCTTCTTCGTTCTCATTTCCCTCGGCCTTCCCGCGGGCGGGAACTTTGTCGGCGAATTTCTCATCCTCATCGCCGCCTTCCAGCAACACCCCCTCCTCGGTGCCATCCTTACCATCGGCATCCTTTTTCCCGCCGTTTACTCCCTCTACTTCATCCAGAAGGCCCTCCACGGCAAAACCCCAGCCAACCTGCGCTTCCCCGAATTGAATAGCCGCGAATACCTTACCCTCGCCCTCATGGCTGTCGCCCTCCTCTACCTCGGGCTTCGTCCCCAGGCCGTTATCCATGCCGCTGAGCCCGCCTTCGCCCAGCACGCCCAAGATTCCCTCCATTCCGAGGACCTCCTCTTTGCCGAAGCCGTTTCCAAATGACCCTTCTCGACGCACAGGCCCTTCTTCCCCTTATCGTCCTCGCCGCGGGATCCGCCATCCTGCTGCTCGTGATTTCCTTTTTCAGGAATTACACCGGGACTTTCGTCCTCAACCTCCTCATCCACGCCGGAGCCCTCGCCGCTCTTGTCCCGGCCTCCGCCACCGCCTCCCGCACCGTCGCCCCACTCTTTATCGTCGATGGCTTCGGGCTTTTTTTCCAGGGCATGATTCTGCTGGCCTCCCTCGTGGTCTCCTCTTTCGCCTTCGACTATTTCCGGAAATTTCATGATTCCAGCGAGGAGTTTTTTGTCCTTCTCCTCCTCGCCACCCTCGGAGCCGCCACCCTTCCCGTCTGCAATCACTTTATCGCTTTCTTCCTCGGTCTCGAGCTCCTCACCGTTCCGCTTTACGCCATTGTCGCCTACACTCTCACCCGCGAAAGCTCCCTCGAAGCCGGGGTTAAGTATCTTCTCCTCGCCGCGGCCTCCTCCGCCTTCCTCCTTTTCGGCATGGCCCTCCTTTACGTCGAAACCGGCCAGATGGAATTCCCCCTTGTCGCCGTGGCCATGCAGGCTATCCGCGGCCTCATGGGCTTCGGGGTGATCCTCGCCGGCCTCGCCTTCATCCTTGTCGGCATCGGCTTCAAGTTGTCCCTTGTCCCGTTTCATTGGTGGACCCCCGACGTCTACCAGGGCGCACCCGCTCCCGTCGCCGCCTACCTCGCCACCGTCTCAAAGGCCGCCGTCGTCGCCGTCGCCCTCCGCCTTGCCGGAGACCTCGAACTGGCCTCCTACCCCGCCGCCTTCTCCGCCCTCGGCGCCATCATCTTCCTCAGCATTCTCTTCGGCAACCTCCTCGCCCTCAGCCAGGATAATCTCAAGCGGCTCCTCGCCTACTCCTCCATCGCCCATATGGGCTACCTCGCCATCGCCTTTCTTGCCGCCCCGCAGGCCGGCGTCGAGGCCGGAACCCTCTACATGGTCGGCTACCTCTTCACCTCCCTCGGCACCTTCGGCATCATCTGCGCCCTCTCTTCTAGTGAATCCGAACGAGAACGCCTCGAGGACTTCCGCGGTCTCTACGGGTCCCACCCCATCCTTTCCGGCTTGCTCACCCTTTTCATGCTCTCCCTCGCCGGCATTCCCCTCACCGCCGGCTTCATCGGGAAATTTATGATCGTCACCGCCGGTGCCCAAAATTTCCAGGCCCTCCTCCCCCTCCTTATCACCCTTGCCGCGGGCAGTGCGATCGGGCTCTTTTATTACCTCCGGGTCATCTGGGTCCTCTTCCAGAAACAGGACGCACCCGCCCGGACCGTCACTTTCCAGCTCACCTTTGCCGGCCTCGTCGGGGTTGCGCTCGCCATCCTCCTCGTCGGCGTCTATCCCTCTCCTGTCATCGAATTGATGAACCAACTCGCCTTCGGCGCGGGATTTTAACCACAACCGCGATTTCCGTTGCGATTTTCCGTCGGCCGCCCCTCCATAGTGCATGGCAAAAGCAACGACGTCTCACCAATCCGCTGCCGCGCTCGACCGGCAATTTTACCTCAATGCGGATTCCTTTTTTTCCAGCGTCAGCCCATACGGCCTGACCTTTGACGACATCTCCCTCGCCACGCTCTACTCGGCCATCCTCCCCCGCCATGCCAACCTGGAGACACGCCTCAGCGATGCCCTTCTCCTTTCAACCCCCATCCTTTCCGCCGATATGGATACCGTTACCGAATCCCGGATGGCGATCGGGATGGCCCTCAACGGTGGCATGGGGCTTATCCATTACAACCTGTCCCCGCGGCTACAGGTCAAAGAAGTCGACCGCGTTAAAAACCATATCCACGGCTTCATCCAGGAACCCATAACCGTTCAGCCCGATCAGACCATCGCCGATGTCCTCGACCTGATCGAAAGCCGACGGTTCAAGTTCAGCACCTTCCCCGTCGTCGGTGAAGACAAAACCCTCTTCGGCCTCCTTCCCGGCCGGGTCGTCAAAAAGCGATACGCCGCACGAAAGGTTCGTGAGGCGATGTTCGGCATCGATCAGGTCTATACCTTGCGCGAAAGCGATATCAAAAACGATCCCATCAAAGCCGCCGACCAGTTCTTTAACGAACACCTCGGCATCCATAAATTACTTGTCGTCGATGACCGGAACCGGCTCCGCGGCCTCTTCACCATGAGCGATATCGAGCGACTCAACGAGGAGGCCAATAGCGACCTCAAGCCCGCGCGGGATTCCAGTTTTCGCCTCGTTTGCGGGGCCGCTATTTCCGCCCGCCGGGATGCCTCCGGCTCCATCGACCGCGACGCCACTCTCGAACACGTTTCCAACCTCGTCGAAAAAGGACTCGACGCCGTCGCCGTCTCCACTGCTCACGGCCACACCGAGGGCGTTGGCGAAACCGTCCGCCTCATCCGTTCCGCCTTCCCGGATCTCACCATCATTGCCGGGAATGTTACCTCCGGCGAAGGCGTTGAGTTCCTCGCCGAGGCCGGTGCCAACGCCGTCAAAGTCGGCCAAGGTCCCGGCTCCATCTGCACCACCCGCATCGTCGCCGGAGTCGGCATCCCACAGATGACCGCCCTTTACGTCTGCTCCCGAGCCGCCGCACGTCGTGGCGTGCGCATCCTCGCCGACGGCGGAATCTCTAAGTCCGGCGACATGGTCAAAGCCCTCACCCTCGCCAATGGGGTCATCTGCGGCAGCCTCTTTGCCGGTTCCCGGGAGGCACCCGGCCAAATCATGGAAATTAACGGAAAACTTTATAAACAATACCGCGGTATGGGGAGCCATGCGGCCATGAAAGAGGGCTCTGCGGCGCGCTACGGGCATGAGCAGAAGGACGTCAACCAGAAAGGGGCCGCCGAGGGGATTGAGGCCCTCAAGGAAGTCTCCGGTTCCATCGATGCCGTCCTCCGCGAGCTCATCGGCGGCATCCGCAGCGGGCTGGGCTATCTCGGTGCCTCCAACCTCGCCGAACTCCGCCAGCGGGCCCGCTACATCCGCGTTAGCCCCGCCGGACAAAAAGAGTCCGCCCCGCACGATGTCATTACCGTTAAGACCTCTTCCGAGCCCTCCTCCCCCACCACCTGACCCCCGCCTCCTGCCCCCCGACCCCTGTCTCCCGACCCCTGCCCCCTGCTCCCTGCCTCCCGACCTCCACTCCCCGTTTGACTTCCCTCATCCACCAAACTGACATGAGAGAAAACTATTCTCCTCTTCATGTCACAAAACCCCGTTTATCTCGCAATCGACCTCGGCGCCAGCAGCGGCCGGGTCACGGCTGGCTGGATCGCTGAGGATCGCCTCCATCTTGAGGAAGTCCACCGCTTTCCCACCACCAGCACCCTCCTGCCCAGCGGTTACCATTGGGACCTCCAGGATATTTTCCGTTCCATCCTTGAAGGCCTGCAACGGAGCGCCGAGCGCTATGGCGAACAGATCGCCGGAATGGCCGTCGACACCTGGGGCGTCGACTATGGGTTGCTCGACAAAAATGATCGGCTCATCGGCGAACCCTACCAATATCGGGATCCCCGCGGGGAAGAGATGGAAAAGCAGCTCGTCGCCTCCATCGGCCGCGAGACGATTTACCGCGAAACCGGGATCCAGTTCATGTTTTTCAACACCATCAACCAGCTCGCCGCCGAGCATCGCGAAGAGCCCCGCCGCTTGGAAATGGCCGAATCCCTCCTTTTCCTTCCCGACCTCATCAGCTTCTGGCTCTGCGGCCATAAGGTTCAAGAAGCCTCCATCGTCAGCACCAGCCAGCTCTGGAATCCCCGGACGCGTGCCTGGTCCGCCCTTCTTCTCCAGGAAATCGGGCTTCCAGAAAAGCTCTTCATCCCCGTCACCGAGCCCGGCACCCCGCTTGGTCCCTTGACCGATTCCGTTCGCGAGGCGACCGGCCTCGGCCCCGTCCCGGTTATCGCCGTTGCCGGTCATGATACTGGATCGGCCGTCGCCGGAACCCCCCTCGATGCTCAAGCCCCCGTCTTTCTCAGCTCCGGCACCTGGTCCATCATGGGCATCGAATCACCCGAACCCTACGTCAATGACGAAGCCTTGGCCGAAAGTTTCTCCAACGAAGCAGGGGTCAATCAGACTACCCGCTTCCTTAAAAACATCTGCGGTATGTGGCTCATCGAGCAGTTGCGCGATCAGTGGTCACGGGAAGGAAACGACTACTCCTATGACAACCTTCTCGATATGGCTCGGGAGGCCCGCCCCTTTACCGCCCTCATCGATCCCGACGACCCACGCTTTGCCACCCCGGGAAAAATGGTCGACCGCATCGAGGCCTACTGCCGGGAAACCGACCAGAATGTCCCCTCCACGAAGGGTGAGCTCGTTCGCGTCGCCTTCGAAAGCCTTGCCTGCAAATATCGAATCGTCTTCGAGAAACTCGAAACCCTCGCCGGCGCCACCTTCCCTTCCCTGCGCATCGTCGGCGGCGGTTGCCAGAACGCCTTCCTCAACCAGTGCACCGCCAATGCTCTCGGACGACCTGTTATCGCCGGCCCCATTGAGGCCACCTCTCTTGGGAACCTCCTCCTTCAGATGATCGCGACCAACCAATTACCGGACCTTCCCACCGGGCGTGGGCGGGTCGATCACTCCTTTAACGCCCGTCAGTTCACACCGGAAGCTCCCGAAGAGTGGGAGGAACCTATCTGGCGACTTCGCGTCCTCATTCAAAACAAACAGCGAAAGGCTGAATATTGAAAGCAATTGCGAAAACGGAAGCCGGTCCGGGTCTCAGCCTCGTTGACCGCCCCGAACCTGAAGTCGGCCCGAACGACGTTCTCATCCGGGTCCTCAGAACCTCTATTTGCGGTACTGATGTCCACATCCAAAAGTGGGATGAGTGGGCTCGGCGCACCATCCAGCCGCCCATGATCATCGGACATGAGTTTGTCGGCCAAGTCGTTGATTTCGGCAGCAACGTCCATGATGTCGAAAAGGGCGAAATCGTTTCCGGCGAAGGCCATATTGTCTGTGGTCAATGCCGCAATTGCCGTGCTGGGCGCCGCCACCTCTGCCCCTTCACCGTCGGTGTCGGCGTCAACCGCGACGGCGCCTTCGCCGAATACATTTCCATCCCCGTAACCAACGTCTGGCATGCGGACGATCGGATTCCCCTTGAGATCCTCTCCTGCTTCGACCCTCTCGGAAATGCCACCCACTCCGCCCTCAGCTTCGAGGTCCTCGGGGAAGATGTCCTCATTACCGGAGCGGGCCCCATCGGCTGCATGGCCGCCGCCATTGTCAAGCATGCCGGCGCCCGTCATATCGTTGTCACCGATGTCAATCCTTACCGCCTCGAACTCGCCCGCAAACTCGGTGCGACCCATGCGGTCAACCCGACTGAAACATCCCTCCAATCCGTCATGGACGATCTCGGCATGGAGGAGGGCTTCGACGTCGGCCTCGAAATGTCCGGAAGCCCCGATGCCCTCCGGGGAATGATTGATACCATGTGCCATGGCGGAAAAATCGCCCTTCTCGGAATCCTCCCCGGAAAAGTCGATATCGATTGGGGAAAGGTCATTTTTAATATGATTACCCTCAAAGGTATCTACGGCCGGGAAATGTATGAGACCTGGTACAAAATGACCGTCATGATCCAGTCCGGAATGAACATCGCCCCGGCCATCACCCACCAGATTCATTACACCGAATTCGAAAAGGGCTTTGAACTTATGAGTTCAGGAAAATCCGGGAAAATCGTCATGAACTGGGCCGACCCCGAATAGGGCAATTTTCTGTAGGGGCGCAGTCTTGCTGCGTCCGGAAGCTTACAATACGACTAAGTAATGAACGGAACTCATCTTACGGATCGCCGAGCACCAACTCGGCCTCCCTCCCCATAAACTTTCCCACCTTAACACCTTCCTACCTTCCCACTTTCCCACCTTAACACCTTAACACCTTAACACCTTCCCACTTTCCCACCTTAACACCTTAACACCTTAACACCTTCCCACTTTCC
>CAYQKH010000153.1:0-7333 GCA_964417945.1 uncultured Opitutales bacterium
AGCGCCAGTGAACGGGTCATGCCTTGCCCGAAGCGTTCCTTCATATCGGCTTTACCCTACCCTCCACCGCTTCGAAGACAAGATTCAGAGCCTGGATTGCCGGGATATTCCCCGACATCCGCACGGTCCCGCGGTTGACCGCCTCCTCCCCGATCAGGGTCCCACCGAAGACATCCCGAATGACCTTCGAGTCTTCCACCACCAGCCGCCCCGCGACCGGTTCTACCGCCTCTCCTACGCCCCACTCCAGGCCTTCTCCGGGCCGCCCGCAAACCCAGCCCGCGGCAGGTTCTTCAAAGGCCGCTTCGCCCATCACCAGCTCGATCGGGCGTTCCGGAAGGGCTCCAACACGCCTCCTCAACTCCGAATCCGCCCCGTAGAGGAGCACCGCCAGACGGAGCAGTAAATTCAGTTGAATCTGGACCAGTTCCTTCCGGGGCTCCCCGTCCCGAACCGCCCCCTCGAATGCCTTCCCCGTCCGCCGGAAATCAAGCAGGAGGCCGAGGCGGTGCCATCCGCCGACCGGGAAAAACCAGCCCCGGCCCCGTTCGAAGAGTCCCACAATGTCCCGGTGTCGTGGAAACCGAATGACCAGACACCCGGCCCGGTCTTCTCCCGCCCCCGGCCAGGATCCCCGCAACCCATCCGGTCCGAGAAAATGCACTCCACACCCCACCCGGCCACCTTCTTGCCAGCGGGAATATTCACTCAATGCGGGTAGCACCCCCTGAAGGTAGAGGAGGGCCGAGATCGCGCCGTCACCCGCTTCACGGTTGGACGCGTTCATACCTCAACCCGGTCCGGCCTCTCCGAAGGCCTCTCCGCTAAGGCCTTGAGCCGACGCAGGATTTTCACCGGTTCACCCGGGGGATTCAGCGTTTCCATCACCCGACGGGCGTGTTTCAGATGCTTTGGGTGGTTCATCCAGTAATCCACGCGGTGCGGGAGGCTCCCTGCACGGCCGACTGGCTTCGGCCAGTGGTGCTCCTTGAAGTATTGCATCGTGATCATCTCCTGCGGCATCGGACCCCCGATGATATTGAAGATGATCGGGCAGCCGCACAGGATCGCTTCGCTGGTCGTCCCCGTGCCCGGCCTCGCCACCACCGCGTCCGCCGCCTGCAGGAGTTTGTCCATGTCATTGTAAAAATCCAGCGCCCGCACCGTCAGGCGGGGATGATGGGCCGCCCATTGCAGAACCTGCATCTGGATTTGGGGATTGCGCCCGCAAAGAACGATTACTTGTGGGTGGATCCCCTTCCGGTCCAACGCATTCAGGAATCGTAGATGGTTGTTCGCCCCATTCGCCCCTGTCGCCAGCACCAGCGTAAACCGGTCCGGGTCCAGCCGGAAGTTCTCCCGCAGGAAGGTGTGTCGCTGCTCCTCACTCAATCCTTTCCGGTAAAACGTCGGCTTCAGAAGGAAACCACCACGCCAAACGCGTTTCGGGGCCAGCCCGTGGTTCACTGCTCCCCGGCAGACTTCATCCACCGCCCCGATGAAAAGATCGATCTCCGGGTTTACCCAGTGGGTGCTGAATCCGTAGCTGTCGTATAACTCACCACAGTAGGTTACGCATTTCGGCGGATCCTCCGGCAAAGCTTCACGTGCCAAATCCATGAAACCGTGGTTCAGGTGGGGATGGGTACTCAACACCACATCAGGCTGGATTTCCTTCACGATCTCCTGAAAGCCACTCGCACCAGTGATCCGGCTCGGATATTTTAACAACGAAGCCATCTCCAGAAAACGGAAATAGATATGGTGCAGAGCCGGAAGCTGCCGCTGGATGAAGTTATACAGCCAGACACCGAAGTGATAGAGCGGATGGGTCGTTTCCAGCGTGGAGTGGATCACCACGTCCAACCAGAGGTCACGCCCCGCTGGAGATTCCGCCCAGGTTTTTAAGGCCCGGGCCCGCATGTCATGGCCCCCGCCCGTGCTCGAGGTTAAAACCAGGATCTTTGTTCGCTTTTGTCGTTTTGTATTCAATCTGCGGTGGATCCTTTATCGAAAAAATAGAGCAACGTGACGAATTCACTCCCCTTCGTCGATTCCTTTTTTATGGAGGAGGCCGCTTTTCCTCCGTCTTGCCAGCAGCCGGAAGAGCGCCGGCCGCCAGGGCTCGCCCACCTGGTAACCGCAGCACTCCGGCTCCCCGCAATTACACCGCCGGACCAGTGCTTCCCGGGCCGTAAAACCGTAATTCAGGGTCAACTCCTCCCCCGCGACAACCCGCGCTATAGAGTAAACCCGCAAGATCTTGCCCTCCCGATGCAACTCGCAGTTCGGACGGCAACTGTGGTTGATCGCCGCCGCTGGGTTGTCCGCCACCCCGCCGTCCACACCTACGCCCTCGGCCAACTCCGCCAAGGTTTCCAAACGAACCCCCTCTGGAGGGAGGCCCGACCGTTCATCCAGCCGCACCCGTCGGCCGCGGTATTCCAAAAGGCCTTCCCCGGCTTCCAGGGTGGCCTCTGCAAATAATCCGACACCGTGGACCGGGGAAGGGGCGATCCGCCAAACCCGCCCCTCAGCCCATCGCTTTTCGAGAAGGGATTTCATCTTCCAGGGACTTCAGGAAAAAACGCTCCGCCTCCGCCACCAGTTTCCTATAGCGCGTGTAATCCCGAAAAATGGAGTTGGGCAGGCGGATTCGCTTTATCGTCCCGCCGCAGACCCGGCCTTCGCCGTTCACCTTCGGCTGGACCTCTACCGTAAACGATGGGGAACGCCGATAGATCAAATGGATTTGCAAGCCCTCTGGACGACGCTGCTCCACCTTGAGGAAATCTTGTATCGCCATTACTTCCTACGATTTCATCAACCTTCGGTTAATACGGCGGGTTGGGCCTGTTCCGGTTTCAAGTCCCGGGCCATCAAGTCTGCCAACGCATCCGTCGGGCTTTTCCTGTGGTAGAGGACGGAGTAAAGCTGCTCGATGATCGGACCGTTGATCTGATGCTTCTTAAACAATTGGTGGAAGTTCGCGCACGCGAAGTAGCCTTCCACCACCCCGCGACCGGATTTCAAGCTGTCTCGAATTCCTCCCCCCTGACCGATTGCTTCGCCAAACTTCCGGTTGCGGCTCAACCTGCTGTAGCAGGTCGCCACCAGATCACCGATCCCACTCAGGCCGTAGACCGTTTCCACCTGCCCGTCCAATCGAGGCACCAGCCGGAGCATCTCGTTCAAGCTGCGGGTCAACAGTGCCGCCTTCGCGTTGTCTCCGAGGCCGAGGCCTTCGCAGATCCCCGAACCGATCGCGTAAACATTCTTCAAGCTGCCCCCTAATTCTACTCCCACAAGGTCATCCGAGCGGTAGATCCGGAATTGCGACGAACTCATCGCCCCCTGCAGGGCCTCCAGGTCCGCACTGAATCCCTTCCCCGCCAATACCGCCGCTGTCGGCTGCCCCTGCGCCACCTCCTGCGCGAAATTTGGCCCAGACAACGCAAAGATCGGGAAATCCGGGAAAACCTCCCGCAGGATTTGGCTGGGCCAGCGCAGGCTCCCCGCCTCCAGACCCTTTGCCAGGGAAACCAGCAGCGGCCGTGGACCGCCCTCCTCCTCTAGCTCCGTCCGCAGGTGGACCGCCCATTCCCGGACCCCCACTGAGGGCGAGGCCAGGATGAACACCCGCTGCTCCTCACCCGGCGGCAGGATCTCCATAGCCACTTCGATGCCCTTCAGCGGGAAGCTCGGTAGGTACTTCCGGTTCTTCCCTTCCGCCCGCAAGCCTTCTGCTTTTTCCGGATCCCGAGGGGTCAACCGCACCGGCCGCCCGCTCCGTTCCAGCATCAGCGCCAGGGCGGTTCCCCAAGCACCGGCTCCTAGTATCTGAAAACGCATTTCACTAAATGTGGGCCCCTTCCTTTTAAATTGCGAGCTTTGTCACAATCCCGTCAGGTTTTTCCCACAGGGAGATAATCCGATTGCGAAAAATCCCTCGTTCGTGTCATACTTTTCTTACCAATTTTCAGCCCAAGGGGGTTGCCCGGGATCGGTTTCTTTATTTTGGACTGAGCTGTATCATGATCCACGCTTTTCATAAGTGGCGCTATTACCGCAGGGAAAAGCGCCCTTCCTTTACCTTTCATCGACGGGACCACGATAATTTCGGCCCCGCCTTCAGCCATTACCTTTCCCAACGGGGCTCTCATCAGGAAGCGAACACGCCCTACGAGCGCAAGAAACACCTGAAAAAAGCGGCCATGTTCCTCTTCTTGCTCGCCGTCCTCTCCGTTCTGGGCTGGCTCGCCGTCGAAATCAGTTTCGCCCTCCGTTTTTTCTGATCCCGCCCACCTGCGCACTTCGGTGATCGCGCTTGCCAGAAACCCCCGGTTCCTCACAGTTTGGATTCATGCCCCGGCACAAAACATCGCGCCTTCTGGCCTGGGATGACAGCCGGAAGTATCGTTTTTGGGCCAACTTGGTGCTCCTTCTCGTTTTCTGGGCGGACCTCTGCATCAACCTCAGCCTCGAGTGGGAGATCAACCCCCAGTACAGCTACGGCTATCTCGTCCCCTTTCTCGGGCTTTACCTCCTCTACTCCCGCTGGGAAGATCGCCCCCCCGTAACCCCCGGACGTCTCCCCGGCTGGATCCTTCCCGCGCTCTACGCCATCGTCGTCGTCCTTCTCGTCCCGCTCCGAATCATCTTCGAGGCCAATCCGGATTGGCGCCTGATCATGTGGGCTCACGCGCTCCTCCTCTTTACGACGACGATGGTCGCGGTTTATGCTTTCGGCAGCCGGGCGTGGGTCGTCCACTTTTTCTGGGGCTGGGTTTTCCTCCTCATCGCCATACCCTGGCCAATGCGCCTCGAGACCCCCCTCGTCCAGAGCCTCATGCGCATGGTCGCCGCGGTCTCCGTCGAGGTCCTGAACCTGATCGGCATCAATGCCGCCCAAGCCGGCAACCTCATTCGCCTGCCCAACACCCTCGTCGGCGTGGAAGAGGCCTGCAGCGGCGTTCGCAGTTTCCAGTCCGCGATCATGGCCGCCCTCTTTTTCGGCGAGTTCTTTTCCTACCGCCTCGGGCCGCGGCTGCTCCTCATTGTCGGGGGGATCCTCCTTTCCGTTTTCCTCAACCTCATCCGCACCTTCGCCCTCACCCTCATCGCCCATCTCAGCGGGCCTGAGGAAATGTCCCGCTGGCACGACCCCATCGGCTATTTTGTTTATTTCGGTTCCTTCGGGATGATCTTTATCGCGAGCTTTGCCTTCCGAAAAAAAGTCCGCCAGAAGGAGAGCTATCCCGTCACCCGTAGTCCCTTTCTCCGCGGATCGAGCCGCGGCCTCCTTCCTCTTTCCGCCGCTGTCGTCTTTGTCTCCCTCCTCCTTGCCGGATGGATCACCGGCCAGCTCTTCTACCGCTTACAGGAAGAACCCGCCGCCTATTTCGTATCCGTCGACGCCCGGTTCGCCGCCCTCGACACCCCCGTCCGGGAAATCGAGATCTCCGATGCCGTCCAGGCTCAGCTCCGATTCGAGGAGGGTCGACAAGTCGTCTGGGCCGACCCCCAACAACAGCGCAGCTGGACCGTTTTCTTCTTCTCCTGGGAAAAAGGAGATATCTCCTCCTTTGCCGGTGTCCACCGCCCCGAGATCTGCCTCCAGGCCGCCGGTCTTATCCTTACTGAAACCGGTCCTACCGTCCGCTGGTCCCGCGGGCTCTTCGACATGGCCCTCCATACCTACACCTTTCGAGCCGGAGAGCGCCGCTACCATGTCTTCTTTGCCGTCTGGGAGCGCGAAAATGGCCGCCCCGTCCCCATCGACCGGAATTACCGCGACCGGCTCGCCCGGGTCCGCGAAGGCATCCGTGCCGCCGCCCGGCAATCCCTTCAAATTGTGATCACCGGTGCCCCCGACCTTGAGTCCGCCACCGCCGAGGCCATCACCCAGATGGAGCGTTTCCTCGAAGTCGAGATCGAACCCGGCGCCGGGATGCGTTAGCCGAAGGTGAAGCTGACTCTAGATTCCGCGCGAATCTACCGCCAGCGCGATCTGCCGGTGCTCCGTTTCGTCCACTGCCGTGTAGAAGTGGTAGTGCCCCGTCGCGTTCCGGAAGATATGCGGCTTTCCCGCGTGTAGCGCATCGAAGGTCCCCGGCGCGCCCTTCGGGAGGATCGGATTTCCCGCATAGGGCTCCCAGCCAACCGGGAACTGGTCCACCGTTGTCATCGCCAGGCCGTCCTGCGTATTCACCCGGTCCCAGCTGTAATAGGCCATATACCAGGTCGACCCGATCCGGTAGAGGCTGGGGTCCCCCGCGCGCCCGCTCGAGTCCCAGGCGCTCGGAGTCCGACTTCCGGTCAGGATCGGGCAATCCCTATCCGCCACCTCCCAGTTCAGCAGATCCGGTGAGGTGGCGTATCCGATAAATTCCTCATGCTGCCCGTTCACCACTCCGGAGGCGTTAAAAAAGAGGTAGTAGGTCTCCTCTACCTTTTGCACGTGCGGGTGCCAGATCGCCTCAGCCCGCCAGCCATCGCCCGCCGGAACGATGATCGGGTTGCCGGGATGCCGCTCCCAGCTCACCAGGTCCTTGGACCGCGCCACGTTCAGCGTCTTCATCCCTCCCTCGTAGCCCTCCTCCGTCGTCCCGAAGTAAAAAAGAAAATACTCGGATCTTTCCATCCAGAGATGTGGCCCGGAGCACCCGCAGCGGTCCAGCTCCGTGCCGCCCGTCTCCGGACCGAAGATCGGGCTCCGCTCATCCTTCTCCCAGTCGACCAGATTGTCGCTCCATGCCAGACCGATCCGCGGCTCCCCCACCTCCTCGTAACCGCGACCGCCCGGATTCACACGCTTATAACCGGTGTGCACCATCCCGTAGCGCTTACGTGTAGGATCCCCCCACACGCAGGGGCACTCCACCATCCCGTCATCCCAGGAACCCTCAGGCCCCGTCGGCAGGACGATTCCCTTCTTTTCCAATTTCGCCCCCGGGGGCACTTCTAGCGGCATTTCATTATTCATTAGGAAGTCTTTTCGGCCTGCGCTGCAAGTCAACCCGGAGCAGGGGTTGCCTGCCGCAATTCAGGCTAACGCCCGGAGGATTCCCGCCGCTCCAGAAAGTCCTCGAAAAAGGTCCAGCTCCGTTCGAGGTCGTCCTGCATAAAGTAAATCTCCCCCGCCCAATAGAAAACATAGTCGGGGGCGTCGGGATTCCGGCTCAGGGTTAGCGCGGTTTGTAGAGCTTGCGGCCAACGTTTCAGCTCAATCTGTTTTCGCAAAAGCGTCGCCCCTTTCAGGACATCCTGCGGACGGTCTCGAAACTCGCGCTCAAGATGCACGATGCCCGATGCGTCGTCCTGGACCGGGATT
>CAYQKH010000154.1:0-7315 GCA_964417945.1 uncultured Opitutales bacterium
TGCAGAGCATGTCTGACTTCGGGCAACGTCTGCCCGCGAACTTCTTCCTGACGGGTTTGGATCCGTTGTTATCGGGGTTCACGCTCTCGGGTGCGCAGTTGCTGGATCCGTCGGCGGAGGTGCGTCCGGATGCGAATTATTATTTCATGGTGGTATCGGTCTTCCTCGTAACGGCGACCGGGTGGTGGGTAACGGACCGGATGGTAGAGCCCCGGCTGGGGAAGTGGGATCCGGCGGAGGGGTCGCTGGAGGACGTGGGTGAGGTGATCCAGCCGGGGGATACGAACTTGAGCGAGGAGGAGCGCCGCGGGCTCTGGTGGGCGCTGGCAGGGTTGCTGGGGGTGATCGGTGTTTTCCTTGGGTTGACGCTGCCGAAGGAGGCGATCCTGCGGGACGCGGAGGGAACGCTGGCACCGTTTTTTCATTCCCTGGACGTGTCGATCATGCTGTTTTTCATCGTGCCGGGTTTGGCCTACGGCTGGGCAGTGGGCACCTGCCGGAGCTCGAAACAATTCTCGAAGATGACGGGGGACTCGATGGCGACGATGGGGAGCTACATTGTGCTGGCTTTTGCGGCGGCGCAGTTTGTGGCCTACTTCCGGTGGAGCAATCTTGGGCTCCTGACCGCGCTGAGCGGGGCGGACTTTTTGAAGGCGCTGGGGGTGGGGAACCTGCCGTTGATCCTATCGTTCGTCCTCCTGGCGGCGGTGATCAACCTGTTCCTGGGTTCGGCATCGGCGAAGTGGGGGATCATGGCGCCGGTGTTCGTGCCGATGTTCATGGCACTGGGGCTGAGCCCGGAGATGACGCAGGCGGCTTACCGGGTGGGGGACTCGATCACGAATATGGTGACGCCGCTGAACCCGTATTTCCCGATCATCTTGAGTTTCGCGGCACGGTATGACCGGAAGCTGGGGATCGGGACGTTGATCAGCTCAATGATCCCGTATTCGATCGCCTTCGGGATCGGTTGGACGCTGTTGCTGGTGGCCTGGTATTTCCTTGGACTTCCGTTGGGGCCGGGAGCGCCGATCCACCTGCCCTGAGGAATTCGGCGGCGGGTGAGCGGACTGCGAACTTGCCAGCGATGGGGGTGTGGCTCAACCTACGAGGTTTCCCATGAGTGAACACCCGAATTCCAACCCCGGAGCAGATACCAGCGACTTGTTTGCGGTTCGCCTGGAAAAACTGGAGAAGCTGCGCGCAGAGGGCCGCGATCCTTTTTTAAAGAAAGGGAGGCAGACCCACACCTCGGCGGAAGCGAAGGCATTGTATCAGGAGCCCCCGGCGGACCTGGACGAGGAGGAGGCGAAGGCCTCTCCGCAGGAGACGGTCTCGGTGGCGGGCCGGATCGTGGTTTTCCGGATCATGGGCAAGGCGAGTTTTGTGAAGATCCTCGACCGCGCGGGAACGATCCAGCTGTATGTCACGCGTGACGAGCTGCCGGAGGGGGAGTACAACGGCTATTTCAAGAAGCTGGACCTGGGGGACTTCCTCTCGGTAAGTGGTCCGCTATTTAAAACGAAGACGGGCGAGATCACGATCCGGGTGAAGGCGTATGAGCTGGTGACAAAGACGCTTCGGCCTCTGCCGGAGAAGTGGCACGGGATGGCGGACAGCGACCAGGTCTACCGCCAGCGCTATCTGGACCTGATTTCGAACGAGTCGAGCCGGAAGCGGATGCAGCAGCGGAGCGCGATCATCCGGGAGATTCGGGAGTTTCTCTGGGAGCGGGATTTCCTCGAGGTGGAGACGCCGGTGCTGCAATCCGTGGCGGGCGGCGCGGCGGCGCGAGCGTTCCAGACGCACTTCAATGCGCTGGACTGCGACTTTTACCTGCGGATCGCGCTGGAGCTGTATTTAAAGCGGATGCTGGTGGCTGGAGCGGACCGGGTGTTCGAAATCGGGCGGGTCTTCCGCAATGAAGGGCTCTCGCGCCGACACAACCCGGAGTTCACGATGCTGGAGCTTTACGAGGCGTATTCCGATTACGAGGGGATGATGGAGCTGATCCACGCGATGATCCAACGGATCTGTGAGCGGGTGCTGGGGACGTTCGAGGTTCCACGCTACGGCGGTGCGGAGGGGGAGAGGATCCGACTGGGTGGCGAGTGGAGGCGCGCCCGCTACAAGGATCTGATCGTGGAGGCGACGGGCGAGCCGGACTGGTTCAGCTGGACCTGTGAGGAAAAGCTGGAGAAGACGCGTGCGCTTGGGATCGAGGTCAACCCGGAGCTGGAGGACTTTGAAATTACCAATAACGTCTTTGAAAAGGTGGTGGAACCGAGCTTGATCCAGCCGACCTTTGTGACGCATGTCCTGAAGGAGCTGGTGCCGTTGGCGAAGACGAGTCCGGAGGATCCGGATACGGTGGAGGTTTTCGAACTCTGCATCAACGGGCAGGAGATCGCTCCGGCGTATACGGAGCAGAATGACCCGGTGATCCAACGGCAGGTCCTGGAAGCGCAGGTTGGGGAGGAGATCCAGAAGCTGGACCGCGATTTCATCCGTGCGCTGGAACACGGGATGCCCCCGGCGGGCGGCATGGGCGTGGGAATCGACCGGTTGGTGATCTTCCTGACCCACGCCTCGAACATCCGGGACACGATTCTGTTCCCGACCCTACGGCCGGAGTCCCCTGAGGGAGAACGCTGATGGCGGGGCCGGATCGAAGGAACACGGAGGGTTGGAGCGTTTCCAAGGAGTAAGCACCCCGGACGCATGCCCTGGTATCTTTATCTCGCCTTTAAGCAGCTCTTTCCGACGGGGCGCTTTTTTTCCTTTTTCTCCCTGTTTTCAATCATCGGGGTGATGCTGGGAGTGATGGTGCTGCTGATCGTACAGTCGGTGATGAATGGCTTCGGGCACGAGATCCGCAAGAGCGTGGCGGACTTCAACGGGGACATCCGGGTGATGAACAACGGGATCCTCTATAACTGGGAGGAGGTGGAACCGATCCTGGAGGGGCATCCGGATATCGAAGCGGTTGCGCCCTACGCGGGCGGGGTGTTGATGCTGCAGCACGGGCGGATCCCGAGTTTTCCGACGGTGAAGGGGGCGGATCCGCTGGTGGAATCCTCGGTGGTGCCGATGAACGAATACCTTTTGAACGACGGCGCACGGATGGAAGACCTGGACGACGACGGGGTTTTTCTCTCGGTGGGACTGGCGCGTTCGATCGGGGCTTACAAGGGCTCCCGGGTGGAGGTCTATACGCCTTTGATGCTGGAGCGGATGCAACGCGACGAGATTCTGCTGCCCCGTGAACTGGAGGTATTGGGGATCTACGAAACCGGATACGGGACCTACGACTCGAGCACGGTGGTGGTCTCGCTCCGGTTGATGCAAGAGATGTGGGCCCTGAACGAGGGGATCCACGGCTTTGCGGTGCGGGTGCGCCCCGGGGTGACGGTGGACCGGGTGACGCGGGAATTGAACGAGCAGTTGCGCGACCCGTTGCGTGCGATCAGCTGGCTGGATACCAACCGCGACCTGCTCTTCATTCTCGGGCTGGAAAAAACGATGATGTTTTTCGTGATGTTGTTCATCATCCTGGTGGCGAGTTTCTCGATCACGATCTCGCTGTCGATGTCGGTGATCCGGAAGACCCGCGAGATCGGCCTGTTGGTGGCGATGGGTGCGCGCCCGCGCACGGTGGCTCTGGGTTTTCTGCTCCAGGGATTGATCATCGGGATATTGGGGGCGGCGTTCGGGGTGGTGATGGCTTTGATCGCGCTGCATTTCCGAAACGAGGCGGTGCACACGCTGGCGCGGTTGACGAACAGCGAGGAGGCGTTCGTCCGCTTTTATCAATTCTCGGACTTTCCGGTGCAGTATCTACCGAATGATTTCATCGTGACGGTTGGGTTCACGATCCTCCTGACGACTTTGGCCGGGTTCATACCGGCAATTCGGGCAGGTCGGCTGAAACCGGCGGACGCCCTGCGGAACGAGTGATGAAGGAAGAGGCGGAAACGATCCTGAAGGCGGAAGGCCTCTCGAAGCACTTCAAGAGTGCGGCAGGCGCGATCGAGGTTTTGCGGAGCGTGGATCTGGAGGTGGTGCGCGGAGAGAGCCTGAGCATCCGGGGGGTCTCGGGCAGCGGAAAGTCGACCCTTTTAAATGTTTTGTCGGGCCTGGAGACGGCGGACTCGGGGCGGTTATGGTGGCGCGGGGTAGAAGTAAAGGCCTCGCGCTCGCGGGTGGGAAGGGAGCCGATCGCGCTCTTCCGTGGGCGACACATCGGTTTTGTTTTTCAAAGTTACTACCTCGTGCCGGAGTTGAATGCTTTGGAAAACATCCTTCTCGGGGCGCGCCTGCTGGGTCGGCCGAAGAGCGAGACCCGGCTGCGGGCGAAGAAGTTGATGGAGCGGGTCGGCCTGGAAGACCGGGCGCGCCAGAACCCCCAGCAGATGTCGGGCGGGGAGCGTCAACGGATCGCGATTGCGCGTGCCCTGGTGAACCAACCGGAGCTGATTCTGGCGGACGAGCCGACGGGCAACCTCGACGAGCGAACGGGCGAGGCGGTGATGAAGCTCCTCCTGGAGGTCACGGCGGAGAACGGCTCGAGCCTGGTGCTGGTAACCCACAACCGGGAATTCGCAAACCGGACGGATCGGCTGTTCCAGCTGAAAAAAGGGGCGCTGGATACCGTTATTTGAACTTAGGAGTTGTCCCAATGCAGTTTGGTTGAGAAATAATTTCGAGGAAATCGGACCCCGGGTTTAATGGAAATTCATTGTAACAAGGCGCCCAACTTGAACGAGGAGCAGGAGAAAGCCCTCGATCTGCATTCGATATTGAATAATTTCAATGTTCTACAGGGACAGTTTTACATCCTCGGCCTGAACTTGAGCGACGATCCGGACCAGTTCAAGAGCGCGATCGATTCCTGCCAGGCCGTGGCGGCGGAGGTGGCGGAGAAGGGAATTCAGTCGGATCTCAAGGAAAAGATTCATCGTCTGAAGGCGCGAATCATCCAGTGCCTGCAGGAGGAAGCGGAAGAGAAGCCTGAGGTGAAAGCAGAACCGGAATTCATCAAAGCTTGGGACAACCTCGAATCGGTTTTCGAAATCTTTTTCAAGCGTGCCGGAGAGCTGGTGGATCGCCTCGGGATCGGGCAGTATTGGAAAGTTTTTTCGATCTCGGTGCTCTACCAAAATTTCCGCGAGGTTTTTCAGGCGATCGAGAAAAACAGCGGTGGGCGCTATCATATTGTTTACGATCCTTCCCGGCAGCTTCCGGAGGATTACTTGATCGAGTTCCATGTCGACAGTCACGACAAGAAAACGATCCTAATGCCGCCGGTGTTTCAGGACGTGATGGGGGACCTGATGGCCAATGCGCGAAAGTATACCCCGCCGGGAGGGAGTATCGTGGCAGCGTTTCGCGACGATGGAAAGGCCCTGCATTTCGTGGTGAAGGACACGGGGCAGGGAATCCCCGCGGACGAATTGGAACAGGTCACGGAGTATGGCTATCGTGCAAGCAATACGAACCGGAAGCGGACAATGGGGGGAGGATTTGGTCTGACGAAGGCGCTCTACGTGGTAAAACAGTATGGTGGGCAGATGTGGATTGATTCGGAGGTGGATGTCGGGACCCGGATCACGATCGAGATCCCGCGGCCGTCGGACCAGGTTGTTTCTTAGGGGCAAGCGAGGGGGGGGGATACCATTTTCAGGCTTGTTTGCGCGTTTGGGGCACGTCGTGATGAGGGGATGGCAGCACTGAGAATCCGGATGGATCCACCGGCTGAGCGGCCGGATCTCCTGATCATCGCCGGGGAGCACTCCGGGGATGAACACGCGGCCCGGTTGATGCGGGAGGCGCGTGAGCGAAATCCGGGCCTCCGTGTGGCGGCGGTAGGCGGGAAGGCCTTGAAGGCGGAAGGTGCGGAGCTGATTTTCGACCTGGTGGAGCACTCGGTGATCGGGTTCGTGGAGGTGTTGAAACAGTATGGCTTTTTCAAGTCGCTGTTCGCAGCGTTGCTGGAGTGGGTGAAAACCCACCAGCCCCGACATATTCTTTTTGTGGATTACCCCGGGTTCAACCTGCGGTTTGCGGAGGCGCTGAAGGAGGCGGGCCTGAGCCGGAAAGGCGGCGGGGCCATCGGGCTCTGGTATTACATCGCACCACAAGTCTGGGCCTGGAAGGCCAAGCGCCGATTTAAAATGGCGGAATTACTGGACGGGCTGGGTTGTATTCTGCCATTTGAGGTCTCGTTTTTCTCGGACACCTCGCTGCCGGTTGATTTTGTGGGCCATCCGTTCGTCGGTGAAAGCTACCAGCTTCCCCTGGTATACAAGGAAGACGCCCCCGTCCTGCTGTTGCCTGGGAGCAGGGTCCAGCAGGTGAACCGGGTGTTTCCCCTCCAACTTGCCGCCTTCGCGCAATTCGTAACTGAAGGAGCGGATCGGAGCGCAACCGTGATCTATCCCAGCGAAAAAATACTCCATGAAATAACGGCTTTGTTGGAACCGTTTCCCCCTCTCCGAGAACGGGTGCATTTCCGGAAAAATGACGAGCGAGTGGAAGGAAGCGCGGTCCTGATGAGCAGCGGAACGATGTCGCTGGCCTGCGCGTTGGCCGGAATGCCGGGCGCAATCGTGCAAAAGGTGCAGCCGCTGACCTACTGGATTGCCCGGAGGCTGGTGAAGATTGATTACATTGGCTTGGCCAACATCATTTTACAAAGGGACTTGATTCCGGAATACATTCAAAAAGTGGATCCGTCCGCCTTGGCGGAGGAATTGAGGCAAGCGATGGAGGACCCCGGGCGTATTGCCAAAGCGCGGGAGGGCGCTAAGGAACTGAAGGCCGAATTGACTGCCGGGGGGGGCCATCCGTCAGCGCAATGGTTGATTGATTGCCTGAACTCATCCGACACCTGAGGGGATTTCAGAAGGGGTCAAACGCAAAATATAAAGATTTTATAGATTTTATTGTATTACGGCTCTTTTGCAGGTTGGTCGTGTGGGGTTCGGAGATCTTTAAATTTTGCGTTTGACCCCTTGGCTTTTCCTGAGAGGGGGGACGGGAGACGGGAGGCAGGAGGCAGGGGACAGGAGACGGGAGGCAGGAGGCAGGGGACAGGATTCCAGAAGGGGTCAAACGCAAAATATAAAGATTTTATAGATTTTATTTTATTTTGGCTCTTTTGCAGATTAGTTGTGAGGGACTTAAAGATCTTTGAATTTTGCGTTTGCCCCCTTGGCTTTTCCTTCACTTCGCTCTGAGAAGGGGAGATTGGGTGCATAGGGTCGAGGGATAAACCCTCTCCTACGGGAGGCAATGTAGCTTTGACAGCGGTCTG
>CAYQKH010000155.1:0-2636 GCA_964417945.1 uncultured Opitutales bacterium
TACCACCAAGACACAAAGACACAGGGTAACCAACCCCGCCTCCGCAACCCCCAACCCGAAACCCGGAACCCCGTCTTCTGACTCCCGACTCCTGTCTCCTGTCTCCCTCCCCCCTCCCCACAGCCCCAAGAACCGCAGACGTGCGCTTTACAGTTGCACCACAAACCCTCCGCACATTGATTAGTCGTTCATGGACGCTTCCAGCTATCAGGTCATTGCCCGCCGTTGGCGACCCCAACAATTTAGTGAACTGGTTGGGCAGGATCATATCGTTCGCACCCTCACCAACGCCATCGAGCAGAACCGGATCGCCCACGCCTTTCTCTTTGTCGGACCGCGGGGAACCGGGAAAACCTCTACTGCCCGCCTCTTCGCCAAAGCCCTCAATGCCGAAGGAGGCCCGACCCCTTACCCCGACAATGATTCCGAGATCGCCCGTTCCATTATGGAAGGCCGCTGCATGGACGTCATCGAAATTGATGGTGCCTCTAACAACAGCGTCGACGATGTCCGTTTACTCCGCGAAGAGTGCCAATACGCCCCCGCCCAGGGAAACTACAAGATCTACATCATCGATGAAGTTCACATGCTCTCCAACCAGGCCTTCAACGCCCTTCTCAAGACCCTCGAGGAACCGCCTAGCCACGTAAAATTCATCTTCGCCACCACCGAATCCCACAAGCTCCTCAGCACCATCGTTTCCCGCTGCCAACGGTTCGAGTTCCGGCCCATCCCGGACGATCTTATCGTCAAGAAACTCCGTGAAATCTGTGAAAAGGAGGCCATCACGATCGAGGAAAAGGCCTTGATTTCCATCGCCCGCCTTGCCCGCGGGGGCATGCGGGATTCCCAGTCCATCCTCGATCAGATGATCTCCTTCTGTGGGACCGAAATTTCCGAACGGGACGTCCTTGATGTTTACGGCCTCGCCTCCCGCGACCAGATTCAATCTCTTGCCATTGCCCTTGCTCAGGCTGACTACCCCGAAATCATCTCTCTCGTCGATCATCTCGCCGAGGATGGCCGGGACCTCCTCCAAGTCCTCCAGGATCTTCAGGATTTTATCCGGGCCGCCCTCCTCGATGCGATCCACCAGGGTGGCGAAAGTGAAAGCCTGCAAACCCGGGTCAGCTCGGAGTCCTTAATGCGGATGCTCGATGTCCTCCGACAGGGAGAGATTGGCGTCCAGAAAGGGCTTTCCCAACGCGTGAACTTTGAAGTCGCCCTGCTCAAGGCTGCCGAGCAAAGCCGCTCCCGGGCCATTGACGGAGTGATCAAGGAGCTTGCTGCGATCGCCGAACAGCAGCCGGACGCCCTTCCTCAAAAAAAAAACACCGCGTAACGGATTCTCCGCCCGAACCTGAGCCGGATCCTCCCTCCCAGTCTCCGCCGGATCCCCCGCCCCCGCCCTCCAATCAGCAGGAACCCGCAACGATTCCTGTGAACTCCCTTCTAACGGAGGAACTGACGGCTCCCGAACCCTCCGATTTATCGGACTTCGAAGAGGTTACCGATTTCCCGGACCCCGACCGCGAGTCTTCCACCCGGCCTAGTCCGCAAGAGGTGCCGAGCTCTCCTTCCGCGGTGACCCGGGATATTACAAAGGCCGATCTCGATTCCCTCAAGCAACGTCTCGGACCCGACGTGCTGGAAACCTTAAGCCAGCAGTTCCGGGGTGAATGGCTCCATGTACGCAGCCGAAAACAGACGGATTGATTCCCCGGGGTTCCCTTGGCCCTATCAATGGCTCTTCCTCCTCGGACTTCCGGTGGGCCTCGCGTTTCTGTCGCCCATCCTGGGCGGATCGCTCTCCGTCCCGGAATCTCCCGACGAGGCCAGGCGGTGGATCACGTCGGAATCCCTCGCCGACAACCTCGACAACTACCTCATTATCGACACCCGGGAACCCGAAGCCTACACTCGCTCCCACATTCCCGGGGCCCTTCACCTCGATCCGCGGAACTATGAGGAAGGCCTCCAGCGCCTCCTCCGCAAATGGACTCCCGGGCGCCCCATCCTTGTCTACTGTTCCACCCGTGCCTGCGGACAGTCCACCGCCATTGCTGCCAGCCTCGAACAGGACCTTGGCCTCGACACCATTTGGGTCCTCGAAGGAGGCTGGGAAGCATGGCTCAGCCGCCCTGAATCGTCCCCATGAACCTCCGGACCGGCCTTATTCTCCTCGGAACCGGGGTTTCCTCCATCGCCTTCCTCCTTGCCGGTGCCCTCAAGCTGGCCGACCTCCCCGGCTTTTACCAATCCATCCTCAACGACTCGATCCTCCCGCCCGTCGCCGCCCGGCCCCTCGCCTGGTATCTCCCCTGGCTCGAGATTGTCGCCGCCCTTGCCGTCCTCACACCCACCTTCCGCCGCACTGCTGCCCATCTCCTCTTCGGTCTCCTCGTTCTCTTCTCCCTCCTTACCCTCTATGCCTGGATCATCGGCCGGCCTCCGGATTGTGGTTGCTTCGGCGGCCTCACCTCGGGATTCACCTCACATGCCCAGCATCTCCTCCTCAACGGCGCCCTTCTCCTCGCCGCCTTCCTCGCCGCACGCAAACCGTAACGCCCCAACAGTCCCTGTTCGCCCCAGCCGCCCAACCGATCAGGGAACCAACACCTTCTTGATCTAGAGCG
>CAYQKH010000155.1:2736-7208 GCA_964417945.1 uncultured Opitutales bacterium
TCTCGCGATCCCCGAACACTCGGCAGGTGGACTCGAGGCTGGGGCGAACACTCCTGTCCTTGTTGTTCAACCTCTGCCCCGTTCGCCCCAGCCGCCCAACCGATCAGGGAACCAACACCTTCTTGATCTAGAGCGGGTTGGCGAGAGCCAGCTGGCGAGCTTGAGCGGGTGAGCGGGTGCGGCGCGTGTATTGAAATACTCGCCCGCTCTCGCGATCCCCGAACACTCGGCAGGTGGACTCGAGGCTGGGGCGAACACTCCTATCCTTGTTGTTCAACCTCTGCCCCGTTCGCCCCAGCCGCCCAACCCGCTCTAGACGAGCATGGTGGCCGGCGTCTCCAGTATCCCCTTCAACGCTTGCAAATACCTCGCTCCAACCGCTCCATCGATCGCCCGGTGGTCGCCACTCAGCCCGATTTTCATCCGGTAACCCACAACCACCTCGTCGTTCTCATCAAAAACCGGCGTCTTGATCGTCGCCCCCACCGAGAGAATCGCCGCGTTCGGCGGGTTGATGATCCCGTAAAAGTCGGAGATCCCGAACATGCCCAGGTTGCTCACTGTCAGGGTCGAATGCTGCATCTCGTCTGGTTTCAATTTGCGGTTCTTGGCCTTCCCTGCCAGCTCCTTCGCCTCCCGGCTGAGCGCCCGCAGGGACTTCGCCTCTGCATTCCGGATCACCGGGGTGACCAGGCCGTCATCGATCGCAACCGCAAACCCAAGGTGCACACTGCCGTATTGCACCATCTTATCTTCCTGCCAGCTCCGGTTGATCGCCGGAATGCGCCGCACTGCTTCGGCCGCCGCTTTCAAGATCAGGTCATTCACGCTGAATTTCGCCCCGCCCTGCTCCGGCGGAAGCTCGGCCAACTCCGCATTCAGGCCCTTCCGGAAAGCTGCCAGCGGACCAGCGTCGATCTCCATCTGGAGGTAAAAATGCGGGGCCTGCGTCTTCGAGGCCACAAGGGCTTTTGCGATCGCCGCCCGCATGTTCGAAATCTTCAGCTCTTTGTCCTCGCCGAGAGCCTCACCGGTCGCCACCGGTGGCGGACTCGTTACCTTCTTCTCCCCAGCTTTCGTTTCCGTCCCCGCTTTCCCTGCCGCCAATACGTCTGCTTTTACAATGCGTCCACCCGGTCCCGTTCCCTTTACCGCACCGAGATCGACTCCAAGGTCGGCGGCCATTTTTCTCGCCAGCGGCGAGGCCTTGACGCGGTCGCCGCTTTCCGCGACCGGTGCCGCCGTTGAGGGTTCCGTTTCGGCCGGTTTTGCCGCATCTTCGTCGGGCTCCGCCGCATCTTCGTCGGGCTCCGCTTCCGCTTCCACCTTTTCACCAGAATCGGCGGAGGAGGAGTCCCCTTCTTCCGACCTGCCGTCCTTCCCGTTACCCGAAGACTCAATTTCCGGCGGAGTCTCCCCCTCCTCCCCAATTGCGCAAATCGCTTCCCCGATCGCGACCTGCTCTCCCTCGGCGATGTAGTGCTTCAACATGATACCATCGTCAAAAGTCTCCACTTCCATCGTCGCCTTATCCGTTTCGACCTCGGCGATCATGTCCCCGGAGGTGACGGCTTCCCCCTCCTTTTTCAACCAGCTGACAAGGGTTCCCACACTCATCGTGTCGGACAACTTCGGCATTTCAATTACGTTGGCCATTCGGAAAATGTCGGGGATTTAAAGAGCGTTCACAATCAAATTGTCCGGTGTCCGGTCCTCAGCAGATTTCCAAAACCTTTCGGGTCACTTTTTCAACGCTCGGGATCTGTTCCTTCTCCAGAGGCATGCTGTAAATCTGCGGGGCGTCCAGTGCCGAAACCCGTTTAATGGGGGCATCGAGGAAATCAAAAGCCTTGTCCTGAAGCATCGAGGCAATCTGCGCGTCGACCCCGCAAAACGGCTTGTTCTCCTCCACGAGAACCACCCGATTCGTCTTTTTCACCGACTCGATCAAGGTCTCTTCGTCCAGGGGACGAATCGAGCGAAGATCCACCACCTCGACTTCGAGGTCGTGCTCCGCTTTCAGGTATTCCGCCGCTTTCAGGGCGGTGATGACCGCGCCGCCGTGGGCGATTATCGTAACATCCCTGCCCTCCCGCTTCACGTCCGCCTTCCCGAGGGGAATCAGGTATTCCTCTTCCGGAACCTCCCACTCCTCGCCGTAGAGCTTGGTCGATTCCATAAAAAAGACCGGATCGTTGTCGCGGATCGCCGTCTTCATCAGACCCTTCGCATCATAGGCGGTTGCGGGGTAAACCACTTTCACACCGGGGTGATTCGCGCACATGTTCTCCGGCGTGTGGGAGTGCGTCGACCCCACATTCGTGCCCCCGTTTGCCGGACCGCGAATCACCAGAGGACAGTTGGTTAAACCCCCGCTCATGTAGCGGATCGTCGCCGCGTTGTTGATCATCTGGTCCCACGCCACGTAGGCGAAACTGTAAAACATCAACTCGACCACCGGCCGCAGACCCATCATCGAGGCGCCCACCGCAAGGCCGACGAAGCCCGCTTCCGAAATGGGAGCATCAATCACCCGCTTGTCTCCGAATTGCTCCCAGAGCCCTTCGGTTATTTTATAGGCACCGTTGTATTCCGCCACTTCCTCACCCATGAGAAAGACGTTTTCGTCCCGCTCGATTTCCTCGGCAAACGCCTCATTCAAGGCTTTTCGATACGTTATGCTCGGCATCGTTGTAAAAAGTTAGTCGTTAAAAAAATGGCGTCCGGTCCGGCCCGCCTCCGTATTGTTGTCCACCTCCCAATACACATCCGTGAAGATTTCTTCCTTCGGAGGAAAGGGACTGTTTTCCGCGAATTCCACCGCCGCCCCGGCTTCCTCTTTTGCCTCCGCGTCCACCTCCTTCAATTCGTCTTCCGTGGCCACTTTTTCCGAAAGAAGGATATCTTTCCAGACGAGGATCGGATCGTGCTCCTGCTTATATTTCTCGATCTCCTCCTTCGTCCGGTATTTCTGGTGGTTCGCATCGGCGATCGAGTGCCCGTAATAGCGGTAGGTCGCGATTTCCAGTAGCGTGGGCCGATGCTCATCCCGCGCCCGCTCCAACGCCACCTGCGTCTTTGCACGCACCTCGTAGAGATCCTCTCCGTTTACGATATCCCATTCCATGTTGTAGGCCGTTGCCCGCGCCGCCAGTCCTTCCGGAGGATGCGCGCTGGATCGCCATTGGCTCGTCCCCATCGAGTAACCGTTGTTCTCGATAATGTAGACCACCGGCAGATCCCAGAGGCTGACAAGATTCAGGGATTCGTGGAATGCTCCCTGGTTGATCGCTCCGTCGCCGAGGTAACACATGCAACAGCCCTTTAGATCCCGGTATTTCAAGGCGAAGGCGATCCCCGCACCTAGCGGGGTCTGCCCGCCCACGATTCCGTGCCCACCCCAGTAGCGCTTTTCCGGCGCAAAAAAGTGCATCGAACCCCCTTTGCCCTTTGAGCATCCGGTATATTTCCCAAAAAGCTCCGCCATGCATTCGTTCATCCCCATCCCCACGGCCAGGGCGTGACCGTGATCACGGTAGGCCGTGATGATGTGGTCATTTTCCTCCATCAGGGAGATTGTCCCTACCGCCGTCGCCTCCTGCCCGATGTAAAGGTGCAAAAATCCGCCCATGCGCCCCTTTTGGTATTGCTGCAGCGCCGCCTGTTCAAACCGCCGGATCCGGATCAGGTCCCGATACAAGTCGATCTTCTCCTCCTTGGTCAGGTTCTTGTTGACGGGCGCATCCTGGTGCGACGCGTCCCGCGGGGGAGGGTTCAGGATCTCCCGCTTTTCTCCGGTAAATCGGCTTTCTGAGCTCACGGTATATAAAAATAGGTTTGGTTAAGGTCCAATCGATCCAATTTTCCTTTATTGGAGACAAATGCTGTAAAATGGAGCTAGGGCAGGATTTGATCAACCTCAATTTCCAACTTCCCCGGCGTTCCGCAATTCGCCCGGTAGGCCACGAAGCCCCCCTGATGGCGGTCAAAAAATGGCCATACGATCCTCCGGTCCGTTTCCGGAACCTCCAGTCTCTCGATCGCTTCCCGCGAAAAAAAGGCGAAATGCCCCTCATCCAGAGCGGACGGAAGCGCTGACAATCGCGGCCCCACCTGAAAAAGAAACATCAGCCAGTGCCCCGTTCCCTCGTAGCCCTTTTCCGAGACCATTCCCCATAAATGCAAATCCTCCGTCACCAACCGCATGCCCGTCTCCTCCTCCGCCTCCCGAATCGCGCACTCGAATGGGCTTTCCCCTCGAGACGTCTCCAGCTTCCCCCCGGGAGGGCTCCACTTCCCCAGATTTGGCGCCTTCCGGCGCTTCAACATCAGGTAACGCCCCTCCACATCCTGTATAAACAATAAGGTCGTAATCTTAAATGGCAGATCCATGGTCGCCTCACATCAGAACCCACCCTGCTCCAGGTTTTCCACATTATTCTTTCATCCGCGCACCCCTCGACCCCAAGTAC
>CAYQKH010000156.1:0-7110 GCA_964417945.1 uncultured Opitutales bacterium
TCGTAATGAGGATTTTAAACAACCAGCGACATTTTTTTATGCAATTTCCGGGCTAAATCCGAGCCCTGAAGGGGCGCTCGAATCCAAGGACCCCGCACGTTGTGCCGCCCCTTCAGGGCTTTGATGATGGGGATGGTCGTAAACCCAGGGCGTTGCCCTGGGCTTTGATAGAGCCGCCCCTTTGGGGCTTTGCAAAGTGTCGGCGACAGCACTTTGGAGGCGCTGGCCTCTCGCGCCCCAACGGGGCAGCACCCTATCAGCCCAGGTTGACGCCCTGGGTGATAAGGGGTCACGTTAAATCCGAGCCCTGAAGGGGCGCTCGAACCCAAGGACCCCGCACGTTGTGCCGCCCCTTCAGGGCTTTGATGATGGGGATGGTCGTAAACCCAGGGCGTTGCCCTGGGTTTACTGGTATGAGTCCGCCCCGTTGGGGCTTTGCAAAGTGTCTGCGACGGCACTTTGGAGGCGCCGCCCTCTCGCGCCCCAACGGGGCAAATCCATTTCAGCCCAGGGCAACGCCTTGGGAAAGAAGGGGCGCCCCAACCGACGGAATCAATCCCAAACATACCGTTCATCGAAGGCGACTTGGTGTCGTTCCAAAAAAGCCCGGTATTCCTCCTGAAATGATTTCCTGCGATGATGTTCCTGTTGATCCGCGACGTATTCACGGACGGCCAGCACGTTGGATTCGGACACGGCGAACGCTCCATAACCTGCCTGCCATGAAAATCCCGCGAATGCTGTCCCCTGGGTTTTGATCCATTTGGAGGATGCTTTTTTGACCTCTTCCACGGCTGAGCTAACAGACACGGTGCGAGCCAACTCGAACAGGATGTGCGCGTGATCTTCGACGGAATTGATGAGCACGGGTGGACAGCCAATGTTTTGCAAGACGGTGGCCATGTAGGCGTGGAGGGAATCACGAATTTTATCGGTGATGAGGCGTTCGCGATTTTTGGTGCTGAAGATGAGATGGATGTGGATGCGTGCGAGGGATTGGGGCATGGTTTGGGTCGCCCCTTCAGGGCTTTGGTTTTCCTTATTGCTTGTGGACCCAGGGCGTTGCCCTGGGCTGGGTATGGACCGCCCCGTTGGGGCTGGTGAAAAGATGGGAATGGGGTTGTGGTTGTAGAAATCGAGCTTGCGCAGCACATTGCGGGTTCCCTTGCGGCGAACCGTTAAGAATTTCTTAAGAGTTGTTTCCAGGTGCGGCTCGCCCTCCTCAAAATGTTTTTGTGGCCTCTGAATTAAGCAATGATAAACGTAGGCCGCGTGTCGCTTATGCAGGAAAGCAGGAACAGGGGAAGCCGGTATCACGTCCTATACTTTAAAATAATTGGGCAAAAAATGTTCGCGCCGGGGCAACAGAGGGGCCACTGCGGAAGAATCAGGATTATTCCGCAGTGGGGTATGGAATATCAGCGAAGCGCAAGTAGTTGAATATTTTCTTGGATACGAGCGTGCTGCTTTCTGCCTGCGCGTCTGCCTAGGGAGCGAGTCGTTTCATAATCGAAGAATTGAATCAAAAGGCTGACGCTCCCCCGGAGGACAAATGGTCGCGTTGATGGTGGACACCTGCTTCCTAATTGAACTACCAGAGGGAGTCGAAGTGCAAAGAGCACGTGCCGGTCTACGCCTTTTTGCAGGCCAACCTCGAGGAGCGTCTACAGATATCGGTCGTGGCGTGGGGTGAATTTATCGCTGGATTTGTAGACCAAAACGCTCCTTTCGTCCTTTTTGCCCAGGACTGTCTGGATCTCATACCGGTGACCGCCGATGTCGCTTCTATCTATCAAGAAATCTATTGGAATTTAAAAGCCCCCGGTAGCCTGATTGGCGGAAATGACCTCTGGATCGCCAGCCACGCCATTGCGGCGGACACACCCTTGGTCACCCGCAACAGCTGCGACTTCTACCGCGTCCCCAGGCTTCGTCACTTCGCATACTGAGCGACGCGACGTCCATTTCCGCTGCCATGCCGGGAACTCAAAAAGGAAACACTAGTGTCTAAAACAGGTTTTGATCACTAGTGTTTTGAATTTGCTCAGCTTTTTGAATTCGCTTTGGTATTAGCCATCCGCGGCAATTGTGCCACAAGATCACTGAGGTGGGGTTCCGGGCTCCGCATTATTCGGCGGGGGCAATGTCTTTCAGGTAGCGGAAGTATTCCGAATCGGCATCGATAACGAGGGTGACTCCGTTTTTGAGGGAGGAAGCGTAGCTCTCGAGGGTGCGGAAATAGGCGTAAAACTCTGGGTTGGATCCAAAGGTTTCGTTGTAAATACGGGTGGCTTCGGCGTCGGCGTCCCCTTTAATGATTTCCGCACGACGGCGAGCCTCGGAAGTGATTTGTGCGAGGAGTTTTTGCGTTTCTCCGTCAATTTCGGCAGCTTGACCTTGCCCTTCCGAGCGGAATTGTTCGGCGATGCGTTGTCGTTCCGCGATCATGCGATCAAAGACCCGCTGTTGGACGGCTTCGACGTAATCGATCCGCTTGATGCGGATGTCGACCAGTTCAATCCCAAAGTCAGGAACGCGTTCGCCAGCGGTTTCGAGAATGGAGGCGACCAGTTCACCTCGCCCGCTCTTGACTTCCTTGAGAAGGATTTCTTCATCTCCTTCGGTGGCGACCAACGCACGTTCAAGGTCTTCGGCAGAAATCTTCCAGTCTTTTGAACGAACAATTTCGACGAGATCGCTGGAGGAAATTTTGTCGCGAACAACGGAATCGAGAATGTCGTTCAAGCGGAGGGTGGCCCCGCGTTCATTCTGCACCCGCTGGAGGAAGACAAGGGGATCCGCAATCCGCCACCGCGCCGTCGTGTCGACGAAGATAAATTGTTCCCCGCGGGTGGGAATTTGATTGGGGTCACCATCCCAGGAAAGAAGTCGTTTATCAAAACGGCGGACCTCCTGAATAAAGGGAAGTTTGAAGTGCAGCCCAGGTTCGAGAATTGGTTCACCGACAGGAGCACCGAACTGAATGATGATCGCCTGTTCGGCTTCGTCGATGGTGTAGACAGAGGCGACGCCGACCATGCTTAAAACAATGACAACGATCAGGGCTGAGATGAGAAAAACGGGATTTTTGTGCATTACTATTTCTGGCTTGGAAGCGATTCGGAAAGGTTGAGGAGGGGGAGCGGAGCATTGCCGGTTTCATCGAGGACGTAAATCTGCCCGAGCTCGGGGAGAACTTTATCAATCATTTCGAGGAAGAGGCGTCTCCGGGTAACTTCCGGGGAATTGCTGTATTCGGCGAGGATCGCCTGGAAGCGGGCCGTCTCGCCCCGAGCGCGGTTCACCCGTTCGGCGGCGTAACCTTCGGCCTCAGCGATAATCTGCTTGGCCTGGCCTTCCGCGCGAGGGATGACCTGGTTGCGGCGCTTCTCCGCTTCATTAATGAGACGCTCGCGCTCCTGCTCGGCTTGGTTAACCTCATTAAAGGCCGGTTTAACCGGTTCGGGCGGGGTCACATCCTGAAGTTCAATAGTACTAACTCGAACACCCATTTCAAAACTATCCAATACTTCCTGCAGTTCGATTCGGGCTTGATTAGCCACGGTGACGCGCTTTTCGGTCAAGACATCGCTTCCGAGGCTGTTTCCAACGATGCGGCGCATGACCGCTTCGGAGATGTCGCGGATGGTCTTTTGAGGGTCGCGGGTCTGGTGAATAAAATCGGAAGCGTTGCTGATGCGGTATTGAACGACCCACTCCACATCTATGACCTTTAGGTCACCCGTCAGCATGAGCGACTCGGACCGGTGCTTTGAGTCTTTGCGATATTGCGTGCGAGCATCGGTGCTGGCGGTGCGAAAGCCGAATTCTTCTTTCAAAACGCGGGCGGTAGGAATATTGTAAGCACGGTCAATTCCGAAGGGCAGTTTAAAACGCAAGCCTGGTTGCTGAATGCCGATCACGGCACCGAAACGCTTCACGACTGCTTCCTCCTCCGGTTGAACAGTGTAGACTGAAGTGGCTACGCCGAGAGTAATCAAACCACCGACAAGCAGGAGGACGGCTAACGGAATGTATTTTCGAACATTTAAATCGTTCAGCTCGAACGGTGTTCGTTTGGGGTTTTGAGAAAATGGATCCATAAAAAAAGGGTCGGGTTGATTTGGGAAAATCAAACTACGGTCATGGGTGGGTCGTGGCAAGAGCGATAGCAAGTATAGCCGTGCCCTCGCGCCCTTGAAATGGAAAAGGCCAACCTTTAATTCATTCCAATCCTAGATTAAAGGGGCCGCCGCCCACCATGTCGTCAATGGGTTCGAAGGTCCCCGGCGTTTTGAATTCCAGAGTGGTGCCAAGGGCATCGCCGGTGGCGAGCCCGTAGAGACAGCCGCGCATGCGGTTCTGAAGGCAGGGGATATAATTCCCGATGAAATTCACCTGTTGGTAGGGTAGAATGAATCTCACGCCCGCTACGCTCAAGACCCAAAGACCCCAAGATGGTCGTCCTGCGAAAGGATCCACATCTGAAGCTTCCAGGAGTCGTGGACGCGGGCGGAAATCCGGTAAGCGCGCCAAAGCAGTGGTCCTGGCGGCCGGTGCCGTTCCGGGTAAATTGGAGCCGGGACAGCGGGTTCGCCAAATGGTCGGGCAGACTCTGAATGCCCAGGGAATCCAAAGCCAGTTACTGAAGGAAGATTTTCGAGAACCTGCCGTGCTCTTCTCGAAGCCCTCAACAACGCGACTTCCGGCGATTTCCAAACCTGTGCCCGGCAGCACGGGTTTCGTCCTTATTCCCATGCAGGGGCGTTCTGCGAGGGCGTTGCTTCCGAATGCGAGGGGAAGCGCGAATCGCAAGGAAAGGTTATGGGGAAGTGAAACAACCCTCAACCGCGGCACGGAAAATTTCTAACTGGCCTTCTCTTCCTCGAAGTCGGGGTCTTCCGGACCGATTTCGTTGTAGCTGTCTGGCAGTTGTTTAGAGGTGCGAGCGCCGAGCGCTTTGAGTTTTTCGGTGCGGGAGATGAGGTTGCCGCGGCCGGATTGGAGTTTGTTTTCTGCGGCGTCGAAGGATTCCTGGGCCTGGCGAAGGCGGGCCTTTAATTTTTCCATATCTTCAAGGAACCCGGAGAACTTGTCGTAGAGTTTGCCGGCCTGATTGGCGATCTCGAGGGCGTTCCGGTTCTGCTTTTCCTGTCTCCAGAGATTTTCAACGACGCGAAGGGTGGCGAGCAGGGTGGAGGGAGTAACGATCACGATGTTCTTTTCAAATGCGGTATCGTAGAGGGTGGTATCGCGTTGGAGGGCCAGGTTGAAGGCGGCTTCAATGGGGATGAAAACAAGAATGAAATCGAGGGAATTCAGCCCGTGAGCCTGCTGGTAGTTTTTAACCGTAATGCCCTTGATATGGTTGGACAGGGAGAGCGTGTGGTCTCTGAGGGCTTTTTCCGCGGCCTCTTCGTCCTCCGCGTTGGCATACTGCTCGAAGGCCGTGAGGGAGACCTTGGAGTCGATTACGACATGGCGCTCATCGGGGAGATTGACGATCACATCCGGGCGCACGCGTTTCTGCTCTCCGTCAACCTCAGCCTGAAGGGACTGTTCGACTACATACTCCTCGCCTTCGGTTAGGCCGGATTTCTGAAGGATGGTTTGCAGGATCATTTCGCCCCAGTTGCCCTGGCGTTTGGTTTCCCCTTTGAGGGCTTTCGTCAGGGCGGTGGCCTCATCGGAGATCTGCTGGTTCAGTTCTTTGAGCTGCTTCAGGTTTTCAGTAAAGGTCAGGAAGCGCTCATCCTGAGCTTTATGGTTCTTCTGCACCTCTTCCCGGAATTCGGTGATGCGGGTCTGGAAGGGTTTCAGGAGTTCATCAATTTTTTCCCGGTTGGTCTCGCTGAATTTCCGCGAATTTTCTTCGAGGAGCTTGCGGGCGAGGTTTTCAAACTCCGCCTTGTTCTTCTGGAGCAGCTCCTCGAAGGCCTTTTGGCCTTCCTGGATCTCTTTTTCGAGTTGTTTAATGCGCTCCCGTGCGGTGGCGAGATCTTCCCGGGAGGTGCCGAGGCTGCGGTTATTCTCCTCAAGGGCGGCCTCCTTTTCGGCCAGTTCCTGGGTCCGGTCTTTCAGCCGTTCTTCCGCGAGGTGCTTATCCCTTTCCAGCCGATTGGCCTTCTCCTCGAGTTGGTCGAATTCCGCTTTTGGTAGGGTGGTGCCAGCCGTTTTGCTCTGCAGGGCGAGTCGAAGGAGGTATCCGAGGCCCAGGCCGGCAAGCAGGCCGATGATGAGGTCTAAGCTGTTCATGGAATGAATAGGGGTTTTTGTTGGTCAGTCTGACTTTTTCGGTGGGAACCACGATACTTTTGAATCAGGGGGTAAAGCCAACGGGTGTTTCCGCCTGGAAATTTTCTTCGAGGACGATGCGGACGGATTCCTCGAAAACATCGCAGAGCCGGCAGTTCTGTTTAAAGGACAGCATCCGGGCGGTGCGGTGGATTCCTTCAAGTCGCGCAGGGTGACGAGGGTGTTGTCGAAAAGGTCCTCAAGGGTAACCGGGTCCAGGATGAGATCCTCCTTAGCGATTTCCGGGTTCTCCCGAAAGACGGCGGTGAGGTTGTTGCCATCGGCGGGAATCATCTGAAGGAAGTTCCCCCGAATCGGGTTCTGTTCCCGGATGAAAGCGTTGATCGCTTCGGCGAGGGAGGAGATGTCTTCCTTGCTCCGGAGGGTGTGTTTGATCTCCTCCACGCAGTCGGTGACCTCAAGGAGGCAGAGCCGACCGTCAATCGAGAAGAAGATCATGCCTTCCTGAATGATGGGGACACGACGACCGTCCTTGAGTCGGAACTGGTTACGGCTTTTAATGAAGCATTCCATGGAATCTTCGGCGTTCTCGCGGATAAATTGCTCGATGCAGTATCCGCGGAGGTTTCCCTCGTAGTTCCCATTTTCCTCCCAGACGTAGGTGTCGAGAGAAGAAGTTGCGGTCTCTTCGCCTTGGGAGTTGCGGAACAATTTGGAATGAAAAGGGACTTTGGTCATGGTTGCCGGCTCGGGTTGAGTTGGAGAAGCGATCAGTTTACCCCAGTTGGGGGGACAATGGCTGTCCCGGCTGAAATTTTTTAGACAGAAAAGTGATTCGATTGGAGGTGCGATGTT
>CAYQKH010000157.1:0-7094 GCA_964417945.1 uncultured Opitutales bacterium
GGCCGTTCTCATGGTCACCCATAACCTCGACCTCGCCAAACGCGCCCACCGCACCTACGAAATGCGGGACGGCGAGTTCATCGACCCATAATCCAATTTTTCAACAGCCGTAGAGGCTAGAGCCGGTCTCCGCTGCGCCCACCGAACCCGTCGATGCGCGAAGACGGTTCAGACACCCCCCTTTTCGTGTATTTCGCGTGTTTCGTAGTTGCCCCTCCCCTCTCCGCGCCCTCCGCGTCCTCCTGTTTTAAAAAATTTCCCCTCGTTCTTCTCATTCCTCATTTCCGTCCACGCATAGGGCCGCCTGCTCGCCCGTCCTGAGTCCATCGAAGGGCCAGGCGCACCTCCCCTCCCAAGGCATGGCTGCAAGCAGCCAGCCCTACACCTCAACTCCCTTCCCTGTCACCCCGTATAAAACGGCCGATCCATCTCGTTCTTCCCCTCCCCTTTCGTGTGTTTTGCGTATTTCGTAGTTTTCCTTTTAAACCGCGAAAAACCTCCAGATAACGCCGCCCTTGCTCCAGCGGATCCGGAAACCTCTTCGCAAATTCCATTCCGGCTTCTCCCATTCGAATCCGTTTTTCGCGATCCGCCATTAGATCTTTTAAAATTTCGAAGAAGGACCCCAGGTCGCCCTCCGGACAAAGGACACCGCTTTCTCCCGAGCTGAAGGTCTCCTTTACACCCGCAACATCGTAGGCAAGAACCGGCAACCCCAGGGTCTGCGCCTCGATCAGACTGTTCGGCAGGGATTCCTCGCGTGACGTGCTGACGAAGAGGTCCGCCCCCGCCAGAAAGGGGCGGACATCGTCCTGAAACCCGAAAAAACGAACCTGGCCTGCGATCTTTAACTGCTTCGCCATCTGCTTCGCGGGACGGAGGGTTTTTCCCTCGCCCACCAGCCAAAGCTCCCAGGACTGTTCCTTCGAATCCAGCCCTGCGACCACCTCCAAGAGGTCGCTGTGGTTCTTCCCCGGAACAAAGGCCGCCACCTGCAGGAGGACACAGGTTTCCGGAGCGGTTCCCATTTCGCTGCGGGTCTTCTTCCGCAAACCTTTCGAGCTTTCCCCATCCCGGTCCAGGGTTCGCGCATTCGGAATCACGGATATTTTTTCCGGGGCCACCCCGATTTCCCGCACGCGACCGGCCGCCCAATCGCTGTTGCAGACGACTCGGTCGACTTTCCGTAGAGAATCGCTGTACCCGAACGCCAGTGCGCGGCCGGTCCGGCAGGTTCCGATTACCGGAAGCTTCGGGAAATGCCGCTTCAGCTTTTTTCCCAAACGGTTCGCGTTTCGCCCCATCAGGAGCAGACCGTCCGGATCCAGGTCTTCGAGCGTCGCGAAGAGGTTTGGAGCCCAGAACGGGAAGGGTGTTGAAACGTTCTGGAGCGTCCGCAACGGCACTTCCAACTGGGAAGCCAAACGCTCCAGCTTTCCTCTCGCCTGGAAACAAACCACCGTCACCTCCACCCCGTCCACCTGCCAGCCGCTCGCTGTGAGCAGGGTCTGCCGCTCAGTTCCACCGACCCGAAGAGTATCCTGAAGGATGGCCAGACGCATCTCCCTCAGCCTTTGGCGAAAACCAGAGAGACATTGGCTCCTCCAAACCCGCTGCTGTTGCTCAACGCCAGGCCGGGTTCGCGTGCTTCCGTTTTCCGCAGAATAGTCAGCCCCTCTGCATCCGGATCCAATTCCTCGATATGCGCGGAGCCCGGGCAAAACCCGTTTTCAAGGGACAAAACACAGATCCCCGCCTCCAGAATGCTCCCCATCGACAGCCCGTGACCATGCAGCGCCTTCGTACTGCTGATTCCCGGGTTTCCTCCGGTCCCGAAAAAGGCTTTCAGGGCCTTCATTTCCGCCGCATCACCGAAAGGCGTGGAAGGCGCGTGAGCATTGACATAATCGATTGCTTCCGGAGCGACGCCTGCACGCCGGAGCGCGTCGGTCATCGAGCGAAATAGACCTTTTCCTTCCGGTTCCGGCAGCACCGGGTTGTAACCGTCGCTGCTTTGCGCCCAACCCCGGAAAACGGCCCGGATCGGAGCTCCCCGCTTCTCTGCCCGCTCACGGTTCTCCAGGATCATCGCGACCGCTCCGCCTGTTCCCACGAACCCGTCCCGATTCCGGTCGAAGGGCCGCGACGCTGTCTCCGGGTCCGGATTCACCGATAACGCACGCATCCCGGCGAACGGCAAAATGCAATCGGCGTTTCCATCCTCCCCGCCGACCACCAGGATGCGGTCCTGCCTACCCGAAACGATCTCCTCAAACGCAAAACCGAGCGCATGCCCGGAGGAAGCGCAGGCTGATGTAAACCCGCAGGACGAGCCGAGGATTCCGAAGTGGGCCACCAGGTTGAAGTTCAAAGTCCCTGCCACCGAGGCCACCACTCCTTTCGGGTTGGTCCGCTCCACCCCGACCTCGTGCATCCGTGCAAGGTAGCCATGCACCATCCACGTGCTCCCCACACTCGCGCTGAACAACCCCGTTCGCGGGTTCGAGACCAAATCCTCGCTCAAACCCGCCGATTCGATCGCCTGAACCAACGCGCAATGCCCATAGAGCCCGTGCGGGGACAAGCAGCGGAGAATGCTGCGGGGCAACCGGTAACGCTTCGGATAGACCCAGTCTTCAGGGTCCATGCTCTCTGTTTCAAATTCCTTGATCGTTCCCAAGACCGATACCGGGGATTGCGGTACATTCGTAAACGCAAAACGCTCGATCCCGTGACGCAACTCGAGCAGGCTTTCCTTTACGGAAGCCTCCTCATTCCCGATACTGGAGATGAACCCCAACCCGGTAACTGCCACTTCGATGGATTTCATGACGAACGGTTTCGAAGCAATCTCCGGTTGCTTCGGAAATGGGTAGCCAACACGAACCCTTTGTCCGGTGCAACCCTCGCTTGCGCCACATCTCCTCCCACCATGATCCACCTCTTAACCCAGGAACTCCCTCCGACCCGGGGCGGCGCGGGAACCTACTGCGCGGAGATGGCCGGTGCCGCCGGGCGGTGCGGGATCCCCCTCACCCTTTGGGCTCCCAAGGGCGCCCTTCCACCGGACGAATCCAGGATCGCACTCCGCGGTCTGCCCGTATCCCGAAAAGTGTCCCTCTTCAATCGATGGAACCTGCGGCGGTTTTTCCGCGAATCCCTCCCCCCCCTCCTCAAAGACGGGGATACGATTCATCTCGCCGAAATTGGTCCCCTTCTAACTTTTATGACCTTTCCCCGCCTCGGAGAACAGCTCGCCCAACAGCGTCTTCTCGTCACCTTGCACGGCACCGAGATTCCCCGCTTTTCCTATTCTTCACTCTGGAAGAATCGTTTCATCGGACTCCTCCGAAAAGCGGATCGGATCCACGTCCTTTCGCAGTATAACGAGCGCCTTCTCCTCCAGGCCTTCCCCGACCTACGGGACCGAATCCTTCAGATCCCCGGAGCTCCCCGCCATTTTATGAAGACAGAGAAAACAGGGCGAACGGAGTCGAAGGAGGATTCCACCTTTGAACTCCTCAGCGTTGCCCGAATCCACCCGCGCAAAGGGCAGGACCAATTAATTCGTTACCTCGGCGGCCTTCCCGAAGACCTCCGGGCGCGTGTCCGCTTGCGACTAGTGGGGCCGATCCGGCGGCACAGCTATTTTCGGTCCTGTGTGCGGCTCTCCCGCCGCCTCCGCGTCCGGACCCAATTCGTGCACGGGTGCTCCGATGCGGCCTTGCGAAGCTTCTACCGTCGTGCCGAAGTCTTTTGCCTGACTAGCATGCCTGCCGGTAAAAGCGTCGAAGGCTTCGGCCTTGTCAACCTCGAGGCTGCTGCCTTCGGCTTGCCAGTCCTCGCCCACGACGTCGGCGGTATCAGGGAAACCCTCCTTTCCGAGACCACCGGGTTCCTCGTCCAACCCGGTGATCAGGATGCCTTTCTCGACGCCCTCCAATCCCTCATCAAACAACCCGACCGGCTCCGCTCCATGGGCCGGGCCGCCCGGGACTTCAGCCAAACCTTTACCTGGGAGGAGGCTGCAGAACGGCTTTACTCGGAATCGGATTCGCGCGCTTCCCAGTCCTCCCGTAGGAGTCCATAAATCTGGTGGTCGACGAAATGGTCGTAAAGCCACTCCGCCTGCCGAATCCGTCCTTCTTCCCGGAAACCCAGACGCTCCGGAATGCGGCGGCTGCGTTTGTTCTCCGGGGCCACCCGGATTTCAATCCGGTTTAACTCCAGGGTTTGAAACCCGTATTCCACAAGGCGGGCGACCGATTCCGACATCAGGCCCATCCCGCACCAGCGCTCCCCCAGCCAATAACCGATGGAGGCCTTTCGGTTGATCCCGTCCAGATGGTGAAAGTCGATCACTCCAATGACCCTCCCCTTTAAGAGAATCGCCAAAATCAACCCCGTCCCATCCGCAAGATTTCGACGGGAGATTTCAATGAATTTGGCGGTGTCCGCCGGACCCTCGATCCCGTCCAACCAGGGAAGCCATATTCGGAGGTTGCTTCGATTGGCTGCCGTCAACTGGAAGAGAGCCCTGCAGTCCCCAGTCTCCACCGGCCGAAGCTCCAATCCTCTCACGGTCAGCAGCGGGAAAGGTTCCGTCGTCTTCATCCGGTTGGAGATCCTGCGCCCGGGGTGGCCCATCGCGTCCGGGAAGGCTTCATTTTCGGTTCGTCCATCTTTCGAATACCCCTCATCGGGCCGGAAGCGGCTCTTCCTTCCTCCGATCGATCCCCTGATTGTAGAATACCCCGTAAAGCACCCCGATCAGATTGGCTTCCGTTACCGGATCCGGATCCTCGCGCAGGTTGTTCAATCCCTTCGCGATCCATCCTCGGCGGGTTTTTCGAACCAGCTGGTGGATCACTTGCTCGCCCTTACGGTTCCGGTAGGCAACCTCCATCCCCATCTCCAATTCCGAGAACGGGACCCGGTGAAGCAAAATCACCGTGCCATCTTGCAGGACCGGCTCCATCGAATCCCCGCGAATCGTTCCCACCATCACGTCGCCGTCCCGCAAGTTGACGATCCGGGCCGCACTGTAGGCGGTTTGGCTATCCAAGGTCCCCATCGGAAGATCAGAAGATCTCCGCGTATCCAAAGGATCCGCGCTTTCACATCCCATTCCAAAAACAAATAAGAATCCGCAAACCAACCGAAGGATCCGCAATTTTATTCGTCTAAGCCCATTCATACCCAACTACCTTCCTTATTCTAGGACACATTCTGTACAAAACACATTATGATTCCCAACCGCAATCCGTAACGGTTTGCCACCGCTGCTAAAATTTTATTTAAACTGCCACATGTTTGTCCACCGCAGGTTGGTTTTTATCCTGCTCCTTGGGTTTTTTCCTTTGGGTATCATTCATTTATCGGCGTCCTCGCCCGTCTCATGCGAACGTCCCTGCTCAATCGACCGTCGGCTTCAGGACGCCGAGGCCATTACTGCCCTCAACCCCGATTGGTTCGTTATGCGAAGTATCGGCCCATCCATGAAGCCCTTCATTCAGGACGGCGATCTGATCATCGTCCAAGGCTCCGGTTTCGAGGCCCTCGCCCAGGGGATGATGGTCGTTTTTACCGACGATGAAGGCGATCGGGTCGTCCACGCGATCCTGAAAGAGGTTGTAGAGGGTTTTGTGATCGGCGGCCTAAACAATGACGGGGCGGATCCTCTTTATCTTAATCGGGAAAATTTTATCGGGGTGGTGATCGGCATTTTACGAACAGACCAAAAGTTCCCCTCTATCGTGACGAAGAGAAATCATCTTCCGGTTGCCCTCTGCAAAGTCCGGTAGGGGATTCATTTTACCTATTTTTCTTTGCCCGGGTCCTGAACCCCCGCCAACGGCTTCACTTCAATCACTTGCTCCACCGGATCCAATCCCACTTCGAAGCGTGCCGATGAATAGGAGACCGGACCGAATCGGTTCCGCGCGTTGTTGGAAAATCCGAAGGGCTCGATCGGAATCCCGAGGAAGTTGGAATCAAACTCCCGGTTCTCATTTAAATCATGGATGACGCTGAGGGCATAATAGCCGGCAGGTAAATCATCGATAAAGAAGGACACCTTGTCCCGGTCCGCCTTGATTTCGTGCCCCAACAGTGGCTCCTCCTTCAGCCAGGTCTCCGGATCATTCCACAGGGCGACATAAATCAATCCACGCTTTTCACCGATCCGTGTTATTTCCACCCGCAGAATTCCCTTCTCGGAGGTAATCTGGGGTTCCGCCGCCAAAGGGTCCCAAAAGACCAGAAGCAGCGCCAGACAGGAAAGAAACGGGATTAGTTTTGACCCACGCATAACGCTTTTCAAAGAATAAAATTGATTTTAGATTACAAGCTATTCATGCGGATTGATAAATGGTTATGTTACGTGCGGATCTTTAAAACCCGCACGCTCGCTTCCGAGGCCTGCCGGGGAAATCTGGTGAAAATCAACGGTGAATCCGTTAAGCCCTCCAGGGAAATCCAGCTTGACGAGCTGGTCACCATCGAGAAAGACGTCGCCGTGCGGAAAGCTCGTGTTCTTGCCCTTCCCACCCGGAGGCTCTCGCCCAAAGAGACCGATGCATACCGGGAAGACCTTACCCCGGAAACGCCACCCCGCGGGAAGTTCGACTTCTTGAATGAACCGGGCCCTCACCGCTCCCGCGGGCAGGGCCGCCCGACCAAGAAAGAACGTCGTGAATTGGATACCCTGCTTCATGTTAACCGCAATTAACCTCCCTCTCCTTTTTCGTTCTCAGGAAGACCCGCCCCCACCGCCTGACCTTATCCAGCAAGTGGATCAGTCCTTGGCCGCCGCCGAGGTCCTTTATAACCGGGCCATTGAATTCCTCGTCGCTTACAGCTTTCAGATCCTCGGAGCGATCATCGTTCTCGTCGTCGGATTCTGGCTGGCGGGGCGCATGCACCGCTTCGTCCTCGGATTTTGCCAGAAGCGAAATCTCGATGTCACCCTTAGCAAGTTCATCGCCGGCGCTCTCCGCTTCATTTTCCTGCTTTTCATTGGAATCGTCGTCCTCAACCAGCTCCGGATTCCGATCAGCCCCTTTATTGCCGCCATCGGCGCCGCCGCCTTCGGC
>CAYQKH010000158.1:0-7093 GCA_964417945.1 uncultured Opitutales bacterium
AGGGCTTTGGCGCCGGCGGCTTCGGCGGCCTTCCATGCGGCCGGGTCTCCGCCCTTTTCCGGGAGGGGGATGTAGGGAGCGGGAGCCAGCTCGTCAAATGGGGGGTGCTGGACTTCCCCGCCCTTGAGATGGGTTCGGATGAGGTCATCGATTTCCGCGAGGTCGATGGAATCCGCCTGCGCGAGGAGTTGGGACTTCTGCGCGGGATCGAGGCGGTCGTAAAACCGGAAAACCCCAGACTGGCCGGCTGTTTTAAAACGGGAGAGAATCGCTGCTTCATCCATGTAGCGGATCTTTATGCGCGAGCGGACGCGGGACAATTCAAAAGGGAGACTTTGGCCTCCGTCCCCGGTTCGGGGGAGAAGTTCGATCAAAAGGTGAACCGGTAAGCGCGGAGGCGTTTTCCAATATCCTCGACAACATTCTGCTCCTCCTTTTCGTCGGCGGCGGCAAAGGTGACGGAAAAGCGGACGAAGGGACCGGCATCATCCCAGGGCACGGTGGAGATGAGTTCCTCCCGGATGAGGAACTGAGAGAAGGCTTCGGCATTGGGGAAATCCCAGGAATGCCCGTCGCGTTCGGCCTTTTTCGGGGCGGCGACGTAAAGGAAGAAGCTGCCCTTGGGTTTCTCCGCCTTGAAGCCGGAGGCATTGAGGGTCTGGACGAGGCGTGACATGCGGCGCGAATACTTCTCGGCAATCTTCCCGGTGATTTCGGGGTGGTCCAAGGCGGTAGCGGCGGCGCGCTGGATGGCGAGGAATTGTCCCGAGTCGCTGTTGTCCTTGACATCACCGTAGGCCTGAACGATGAGCGGATTGCCGGCGACAAAGCCGATCCGCCAACCCGTCATGTTGAATGCTTTGGAGAGCGAATGGAGCTCGACCGCAACCTCAAGGGCACCGGGAACGGAGAGGATGGAGAGGGGACGGCCCTCGAAAATCAGCCCGGCGTAGGCAGCATCCTGGACGAGAATGAGGTTGTTTTGTTTTGCGAAAGCGACGGCTTCTTTGAAAAAGGCCTCGGTGGCGCTGGCGCCGGTGGGGTTATTGGGATAATTCAAGACAAGGATCTTGGCCCGCTCCCGGGTTTCCGGGGGGATGAAAGAGAGGTCGGGGAGGAAGCCGTTATCGGTTGTGAGGGGGAGATTGACGACCTCCCCTCCGTAGTAGCGGGCGTGGGTGCCGAGGACCGGATATCCGGGCGTGGTCATGAGGACAACGTCCCCGGGATTGATGAAGCAGGCGGGAATCATCGTGAGCGCGGTCTTTGAGCCGATAGAGTGAAGGAGGTGCTTCGTTGGGTCGAGGCCACCGACGCCGAAAACGCGCTCCATGTAGCGGGCGGCGGATTGGCGGAAGTCGGGGCCGCCGTTGTCGGCATAGCCGCGGTTTTCCGGTCGTGCGGCTTCCCGCTGAAGGGTTTCGACGACCTCCGGAAAGGCCATCTCATCGGGCTCCCCGACGCCCATGTCGATCAGGGGGACATGAGGCTTCTCGGCGAGGGCGGCCGCCTTCGCGCGTTTGATTTTCTCAAACTTATAAATCTGGTCGGACTTCCCGTAGGAGCTTCCACCAATTCTTTCCGCAAAAAGGTTCTGGATATAGGAATCAGACATGGCCAATATTGGGGCCATTCCCCGAATGCTTTTTCAACCCGAAAAGCAACAATTCTCCCCCTAACGGATTGGAGATTGGCGTTATGGAGATCTGCTACCAGACGAATGAGATTCAGGCAGCCGCCCGCGAGATGCGGAACGGGGGGAGGCGAATCGCTTGGGTTCCCTCCCTCGGCGCGTTGCACGACGGGCACCGAATGCAAATAAAAAAGGCCCGGGAGGTCGGGGAGTGGGTCGTGGTTTCGGCCTTCGTTGATCCGGAGGAGTTCGGCACGAACGAGGACTTCGAACAGTATCCCCGGTTGCCGGACGAGGATAAGGCGGTTTGCGAGGAGATGGGGGTCGACGCGCTTTATTTTCCCAAGCCGGAGGACCTTTATCCGAAGGGGGCGCATTCCACGTATGTGGAGGAATTTCGGGTGTCTTCGGGGCTTTGCGGTATCTCGCGGAGCCATCACTTCCGCGGTGTGGCGACGAGCTTTTTGAAGCTGGCGCACCTCCTGAACCCGGATGTGGTGGTGTTTTCGCGGCATAAAATCCAGAGACTGGGGGTGATCCGCCGGGTGGTTCGAGACCTCTTCCTTCCACTGGAGGTGGTGGAGACCCCGGTGGTGCGCGAACCTGACGGCCTCGCCTCCGACGCCCGAAACCGCTACTTGAATGATTCCCAACGGCGGGAGGCGGTGCAAATTTACCAAGCCCTTCAAGCGGGCAAGCGGATCCTGGAACAAGGCAATACCAGCGTGGACCGGATTACCGCCGAAGTGATCAACCAGTTGCGCTTAAGTCGACGGCTCCATGTGCTCTACGCCCACGCCGTGGATCCAAGAAACCTGAACCTCGTCCGGGAAATCAAACCGGGGGAAAGCCTGCTCTGCGTGGGTGTCTTGATTGACCAGATCCGGCTGGTGGATCATGTGGTCCTCTAGCCCGAAGCCATCCTTCTATGGAACCCGCAGAGTTTCTGGTCCCTTTTGAAGTCCTTCTCGAAGAGCTGGAGGGCCTCGCTGGCGGGCGGACCGCGCTGCTCGTCCATGCCGGTTCGGTGTTGCTGGTCTGGTTCGTGGTCGGACGCCTTATTTCCAAAAATATCCTGAGAAGCGATGCCGGAGCCATTCGCTCTCTTCTGGCAGGGATCCTTCCTTGGGTAATCGGTGGATCGGTCTGGGGGCTGGTGGCGGCCTTCAAAAACTCTCCGCTTTTTGATGCGGGACCCGTAGCGGTTGACTTGGCCCTGCTCTGTGGTGGAGTGGCGGGTTTGTTGGGGGGCCTTTTCGGGGTTGGGAAGCTCCTTTCCAGGGGCTACTTCATCGCTCTATGTTTCCTTCTTTTTATGGCGGGCGCGGGCGCGGGTGCTCTCGTGGTTTCGAGCGCCTCCCTCAAGGTGTTCGAAACGGGGGCTCGGACGGTCGAGGAGCGAAAGGAAAGAGCAGCCACCGAGAATTGAGGTGGTTTTTTTCGAGGAGGCTGTCGCGCCCCCTTTTTTTTGTCTTTGCAATGCAGGTCGGATACCTGCATAGCTTTTCTCATGCGGGTCGCTTTATTAAGCACGGAAAAGTCGCCACTTTTCATCAAAACGCTGCAGGGTTATGGATTGCGAGTGGAGCGAGGGAATGCGGAGAAGGTGGAGACGTTGTCGCGAAACACGACGGATTTGGTGTATATGGTGCCGTTCAGTTGGTTGGAGGATCCGCGATGGACGCAAATCCGGGTCCATTTAGCGAGGAGTAGTCGTTATTACATCGTAGAGGGAGCGGGATTGGATACGCGTCAGATCATGACGGCGGCCCGTGACGGTGCGTATGACGTGGTGGATGAGGGGGATGCGGAGGAGCGGGTGCTGGAGGCGTTGGAGAAGGCGGCGAATGCGCAGGCGCTTTGGTGGCAATTGTATGGTGCGGCGGAAGATGTGGGTGAGCAGATACTGGTGGGACGATCTTCGTTGCTGAAGGCGGTGCGGGAATCGATTCAACGGATTGGGCCGACAAAGGCGACGATCTTGGTGCTGGGAGAATCGGGGACAGGGAAAGAGCGGGTGGCGGAGGCGATCCATAAGGCCTACGGAGGCGGGGAGATGATCGCGGTGAATTGTGCGGCGATCCCCTCGGAATTGATGGAGTCGGAACTGTTTGGTGTAGAAAAAGGGGCCTTCACGGGGGCGAATCGTGACAAGCCGGGACTTGTGGAGGAGGCGAAGGACGGGATTCTCTTTTTGGACGAGGTGGGGGAACTGGAGATCAGTCTGCAGCCGAAGCTACTGCGTTTTCTGGAGAACGGGGTGGCCCGCCGGGTGGGAAGTACAAAGGATTACCATTCAACGGCACGGATCATTTCGGCGACCAACCGTGACCTGAAGCGGGATTCGGAACGGGGTCGTTTCCGGTTGGACCTCTACTATCGTTTATCGGAAGTGGTTTTAAACCTGCCGCCCCTTCGTCAGCGGATGGAAGACATCCCGGATCTGGCGCCGGTTTTTCTCCGCCGTGCGGCGGAGCGATTGGGGAAGAATTTCGAGATTCTGGAACCGGAGTTGATCAGTAAATTCCAGCATTATGACTGGCCGGGGAATGTCCGGGAACTGAAGCAGGTGGTGGATCGGTTGGCGATTCACTATGATGGACCGGTGATGCGGGCAGATTGGTGGGAGAATCCTGAGACGGAGGAACGCGGCCTGTATGAAGGGAGTGCGCAGGGAGGAGGAGCGTTCCCGGGGCAGCCGCTTCCGAGCCGGGGTCGCTCCCATGCACCTTTTCCGGCTCACGGAGGAGGGGGCTTCCCGTATGGGGAAGCGGGTTGGGGAGGCGGTTATCCGGGGATGCCGACACCGGGATGGGATGGTGGGTCAAGGGCAGGGGGGGGGCCTCAGGAGCGTTCCGGTCGGCCTTTGAACCGGAAAGAAAAGCAAAAGCTGGCGGCCAAGTTGATCAAGGAAAGCGACGGAGACCTGACATGGGTCGCGGCGCAGCTCGGGGTTCACCCGACGACGTTGTATCGGTGGCGGAAGTGCGGCAAGGTCTAGGCCGGATATGGTCAGGTGGACTTTCCGAAGGACTCTCTCCTGGCGAGCTCCCGGGCAACCTTCCGAAGATCGGTCCGGGTGGGATAAAGCGGGTTTTGGGTCAGTTTGCGATAAAACTCAAACTGGCCGGGACTGAGGGGCTGAGAGGGGGGATTGGGGTCCCGGGAGGCAAGGAGATCCCGTAGTCGATTAATGGATGGAGAGGAAGATTCGTTGGAATCGGGTTCGGGCATCGGTATTCAGGTTTGTATTATGGTTATCGGACGGTTTCGGTGCGACTATAGCCCGAATATTTCACCAAAATTGAGAAAAACGGGTTTAAGGTGTTGAAGAAGATCGTTTTACGTAAATTCGCGCCAATGCACATTTTGTTTGGAATGTTTTTCTCAATTTTTGATTCGCCTTCGGCTCAGGGCTTCGCCCCGATCCCGCAGGGATCGCCCATCTCTGCTGTGCTTCGTTTCGCCAACATGCGCGATCTGCTGCGTTGTCGGGCTGGAAGTCGCATGGTTACGCACTTAAGTGCGCGCCCAAGCGGCTTCGCCCTCCGCCTTACAGCTCATCACATCTTGGCTTCATGAAATATCCGGGTTCGCCCGAAAGTACGATTTTTTAAGGATAAGGGCGGTTTTGGGGAAACGCGGCACTTGCTCCGGCGGCGAATCCGTTGAAGCTGTTGAATGATTTGATTGATCCGATTGTCATCTTTAAAGGTTTCGCGATGGGCGTGATCCTGGCGGTAACGACACCCCCGGGGACGCTTTGGATGGTGCAGGTGGGGTATCATCGGGACTGGGGTCGGGCGACGTGGGCGGGGATGGGTTTATCTCTGGGGTTTGGGTTTCTTACCTTGTTGGTGGGCTATTGTCTCTACCTGCTATTTTCTTTTTGGGCGATCATCGCGATCCCGGTCCGGATCTTGTCGTTACTGGTGCTGGTTTATTTGGGATGGAAAAGTTTTCGGGCGGCGAAATTGAAAACGCTGCGTCTGGGGGACGAGGTCCTCCTGCCGCAGAGCAGGCTGCAGTTGATGCAGCAAACCGCGTATATTCTGGTGACGATGCCGATGCGGGTGCCGGCGGTGTTTGGCTACATGGTGGCAACCGCAGTATTGTATCGGCTTGGAGGGCCGCTGGCTTTACCGGTTTTGGCGTTGGGGGTGTTCTTGGGATCGCTGGCCTGGTGCCTGTTTATTTGCACCTTGGGACGAGTCGCGTCAAAAATGGTGGAGGATCGGGTAACACTACGGTCCCTGAACAAGCTCCATCGGTTAGCCGGAGGGGTGTATTGGGTGCTGGCGTTCCTGACTTTTTCGCCGCAACTGGAGAAGGCGCTGTTCTATTGAGGAGGAGCCTGTTTTGAGCCCCGATCAGTAGGAACGTCCGAACAGGGTCATGGGGGCACCAGAATTTCCGGAGAAGATACAATTGCCGGTTTCTTCGGAGTCGAGGGGGACGCATCGGGCGGTCACCTTAAGATCAGACTGAAGCCGTTCCTCCACGGCAGGGTCCTCCTGGTAGGGTGCGAGGGCATAGCCGGCGGATTCGGATTGGAAGTAGTCATAGAATTTCTCGCGGCTCTGGACGGTGCGGGTATGGTCCACTTGGAACTGCTGCGCCTTCGTGAGCAGATGGTGGTGGAGTTCGTCGAGAATGGAACCGGCGGACTGGACGAAGGCGTCGCGATCCATGCTGACCCGATCCTTGGGGCCCTGATCCCGGCGGCCCACGAAAACGGCGCGGTTTTCGAGGTCGCGCGGGCCGATTTCGAGGCGGATCGGAACCCCCTTTTTGACCCAGCTCCACATTTTTTCTCCGCCGCGGATGTCGCGGTCATCGAGTTCGACGCGGAGGGGTTCCCCCTGGTAGGAGACCTGCATGAGATCCTGTTGCAGTTTTCGGCAGGCTTCGAGGACGGCGGGTCGGGTGTCGGGTTTGGGGGTTACAGGAAGGATGGCGATATGGCTCGGAGCAAGGCGCGGGGGACAGATGATGCCGTCGTCATCGCCATGGGCCATGACGATGCCCCCGATGAGGCGTGTGGAGACGCCCCAGGATGTGGTCCAGGCGAACTCTTCGCGTCCGGCATCGCTGAGGAAGGTGATGTTGCTGGACTTAGCGAAATTCTGCCCGAGGAAATGGGAGGTGCCGGCCTGGAGGGCCTTGCGGTCCTGCATCATGGCCTCGATGGTGAGGGTGTCGACAGCGCCGGGGAAGCGCTCGGCCTCGGTCTTGCGGCCGCGGATGACGGGCAGGGCGAGGTAATCCCGGCAGAAATCGGCGTAGACCCCGAGCATGCGGGCGGTAAATTCGCGGGCCTCCTCGGCGGTCGCATGAACGGTATGTCCCTCCTGCCAGAGGAATTCGGTGGTTCGAAGGAAGAGGCGGGTGCGCATTTCCCAGCGTACGACGTTGGCCCACTGGTTGATAAGGAGGGGGAGATCGCGGTAGCTCTGCACC
>CAYQKH010000159.1:0-7068 GCA_964417945.1 uncultured Opitutales bacterium
GGGCTTTGCCGACTTGGGAGCGGTGCATTTCCGGCGCGTGCTCCAGGCGATGGAAGTGCTCACTGGAGGTGAGGAGACGGCCTTGGTCTACCGGGAGATTTTCCGTCAACTAAGAGCGGAAGCGCGCTTGATTGGTGCCAACGATCTCTGGATCGCCGCGGTGGCAAGCCGCCACGCCATGCCGCTGGTCACGCGGAATGTCCGCGAGTTTGAGCGGATCAACGGCTTACAGGTCCTGGCCTACTGACTTTTAAGCGGAGATCCGCCTTCGCGCTGCTACGGCGAGTCGGATAAGCGGTCGAAAACATCCTTGCATTCGCGGGGCAAACCCGCTCCCACGAAAGAGACTAGCCCGCATCGCTCACATACTTCCTGCTGTATGCGCGGATGCCGGCACTGGAGCGGCTTCGGCTTGTGACCTGACTTTGCAGGGTGTCGACCCGGCTATACCCGGGCCCCTGCGTTCGGGACGATTTCAAGTCCCGATGGTGATCCATTTTTTCAGCTGGCGACCGCTTCCGCGTAGTTGGCCGAAACCTGGTCCCAGTTGACGACGTTCCACCAGTTCTGGACGTATTCGCCGCGGCGGTTCTGATAGTTCAGGTAGTAGGCATGTTCCCATACATCGACGCCGAGGATCGGGGTGCCATACTCCTTCTCCGGAACCAGTCCCAGCATGAGCGGATTATCCTGGTTCGGCGTGTTCGTCACCACGAGGGATCCGTCAGACCGGACCACCAGCCACGCCCAACCCGAGCCGAATTGGCTTCCCGCCGCTTTCGAAAAAGTTTCCTGGAAGTCCGCCATTGAGCCAAAAGTCGATTCGATCGCCGTTCGGAGGGCGGCGGACACGGTCCCGGTCTTGCCTTCCGGTGCCATCACCTCCCAGAAAAGCCGATGGTTCCAGTAACCGCCTCCGTTATTTCGAATCGATTCCCGGATCGCCACCGGTAGGGCGGGAATTTCAAGGAAGAGTCCCTCGAGGTTGCCTCCGGGGATGCCCCCTTTCTCAAGCGCCGCATTCAATTTACGGGTATAACCCGCATGATGCTTTCCATGGTGGATCCGCATCGTCTGCGCGTCGATAATCGGCTCTAGGGCCTCGGGAGCATACGGTAGCGGAGGAAGGCGGAAATCCTGATGACCCGGCATCGCCCCGCGAACCCCTCCTATCCCGAGGAGCCCTGCCGCTCCCACCAGTCCGGTTGTTTTGATAAAGGTCCGACGTGAAAAATTGGGTTCAGCTTTCATGGGATGTATTTAAACGAGGAATCAACCCCGGGTCAAAAGATTCTCCCCATTGTCCATTGGGTTCGCCGCAAACCATTCGAGGAATTGATCCGCGGCAGCTTCCGCGGAAGGGATCACCAATGCACCCAGAGGCTCGATCATTTTTCGATCTTCTTCATCAAAAACCCGCACCATTACCTTCGCGGAGGTGCCCTTCAGGTATTCGATCGCCGTCAAGGCGTCACGGGGACGACGCATAGAGCAGATAACGAGGCGAGCCTTCGGCGCATACGCCCGCTCCAACATCCGTGGATCCGATCCGTCACCCTGGATGCAGGGCACCGCTTCCTCGATGAGCCGCCGAATGACCGCCGCGTCGTCATCGATGACCACCACGGGAACACCCTGTTCCTGGAAAAGCTTCATCAACCGGCGTCCTGAATGCCCCAGCCCGAGAATAACCACATGGTCCTTCAACTTCGCCGTGAGCGTTTCCCCGGCCCGATAACGCGGATGGAGTTTCATCAGGGTCCAGGCCACCTTTTCCCGGGCAATCCACGGCGTAATCGTCATCGTGCCCACCGTAATCAGGGCGATCAGCGAGAAAAATTCCGGTGAGATGCTTCCCGCCGCCATCCCCGAGAGGGCAATCACCAAGGAAAATTCACTGGTCTGCGAAAGCAACAAACCCGATTCGAGCGAGGCCCGCGTCGAATAACCAAGCTTCTCTCCGACCACTGTCACAAGGAGGATCGTGGCCACCACAAGCACCACGATAAAAATCAACCCGTGCAGGAGCATCTCCGTCCCCGGATATACAAGGATCATTCCGATTCCCAAAAAGAAGAGGGAGAGGAAAAAGGAGGACAGCGAAGCCAGCATTCCCCGCACCAGGCCGTTCATCGGAAACGCCGAGAGCGCAAATCCCGCAAGAAAGGCACCGACCACAAACGGCAACTTCAGAAAATGCGCCAGCCCCCCGAAGAGGAAAAGGAGCGCCAGTGCACCGATTAAGAGTTCCTCCGGGTCGAGGGCGAAACGCGCGCAGACCCGGGGGACTCCCCAATGATGGATTCCCCAGGCAAGCGCTCCTAGCAAAAGCATCCCCCCTAATCCCTCGAGCGTCGCCATTGCCCCGTCCGGAGCTTTCAGCAGCACCACCATGAGGAAGATGATGAAAAAATCCTGCAGAAGGAGGACCCCAAGGACTAACCGCCCGTAGGGCTCGAACATCTGCCGCCGCCGCTGGAGCTGATTCACGACCACCAGCGTCGAGCTGGCCGCCAACGCACACGACAGATAAAGAGACGTGCTTAGGTCATAACCCAAACCGAAAGCGGCGGCGAACCCGATCAAACCCAAAAAGGCGAACTGACAGCAGGCGAGGGTCACGATGGGACGGACCTTTCCGTGCATGCGGCGCGGGCTCAGGTCAATCCCGGCGACGAAAACCAAAACCGCCAGCCCGATCTCAATCTTTTCGCTGAAGATTTCCTGCGGAATATCCACCCCCCGCCAGCGTGCGAGGCTTTGCAGGACGATCCCGCCCAAAAGAAGTAAGGGGATTGTCGGCAGACGGGTCCAGCGGGTGATCCCGAAGGCGATCGCTGCTGCAAGCAAAAGCGTTGCGATCCCCGTCATGACTGCAGAAACCCTTCCTCTTTCAGGGTCTGCACTTGCCGGATCACCCCATCCGCCGTCGGCATGAGCAGGTAATCCGTCTCCAGGTCGAGGAGTTCGTCGACGACCGAAAGGTCGAAGGCATGGATCGCACAGGGGACCTCGGCCGCCCGGCAGCGATAGGCCAGGAGATGGTTCGCATCTTCGATCTGGAGCGCGGAAATAACCAATCGGGCATCCGACAAACCGATTTCCTGCAACACGGATTCAAACTCCACACTTCCGATAAACGTCTCCGCTCCTGAGAGCCCCACCAGTTTCCCGGGGTCCGTGTCGACCGCGAGAACCTGCTCCCCACGCTCCACCAAACGCCGCACCAGGTCCCGCCCCAGCGTGTTCATCCCCACCACGATGATGTGGCCCGCCCGCTCGTGACCTGAGTCCTCCGCTTCCTCCTCGGAGCTCGAGGCCGTCGGGGGAAAAAGCTTCAACAGTCCCCAGCGCTTGCAGAACCGGTAGAGGGGTTCGCTGTAGAGGATCATGTAAGCCGAGACCGCAATCGTCACGATCCCCACCAGCGCGACAATCGACAGGATACTGGACCCGATCAGTCCCGAGGCCACCCCCATCGCCGCAAAAATAAAGGAGAACTCGCTGATCTGTGCCACCGTCACACTCGTCCGGAAAGCGGTCCATTGGCTGTAATGCATCCTCGTGATGATGAAGAGAAAAATCAACGGATTGCCGATCAGCACGAATAACGAAAGCACGACCGCCGTCGGCCACGCCGAAAGGGCTTCGCCCAGTTCCGTCCGAATTCCCAACGTTACGAAAAAGATCGCGATGAAGAAGTTCATCAGCGGGTGGAGGCGGTGCCGTAAATCCTCATTATAGGGCAGCTGGGCCAGCGCCATACCCGCGATGAAGGCACCGATCTCCAGCGACAAGGACAGCTTCTTTGCCAGCAGCACCAGTGCAAAACACCAGCAGAGCGCCCAGATCAGGGAGGCATCCGGATACCGCGCCACCCAACCAAAGGGCTTCGGCAAAACGTAACGGGACGCCACCAGGGCCGTGATCAGGATCAGCGTCATCCCTCCAAAGGCAAAACCGAGGTTTCGCGCCAATACCCCGGTATCGATGCGGTCCCCGCCCTCCAACCCCGCCAGCCCGGATAACACCGTCAACAACACGATCACGACCAGATCCTGGACGAGGAAAATCCCCACCGCGATACGTCCATAAAGCCGATTCAGGTCCCCCATCTGGTCCAACAGTTTCACCACCACGACCGTGCTGCTGAAGGTCAGGGCCAATGACAGGAACAACGACTCCATTAAAGTGAAGCCCAGCGTCAAACAGATCACCATGCCTCCCGCCGCCGTGAAGACCACCTGCCCAATCCCCGCGACGATCGCCACCTTTCCCACATCCTTGATTCGCTCAAAACTCAGCTCCAGCCCCACCAGAAACAGCAGCAGCGCGATCCCCAACTCCGAAATCAATTCCAGCGTGTGGTTCAGGGTAACCCAGACCGTGATCGGCCCCAGAAACAACCCCGCGAAAATGAAGGACACAATGAATGGGATCTTCAACAGCCGCCCCGCAAAGGCGAAGCCCGCCCCAAAAACCACAATGAAGCCAAGGCTCCGAAGAAACTCCAAGTCTCCAATCTGCATTGAAGACGGTACTCTGCCCGCCTTTTCATGTGTGGCAAGCTAACTGCAATCCCTCGCCTCCATCTCCCCTGCAGGCCCCTTTTTGTCGGTGACCCGATGCAGCTTTTAGCCGGAGGCGGATGCACCCTCGCAATTCCCCAAAAAAACGTATCCTAAAACGCCTTCCCGGGAACCGCCCCGAACCAATTCCTCCGTAACCAGAAGGCCACGCTGACCAGTCCGATCATCACCGGGACTTCCACCAGCGGACCAATCACCGCTGCGAACGCCGCCTCCGAACCAATCCCGAAAACGGCCACCGCCACCGCAATCGCCAACTCGAAGTTGTTGCTCGCCGCCGTGAAGCTGAGCGTCACGCTCTGACGGTAATCCGCTCCCACCCATTTTCCCATCAGAAAACTGACGAAAAACATCACCAGGAAATAGACCGTTAAAGGAATGGCGATCAAGAGCACGTCGAAGGGCAGTTCCAATATCCGTTCCCCCTTAAAACTGAACATCAGGACGATGGTGAACAACAGCGCGATTAACGTCAGTGGACTGATCTTTGGAATAAAGTTTGCTCTATACCCGTCACGCCTCAATAGCTCCAAGCCGACCATCGCCGCCGTTGCCTCCTTCCGTTCCTCGGGAATCTCCTCAAAGCTCTCAATCAGCCCCTCAGTGTAGGGGTCCAGAGGCTCAATTGCTTGGAATGGGCTCATGTGTGTGGAATGCTCAGGCACCTTTTGGTTGGATCAAATTTTAAAATGGCTTCGAAAACTCTCGATCGCTTGGCCTTTACAGCAGTCGCCCCCTTCCGCTCCCAAATCCAGATAGGCGTCCCCTCCAACCATGATCCGCTTCAACAGCTCCTCGCGCCGGGCGAGATCTTCCCGGAATGCCCCTCCGCAAACCCAAACCCGTTCAGCTTATAGCTGATACCGCCACCCGGGTCGGTCTTTGGCCGCGACAGGATGGGGCGGTATCTTGCGGCGCCGTTTAAACAACTACCTTCACTTCCTTCCTGACTCCGCCACCACCGCCTTCTCCCGGTAGAGGTCCCGGTTCGAAGCTTGGAACTCCGCCTTCAACTTGACCTCGAATCCCGCGAGGTCGATCAGCTTCCAGCCGGAAATAGCCCAGCGCTCGCTGTCCCGCCCCCCGTGGCGGATCCCCGCGATGAAGTGAACCGCGTCGGCATTCACCTTGTTCGTCTCTCCCTTGGGTTCGTAGTAAAACGTGCGGAACGAGCTGCTTTCGCTTTTCGCGTTATATAGCTTCGGGTCGAGGTAAAAAACGGTTCCGGAGGCCTCGTGCACCAGCTCGAGGTCGGGATAACCGGAGCGCTGGTATTCCCCATTCGAGGTCAGGGGAAACCCGCAGCGATACCCGGGCTGCGCCGCCAGTGCGGCCAGAAGCAGTTCCTCCAGCTCCCCGCTCACCTCGTTGATCCGCCCGACTGCATGCACCGGGTGCTCCGTATCCTCCAATTCGGCGATCAGCCCGTCGAAGACCCTCCCCAGCATCGCCACCGTTTCCACATGCACCGGATTCTCCGAATCGAACACCAGCACTTCATGCCCCGAGACATGCCTGATCACCTCCGCGAAGGACAAGCCTTTCAACTCCCGTCCCTCCTCCAGCAACCAGCCGATGAGAAAGCTGATATCGCTCTCCCCGTTCTCGTTCTGTCCCTCCGAGGACTCCCCTTCCACCTGTAACCCCAATCCGGTCAGGCAAAGCAGGCATAAGTATACTAGGATTTTTCGGAGTCTGCACATTTTGTCTACCCCATCCGTTGCCCAGGAAGGGGTCAAACGCAAAATATAAAGATTCCGGGCGCCTCCTTTCGCGAACTCATCACCAGATGAGAATCTTTATATTTTACGTTTGACCCCTTCTTCCTTCCTCAACCCTCTCCCCCACCAAACAGCTGGTCCTACAACAGCAGCCACCCCGTCCCTGCCGAGGTGAGCACCAGAAGCCAGGGCGGAACGGATGCGAAGCGCAGAAGGCCGAAAACCACGAGGGCGAAGGCCAGGCGCAGGCCGTCGGTCACCGCCGCCGTCCAGATCGGGTTGTAAAAGGCCGCGAGGAGGAGCCCGACCACCGCGGCGTTCGTCCCCATCAACGCGGCCTGCGCCCCTTTCAACTGCCGCAGACGCTCCCAATACGGCAGCGCCCCCAGGACCAGCAGCCACGCCGGCAGGTAAATCGCGAGGAGGGCGAGGACACCCCCGGCCACTCCCCCCGGCCCAACCGCCAGGGAGGCACCGAGAAATCCGGAATAGGTGAAGAGGGGTCCGGGAATCGCCTGCGCCGCGCCGTAGCCGGCGAGAAAGGTGTCCCGCGCCACCCAGCCCTGTCCCACCGTAAAGGAATCCAGCAAGGGAAGCACCACATGCCCACCGCCGAAAACAAGGGACCCCGCCCGGTAAAAACCGTCCGTTATCGCCAGCCACTCCGGCCCGCGCGGACCGACGATGGGAAGCAAGAGCAGCAGCACCGCAAAAATGCCAAGCCAGGGCCAGCCCCGCCGCGAGGCGGTGGAGGAAAC
>CAYQKH010000160.1:0-7062 GCA_964417945.1 uncultured Opitutales bacterium
AATCCATACTTAAAAACCCTCATTTTTCGCTTGCATGAGACACAGTTGCTGACCCTTTCGGCTTTCTGACCCTTTCGGCTTTCCCTCACCCTTCACCGCATACCGTTTCCCACCCACAACCCCATACGGCTCACCACTAACAGTTCACCACTTACCGCTTACCACTCACCTCCTCCCCATCCTCCCCCTCATCAAAATTAAACCCGTAGGACCCGATGCTCTGCATCGCGGTCAAACACCTTCCCGTAGGACCACCTGCTCACCAAGCTAACCGCATCCTCTTTTCGCGTCTTTCGCATATTTCGTAGTTAAAAAAATTAAATCCCCTTTTTCACCCCTTACCGTTTACCCCCTACCCCTCACCTCCCTCCCGGGAGAAACCCATGACCTTTCTTTGCAAATCCCGCTTACCGGCGCATTCCAATGCAATACCCTCGCAAAAGGCCGACGCATGGGGATACGGCCGAAATCCATGCTGCCGGGCGCAGGTTTGGAAATCGCCAGGGGTCGCGTTGGTGAGGGCTTCAAGAAGAGTTCGGCAAGACCCGGAAAAGGGCTTCAGCCCCAACTTTCGGCACCAAGCGCGCCCGAGTTTAGCCGTTTGCCAAGGGGCAAGAAAATCGAGTTTCAGCTTTAAGTCGAAACGTCGAAAAGCCGCGGTATCGATCGATTCCATCCGATTGGTGGATGCGAGCAGAATCCCCGAAAAGGCCTCCAGTTGCGAGAGCATTTCGTTCACCTGTGAGATTTCCCAGGATCGGCTGGCGCCCTCCCGGGACAGGAGAAAGGTATCGGCCTCATCAATCAGCAGGATGGCGTCACTTTCTTTCGCCCTGCGAAAGGCCAGGGCCAGGTTTTTTTCACTTTCGCCGACGTAAGGACTCAGGATACTCGAAGCTCGCTCCACCTGCACGGGCCGATCCAATACCGACCCCAGCCAATGGCCGAAAGAGGTCTTCCCCGTCCCGGGCGGGCCATATAGACAAAGGCGTCCAGTCCCGGATTTTTCCAGGTGTTGCGCCAACTCATTTAAATTCAGGTCTGCCGAGAAGTAATCCGGATGATAGGGCAGAGAAGGCAGTCGGGTATCTTCTTCCAGCAACTGGCTCTGGATTCCCTGGGCCTTCAGGGTTTGTCCAATTAGACGGCGAACCCGCCGTCCGTTTTCCACTTTACCATGGTCCGAATCGGCCGCCATGACCACTGATTTGGCCCGATCAAATACCGCCGGGGTGATCTCATGGTATTGCGACAACACCTTGAGATCCGCTTGAGATATGATCCCCTCGCCCAGCTTATTCAGCTGAATGAAACGGGCAGCCGGATCTGGCGGCAGGATCTCGAAGACAAAGTCGAACCGCCGGACAAAGGCGGAATCGAGATTCCGCACACGGTTGGATAGCCAAAACGTAGGAACCCGATTCTCCTCCAGCATCCGGTTCATCCAAGCTTTTCGTTCATCCGCAAGGCTGCGATGGAAGATGGACGCGCCGGAAAAAATATCCTCCGCCTCATCGAAAAGCAGGAAAGTCCGACGTTTTCCCAGGAGAGCCTGCGCTGAGCGCAACGAATCGAGACGGTCTTTACCTGCAAGTGAATTTCCATAACGATCCGTGTAGGCCACTTCGTAGAGGTCTACCCCTGCATCTTCCGCCAGCGTGCGGACCAGTTCAGTCTTTCCCAGCCCGGGGCGACCGTAAAGGTAGACGTTCACACCCAATCGACGCTGCCGAAGAACCCTCCGAAGATAGACACGTATCAGGTCCAGAGTCTCACGGTGCTGAGGGTAATCCTTGAACTTTAGGCGAGCTGGCGGACAGGGGCGAACCAAGGTTCGCAGAACCGCTTCCAGGCAGCACTTTTCGCTTAAAAGAACTTCTGCCATTTCCTCGTGGACCAATTCCAAACGGTGGCCCCGACGCGAATGGATTTTCCATTTCAGGAGCCCAGCCGAAAACAACCTACTAGCAGGCTGCAGTAAAACATCCACTCGGGAGAGGGATACCTTAAGAATCCGAGCCAGGGCCTGCCTGAATTCTCGCGCCGACAGATTTCCCATCAGGTCAAAAGCATCCTCCAGAACGCCTTCCGAATAAATAAACACCACCACCTTGAGGATCTTCTGCTCCAATATGGTAAATCCCAGTGCTTTGCCTAACATGCGAAAGTTTTCCGCCAACTCGGGTTCAACCGAAGTCGAACCCGAATCCGCTTCCAACTCTTGCTTAATCCGCCGGAAGGCCGCAATCCGCTTTTTCCGCAAGACCCGCGGCTCCTCTGGATCCTCATCCTCGGAACTCGCCAGTTTCTCCCGAACTTTTTTGCCGCTGCGCTTCGTGATAAAGCAAAGCGGATGCCCCGACTTCTCCTCCGTCTCCAGCCCAAGCACCTCGGATACGTCCGGATCCCGGAACCCATCCAAGCGAACAAAGCGCCCCAGGTAAGGTTCAGGGCTCAGTAACCTGGCGATCCAAAGCCGAATGAGCTTCTCATTCACGTTGTTCACGTTTGATTTCATGAATACATCCTGCCCGCGCTTCACGACAGAACACGTCGTAAAAAATTTTATGCGACTTATTCTGTCGCTCAAATACGATAAGGTGTCAGGGTGATTCCATGCCCTACCAATCCAAAACCCCGACCCTCCAACGCCAGTGGGAGATGATGAAAAGAATTCCCAACCGGCCTCCCGGCATTTCCGCCCGTGAACTCACCGATTGGCTGGACCAACAGGGCTATCCCGTCTCCAGGCGCACCGTGGAGCGCGACCTCAATGACCTCAGCGGTGCCTTCGGCCTGACCTGCGAAACCATCGACCGCGCTCAGCGGTGGCATTGGATTCCCCACCGCCAGCCCGAATTCGGCGGCATCGAACTGACCGACGCTGCCTCTCTCCTGCTGGTAAGAAATCTGCTGAAAACCCTCCTCCCCGCCAGCATGTATTGCGCCCTGGAGTCGAAGTTCGAGCAAGCGGAGCGGACCCTCAAAGACGCAGGCCGCAACCGCCACGCCCGCTGGGCCAGGAAGATCCGCCACCAGTCGGGCTCCTTCCCCTTTCAGCCGCCCCGTATTGCACCCACCGTCCTTGACCGGGTCCACGAGAGCCTACTTCGAGAGTGCCAGCTTCGCCTCCGCTATGCCGGTCCGGGTGCGAAACACGTCAAAGACTTCACTCTCCACCCTCTTGGACTGGTTCAACAAGGCGTGACTCCCTACCTCGTTGCTACCGCCTTCCATTATTCCGACCCGCGCCTCTATGCCCTGCATCGCATGGAAAAGGTCGAGCTCACAGACGAACCCATCGCACCACCGCCCGGTTTCTCCCTCGACGCTTTCCTCGCGAACGGTGCCATGGAGTTCGGCACCGGTGGCGCGATCACCCTCAAGGCGCGTCTTGCTGAACGCCTCGCCACCTACGTGGCAGAAACTCCGCTCGACCCCGCTCAAAAGCTGGTTTCCCGCGAAGACGTCTGGCACCTTACCGCCAGCGTCCGCGATTCCTGGCAGCTCCACATGTGGATACTCTCCCAGGGGGACCAGATCGTCATTGAAAAACCCGCCGCCCTTAAAAAGCGCATCCGCGAGATCCTCCATCGGACCTATGCACAATACGAATAGTCAATCCCGGAACTCAAAATCCTATGAATACCTCCCCCTCTGACCACGAATGAAGAAATCCACTGCGACAATTCGCGTGAACGAATTTACTAGTGTGAACCAGCGTCCATCTGTGGTTGGAAAATTTAAAAGTCGAAGCCCATTTAACTGACCCTCATGCCTGACCTCTCCAAATCCAAAATCATGGCCTACCGCCAGTGCCCCAAGCGCCTCTGGCTGGAAATCCATCAACCCGAACTCCGCGACGATTCCTCCGCCCAGGCCGCCTTCGCTATCGGCAATCAGGTCGGTGAAATTGCACGGCAAGTCTTTGACCCGGATGGCACCGGCGCCAATATCGACCCCAACGAAATAGGATGGGACGAGGCCCGCCGTGAAACGGAGCGCCTCCTGCAGACCGGGGAGGGTCCGGTTTTCGAGGCCACCCTGCAGATCCCGGGAGCCCTCGCGCTGGTCGACATCCTCCGGCCCGTCCGGCAGGGCGGCCAACTCCGCTGGCAGATCATCGAAGTGAAAGCCTCTGCTTCCGTGAAGGATCCCCATCGCGACGATGTCACCATCCAGGCCTACATTGCCCAGAAGTGCGGCCTGCCCTGCGACCTCGTTGCCGTGGCGCATATCGACTCCGGGTTTATCTATCCGGGTGAGAACCAATACGACGGACTTTTCCAGGTCGTCGATCTCACCGAAGAAACGTCCGAAAGGGCCGGGGAAGCCGCAACCTGGATTCGAGAAGCGACCGAAATCGCCGCTGCCGGTGAGGTCCCCGACATCGCCGTGGGTCCACAGTGCACTCAACCTTACACCTGCCCCTTTCACGCCCACTGCCATAGAGACATTGCTATTCCCGAGGATCCCTTTCATATGCTGCCACGAGTCCGAGCATCCAGAAAGCAACAATGGGCCGAACAGGGCATCGACTCCCTCCATTCCCTTCCCGACTCCGCTCTCAGTCCGACCCTTCGCCGCGTCAAGCAGGCCCACCTCACCGGCCAGCCCTTTCACGATCAGGAAGGCTCCAAACGTGCCCTGGCCTCCCTGCCCCAACCCGGCCGTTTCCTCGACTTTGAAACCGTGGACTTCCCCGTTCCCATCTGGGCCGGGACCCGTCCCTACCAGAACATCCCCTTTCAATACAGCCTCCACCGGCGGGATGCCGATGGCAGCATGGATCACCGGGAATTTCTGCAGCTCGACGGTTCCGACCCACGCCGGGACCTGGCCCTCCAGCTTATTGACGATTGCGGCAAAACCGGGCCGGTTTTTGTCTACAACGCCCCCTTTGAGAAGCGCGTCCTCGCCGAGCTGGCAGCCGCCTTCCATGACCTGCAAGCACCCCTGCTCGCCATCCGCGAGCGTATCGTCGATCTCCATCCCATCGCCAAGCACCACTACTACCACCCCAGCCAGAACGGGAGCTGGGGACTCAAAGCTGTCATCCCCTCCATCGCACCGGAGCTGGCCTACCAACTCCTCGAAGGCATTCGAGACGGCGGAGCAGCCACCGCCTCGTTTCACGAAGCCACCCACCCCGACACCACCCCCGAACGCCGCCAAGAAATCCACGACCAGCTCCTCACCTACTGCCAACAGGACACGCTTGCCACCGTCCGGACCTGGGAGTTTTTCGTTGGGTGAATCCCTTTCGCAATGCAACCCACCGTGCCTCAATTTGGAATACCGATCTATCCGTCATACAAGGCACGCCGCCAAGCGGCGGCCCTACGACGCAGCCATGTAGGGCTCTCGCTCGTCTGTCCTGAACCCGTCGAACGGGTCGCCATGCCGCAATTCAAAACACGAATATATCTCTTACCCAAAAACCCCGGCCCTCTTTTCGTTGTATCCAAAAACCAACGACAATCACTCCACGCACAAATTCTATCCTCACTTGCTGCAAGCGTAATACATTTGACTCTGCTTATGGCTGGGAATTTTTTTTAAGTTACCCCGATTCGGAAAACGAACATCTCGATCTCTCTAACAATAAACAATATGGATTACCCAGAACCAAACCTCTTCTCATACGCTACGTCCGAACTCTCTCAGGACGCTATGCTTGCCTATTGGCTGAGCTGGGCTCATCCAAAATATGCAAAAATTCATCCTGCAAATCACCGAATCGCCAACAAATTTCTTAAGAGAATTATTAATGAAAAAATACAACCGACGGATGAAGATCTGCGGAATCTAAAGATTCTCAAACAGTTCAAAAATATAGACGTGGCCGTCAAGTTGGGCGACGCCGCCTTCATCATTATTGAGGACAAGGTCAACACCCGCGAACATGGGAAACAATTGGATCGCTATCGGCAGACAGTATTGAACGAAAAAAAAACGGATGGTGTTAACTGGGAGGAAAACGACATTATCTTAGTCTACCTGAAAACCGGCAACGAATCAAAAGCGCATTATCCAAAATCTAATCACGTCGAAATCATTTCCCGACCTGATCTATTGGGAATTATAGAACCGGAAATTGCGGAAGCAGATGAGATTTTCAAACAATATTTCGGGCACCTGAAGCTGCAACAGGAGCAGACGGATCGATACGAAACCATACCGGTGACGGATTGGGAATGGCCAGCCGTTCAGGGCTTCTTTATGAAGCTGGAAGCGCACCTTTTGGAGAAAAATTTCATGAAAGATTACGGTGGTTGGAGCTATGTCCCGAATCAAACCGGAGGCTTTTTATGCTTTTATTGGTATGAGAAAAAGATTCCTGAATACCGTTGTCACATATACCTCCAACTTGATGGAAAAGACAAAATGCAGGTTCGTGTTTCTGGGGCTTGGGATGAGGCCGAAAAAGTCACCAAATCCTCCGCTCATCACCGCTATCAGCTGATTAAACTTCTCGAGGAAACCGCCCTGAACAACAATTCCTTAAGCGGATTAAAAATCCAAAAGTCTGGCCGCTACCAACCGGGTTTCACTGGGGGTATCGCTAATCTCTCACGAAAAGGAAGTGGCAGTTACATTGCAACCGATTCGAATGGGTTGCTCGATTTCGACAAAACATTTAAATTCCTCCAACTGTCAATGCAGCTTGTTGATGAAGCGGTTTCTGAATCATCGATCGAAGGGTAGTAGCATGAAACATCCAAAACCCCGAAATCGCCCATTCCCGCCAGTGACATCCCCCCCACCCCCATCCACCAATCCTACTGGCTCGTTCCCGGCAAAATCCTCTGCGGGGAGTATCCGCGCAACAAGGTAGAAAGCACTTCGGGCATTCCCGCCAAGCTCCAGGCGCTGGTCGATGCCGGGGTCACGGCTTTTATCGACTTGACAGAGGAGGATGAGCTGGAGCCTTACGCGCCCTGCCTTGAAGGCACATCGGCACGTCACTTCCGCTTTCCCATCCGGGATGTGGCCGTCCCCGAAGAGGACCTTGTCATGGACACCATCCTCGACACCCTGGCCCGCGAGGCAAAATCCGGC
>CAYQKH010000161.1:0-7059 GCA_964417945.1 uncultured Opitutales bacterium
GGTAGTAGCTCAGTTGGTTAGAGCACTGGTTTGTGGTACCAGGGGTCGCCGGTTCGAGTCCGGTTTACCACCCCAGCCTTCGCTCAAGCGAAGCGCGGACGCGAAGGCTGCCGCGACGACCCCGTCACGCCGTAGCCTCGTGCGAAGGCGGAAGCTTGCCAAAGCGAAGTCGGGTAAACCCATCCGTTTACAAGCTTGACCTACAGCTCGGCGGGGCCAGCCATGAAATTCACCTACGTCTACATTCTGCAGAGTGAAAAATGGACCGACCGATATTACTCTGGAATTACCGACGACCTGAAAAAGCGCCTGTAAATCCCATGCTTACAACTTGTCAATTCCATGTCTTTGCCACATGATTTGCAAAGTGTGGATCCAACGCCAGTTTGAAGACATCCTGCGGAAGAGTGCGGAAACCCGGCCCGTGGTGGTCTTGACGGGGCCACGCCAGACGGGCAAGACCTCGCTCGTGCGAAGGCTTTTTCCTGACCACGCCTACGTCAGCTTGGATTTGCCGAGCGAAGCCGAGCAGGCAGAGGGCGACCCCATTGCCTTTCTGCAGCGTCACGGTGAACGCCTCATCGTGGACGAAGTGCAATATGCGCCCGCTCTGTTTCGTCATCTGAAGCGATTCGTGGACGAAAACCGCGACCAGATGGGTCGATTCATCCTGACCGGTTCCCAGCCTTTTCAGCTCATGCAAGGTGTTTCAGAATCCCTCGCCGGGCGAGCGGACATTTTGCAACTGGATGGGTTGAGCTTCGGTGAGATTCAGGCCGAAACGCGAAGCCTATCCGTGGAAGCATTCGTGCTCCGGGGCAGTTTTCCGGAGCTACATGAACGCCCCGATTTGGATGCGGCCAGTTTTTATCGTTCCTATGTAGCCACCTATCTGGAGCGCGATCTGCGCATGCAACTACAAGTGGGCAACCTGCGGGACTTCGAGCGATTTCTTCGGGCCTGTGCCCTAAGGACCAGCCAACTGCTGAATCGGGCGGAGTTGGCGCGGGATGTCGGCATCAGCCCGACGACCGCCGGACAGTGGCTCTCCGCCCTCGAACAGTCGGGCATCATCACCCTGCTCGAACCGTGGTTCTCCAACGCGACCAAGTCACTCGTCAAAACGCCAAAGTTGCACTTTAACGACAGCGGTCTGTGCGCCTTTCTGATGGGGATGCAAAACCTCGACGACCTCCTCTTTTCTCCCCTTGCAGGGGCTTTATGGGAGACCTGCGTCTTCACCGAAATCCGCAAGGCGCTGGCGGGTAATCCACGCTGGCAGTTGGCCTTTTGGCGCGACCGCACCAAAGAGGCCGACTTCCTCTTCCACCGCGCGGGACGCTTCCTGCTGGCCGATGCAAAGTGGTCCGAGAACCCAACCTCCGGCGGACGGCTTTCGCTCGTGCGCAAGGAAATCGAAGGTGAAGGCGAACCTCCCACTGCCATCATCAGCCGCGTAGCCAACCCGTATCCGCTTAAAGACGGGACCAACGCCCTGCCATTGCTGCAAGTGTCCCGTTTCCTTGCCGATGAAAATACCCCCGCCTGAAAGAATCAATCACCTGACTGCACAAACGGTGCCCGTCCCCGTCTCCGCATCCACACCCCGGCGAGCCCAAGCAGACCCATGAACAACCCCACGAACCGGGGTTCGGGGATCGGCACGAGGGTATTGTAGAGCCCGGCCCCGCTGAACGCCACCGTTCCGAGGACCGCGCCACCGTCGGCGTTCAGGATCGTTTCGACCGCCGAACGGTAAGCCGCAAAAGAGGCGTCAAACGTTTCATCGGGAGAGCCCGTCGTATCGATCGCGGAATGAATGCCCGCGAGGGTCAGCTGGTCGTTATAGAGGATAAAGCTCGGACCCCCGGAGTCCCCGGTCTCCCCCTGGGCCTCGCCATTGCCTTGATTGTCTTCGACGCGGATCGCGAAGGTCTCCGCGAGGTCATCACCCGGATTCGTGATGTCGATCAGGTTGTAGCCCTCGAAATCGTTCAACCCGATGAGGGGGCTGTTGTCCCGGTTGTCGTCCTTGCCGTAAAGGATTAACTGCGGGGCGTCCGCGGCAAGGTTCGGCACGCTCCGGTCGAGGATCGGGTAGGCGGTGATTTTGTCAGAGGCCGGGATCGCCGTTGTCAGCTTTCCCACGTAAAGGTCGACCGTCTCTGAAGTCCCGCTATCGGTAATGAAAAACTGTGTGGCCCCAATCGTATACTCCTTCAGGACCCCGTCACGATTGAGGAAGGCCACCTGCCCGCTCGGCTTGAAGTGGTTGGCCGCCACGAAGTGCTGGGCGGTGATCATCGTAATGTGCCGCCGCTGCGGGCTCTGGTTGGTCCACCCCACCCCGCTGAAATCAAGGCTCTTTCCAACTCCGAAAAGGTTTGTGTTCGCCACCGGCGTATCCCCCGAACCCGCCCCTCCAAAAATCGCCAGCGTCCCGGAGCTGAATCGCTGGTGGTTCGCGATCGAGTTCGGGCCGCTGATCGTAATGTTCAAACCGAAGCAGGGCTGGAATCCAACCAACAAAAACAGTGTGAACCATCGGTGCATCATCAGCCGTAAAGGTGAAGTCCCAACCGCTGAAGTGCAAGTCCGTGAGCGCGGTAAAGCAAACCTTTGGCCGTTGACTTTCAGATCCCCCTTAACCGAATCTCAAAGCACCCCAAATTCCCATGAATGACGAAGAAAAATACCTCTTTGATCTCCAGGGCTATATCACCGTGCCCAATGCCCTGACTGAGCCGCAACTTCGCGCGCTTAACCGCATTCTCGACCAACAGGCCGATGCCGAATGTGAGCCCGATTTCCAGACCCACCGCTTCAATAACCTCCTCAACTGGGGAAACCCTTACCTCAACCTTATCGACAACCCGCCGATCACCCCCTACTTGGAAGCCATCATCGGCCCCCGGATCCGCCTCGATCATATCTACGCCGACATCATCCGCGGTGGCCTCAGTCCCATCGGGGCACACCTCCACGGTGGTGGCGCTCCTTTTGAACCTTCCATGTATTACCGCTTTCAAGATGGAAGAATGTATAACGGCCTCATTGTCGTGGCCTACAACCTCCACGATGTCGGACCGGATGACGGCGGGTTCGCCTGTGTTCCCGGGTCCCATAAGGCCAATTTCCCCATTCCCGGAGCAATGAAAGACATGAGGAAAACCATCCACCCCGTCGTAAAGCAAGTAACCGGGCCTGCCGGAACCGCTATCATCTTTACCGAAGCCCTCACCCACGGACCTTTGCCTTGGTCCGGAAAACACGAACGGCGCACTGTTTTCTACAAATACAGCCCCGCTCCGCTTTCCTGGTCCGCCGACTACTTTGACGCCTCCCGCCATGCCGGTCTCACCTCGAAACAGCGGGAATTCCTCGAACCCCCCAACAATCGCTATAAGGGCCGACCTACCGCCCCCGACCCTTCCCAGTAGTCGTCCTCTGCCTTATGAAGAAAGTCTTTGTTTCCGGATGTTATGACATCATCCACGCCGGACACGTCCAGTTCTTCCACGAGGCCAAAGCCCTCGGGGATCATCTCACGGTTTGCATGGCTTCCGACGACGTCCTCTGGCACCACAAACAGCGCCGCTCTTCTCTTCCCCAGGACCACAAGCGCGCCCTCATCGCCGCCCTCGAGATGGTTGATGCCGTCGTCGTCGGGGAAAACCACGAGCTTGGCCTCGACTTTCAGGATCACCTCCGGAGCCTGAAGCCCGACATCCTTGTCGTAACCGAGGATGACAAATACGAGGTTATCAAACGTCAACTCACCGCAGAAATCGGGGCCGAATACGTCAAATTGCCCAAGACACCCCCGCAATTTCCTCCGATTTCTACCTCTGGTATCGTCAAATGGATCAAAGCACCGGACGAGGCCCCCATGCGGGTCGACTTTGCCGGCGGCTGGCTCGACGTGCCACGGCACGCCCGTGAAGGCGGTTTCGTCATCAATTGTGCGATCGCTCCGACCGTCACCCTCCGGCAATGGGATTATGAACGCTGCGCCGGGCTCGGCGGAAGCGGAGCCTGGGCCCTCCTCAACGGCAAGAGCGGCGTCAACAGTGAACTCGCCCTCGGAGTAGGTTGGCAGGATCCCGCAATCATTCGGGAGACTGGCCTTTGCGTCTGGAGAAGCGGCCCCCGACCCGACCTCTATCTCAAACGCGACGGTGAATTGCTCCGTGGAAAAATGGCCGTCTTCTTTACCGGCAAGGCACATGACACCCCCTCCATGGCCGACCAGCAACGGGACTACGACCAGATCTTTCGCTCCTCCCTTCTCGCCCGCGACGGCGTGGAACAAAACGACCTCGAACAACTTGCCGCAGGCGTGCGCGAATACTTCACTATGCAGCGAAAGGAGGGAATGGATCCCCTCCCCGAAGCACCCGGCATGCTCGCCCAGAAATACTGCGGGGGCGGATTCGGCGGCTATGCCCTTTACCTCTTCAGCGAAACCGTCGATCGCGACGCCTTCGTCACGTCCACCGACGCCGCCCGCCCTGTCGAGCCCTACCTCCGCCTCCGCAGCGCATAAGTAAAACGGTCAGGTAGACCCCGATGCTCGCGACCGCCGGTCTTACCCGCCACAAACGCGCAATCCCCGCCACCGCCGGTCCACTCCTTCCCCGCCCGGAGCCTGTCAAAGGCCAACCCATCCCCTCACCGTTTCCCGAACCCCCACCCGTTCCGGCAGCTCCTTTCCTGTGCCCTCGTGGCATTTCGTCTCCACACCGTAGTCCGAAAATTCGTTCACCAGAAAAACGTATCGCTTATCCGGATACGTTTTTGCGATTCGCAGGAGGTAGGTGGTTTTCCCGGTCCCAAGAAAACCCGTCACGATACAGACCGGGATTTTACACCGCACGCCTTCACCATCGTGAATCAAGATGACAGGGCGCCGTGCCTCAGTCGAGATCCTCGACCACGACCGTTTTCAGGTTCACGAATTCGTGGATTCCCTGCTCCGCCAGCTCCCGCCCGAACCCGCTCTTGCGGATACCGCCGAAGGGAAGCCGAGGGTCGGAGACGACCATATGATTGACATAACAACTGCCGGCCTCCAGCCGCTCCTCTGCGAGGGCCGCCCCGCGCTCGAGGTCGCGGGTGATGACGGTCGCGCCCAGTCCGTATTCCGTTCGGTTCGCCAGTTCGAGGGCGTGCTCCTCATTCTCCGCCGGAATGATGACCCCCACGGGCCCGAACGTCTCTTCTTCGAATAAAGGCATGCCCGGCCCCACCTCACTGACCAGAGTGGCGGGATAGAAGAAACCCGGCCCCTCCGGAACCCTTCCCCCACAGAGCAGCCGCGCGCCCTTTTCGATGCTTGCGGTAATTTGTCGGTGAAGGTTTTCACGCAGGTCCTCCCGCGCCAACGGCCCGAGAGTCGTCTTTTCGTCCAGCGGGTCTCCCATTACCTGCTCCTCGAATCGCTTGAGGAGGAGCGCTTCAAACGCCTTGAGGCGTCCGCGGGTGAGGATGAACCGCTTCGTCGCAATACAGCTCTGGCCGGCATTCCGCAATCGACTCTTGGCGCAGAGTTCGGCAGCCGCCTCCAGCGGAGCGTCGTCAAGGAGGATCGCCGGATCGCTTCCACCCAGTTCGAGGACGCACTTCTTCAATGCCTTCCCCGCCCGAGAGGCGACCTCACGGCCCGCACGGTCGCTTCCCGTTAGAGAAATGCCGTGGATGCGATCGTCCGCGATCAGCTCACCCGCAAAATCCCGGTCGACAATCAGGGTCTGGACGAGGAATTCCGGATAGCCCGCCTCTCGAAAAAGGCTCTCTATCTCTAGTGCGGATCCGGTGACATTTTCCGCATGTTTGAGAAGGGCGCCGTTTCCTGCGGTCAAGGTCGGGGTAAGAAATCGAAAGGCCTGCCAGAAGGGAAAATTCCATGGCATGATCCCCAGAATTAAGCCCAGCGGACGGTAACAAATCCGACTCTCGCGAAAATCCGTCTTTACCTGCTGGGAAGCGAGGAATCCCTCCGCTTCCGCCTGGTAAAACGCGCAGAGTTGGCCACATTTTTCCAGCTCGGCTTTCGCCTGAGCGAGCGGCTTACCCATCTCCTCCGTAATCAGTCGGGCGAGGGAATCCTTCCGCAATTCGAGTAGGGACTTCAACCGGTTCAAGTGCGGAATCCGCTCCCTGACCGGCAGCATTGACCAATCCCTTTGCACACATCGACCGGCGGTCAGAGCGGCTTCAACAGCGTCCCCGCCCATCAACTCGTAGGGACGAATAATTTCCCCCGTGGCCGGGTTCCGTGATTCAAACTTCATTACAATAACCTTAACGAAAAATAATCCGTGTTTCAAAAAGGTCTAAGAAATCTCCCCCGCAACCCTCTCAAGCATAAACATCGGGGTTCACCACGAAAAGCGGACGTTGCCCCTTGCAGGCCGCGAGGCAGTTTTCTATCGCAAGGAAACCCATCCGGGTTCTCACCTGCAGGGTCGCGCTTCCCACGTGGGGGAGGAGAACGACATTATCCAGGTCCGCCAATCCAGGGTGCAGAGCGGGCTCGTTCTCGTAAACGTCAAGGCCGGCACCGGCGATTTCTCCCTCACGTAGAGTTTTCACGAGAGCCGCTTCATCGACAACCGGGCCGCGGGTCGTATTGATCAGGTAACTGTTCCGGCCCATCCGGCCCAAGGCCTTCCGGTCGATCAGGTGGCGGGTCCCGGAAGTCAGGGCCACGTGGAGCGAGACAAAGTCGGACCGCTCGAGAAGGCATTCCAACGGAACATAGGTCACCCCGAGGGAGCGCTCCTGTTCCGGTGTATACCGCGTCCGATTCCAATAAAGGATGTTCATCCCGAATCCTTTCGCACGGGGAATCATCGCGCGGCCGATCCTCCCCAGCCCAACCAGGCCCAGCGTCGCCCCTGTAACATCCGCACCCAGCATCTGCGTCGGCCCCGCGCCCTGCCAGGTACCGCTGCGCACCAAACGGTCGCCTTCGATCACCCGTCGCGCCACCGCGAAAATCAGCGCCCACGCCACATCCGCCGTCGATTCGGTTAGAACCCCCGGGGTGTTCGTCAC
>CAYQKH010000162.1:0-6909 GCA_964417945.1 uncultured Opitutales bacterium
ATAGGCACCGCAACCTGCGGGCGACCAATAAGCCTCTTCGCTCTAATTCTTTCGCCAGCACCGCTTCGTATACCGATTCAAGCAAACCCGGCCCAAGTGCTGAGTGAACCTTTACTGTAGCATCCACAACAATCTTACCTATCTCATTTTCTTCCATCTTGGGGTCTTTGGGTCTTGAGCGCAGCGGGCGTGAGATTCGTTTTTTCCTCGCCAACAGTTCTTCAGTCTAAACCCATTTCCATTCCCACCAATCCCAAGTTGACCTCCTTCCGCCCTCAATCCACCAACCGGCACGGCAACATCGCCGCGTCACTCATCCCGTGGATGATCTTCTTGTCCGCTGGACAGAACGTCGCCAGCACCCCGGTCAGTCGAACCGTCTCTTGGTTAACAAAATAATACGGGCAGAGCCTCAGTCGGCCCTCCATTTCATACAGTGGGTGCCCCTCCGCCGCATCGGGGCTGAAAACCGGGTGCTTCAACCGGACCGGCTTATGGTAGTTTTGCAGGATATGCAGAGAGTGATCCGCCAGTTGAATCGCCTGTTCGATCGCCTTGCTCCATTCGCTCCGGGAGCTGTCGCTCCCAAGGGTTACCGACCGCGCTCCCCATGCGTCCTCGTGAAATCCGCTCAGCTTGATGATCAGGTTGCGCTCTTTCTGTGTGGCCTCGCTCAACTGCCGCCAGTCATAGATGGGACGGCCCCCAACCGGGGGCGCATCCAGAACTGCGTTGGGCGGTAACTCGACCGGATCCATGATCCAGGATTCCGGGATGATTTTTTTCAATGTCATGTAGGCGCGCTTACTCAGGGCCTCCTTCCAGTAAGCCTCCAGCACATGGTGATGGAACAACGCCAGCGCCAGCTTCTCTTCCTGGAAGGGTTTCATCGGCGGCGATATCCACACCATCGACTCGTTCCATGCCTCAAGGATGTGCCCCGCGATCGGCACGTGCGCGATATCGAAAAGCTCCCAGAAACGGTAGATGATATCGATTTGTTGCGGATTCCCGCCAATGTCCACGCAGAGCGTATCACCCAGTGGCATCACGTCCTCCGGGTGAAAGACGAAAACCCGCCGTCCCAGCCGCTGCAACTCACCCGCCACCCATTCCATCTCCGGGCGATAGGTCGCCGCTTCATCCGAGACAATGATCGCGATAAAAGGCAGCCGCTTCCCTTTCACCTGCCCTGCAATGCCTTCGTAAAAGGCCTCCAGGATCCCATCCTTGCCTCCGATAACCGATTGTCCGTCCGCCTCGTAAAGTCGGTTCAGAAAGGCTGTCAATCCGATCCCTCCCGGAACTGAGTCCAGCTCACTCATCGTAAAGCCCTCCTCGGTCAGGAGCAGATCCGGACGGATCACCATTGGCAGTTCCCCCTTCAGGCGCTTGGATCGGGCATGCTGAATTAGGTTTTTCGGCTTTCCCCGATCAAGGTATTCCGCCACCCAGGGCACCTCCAGCTTCCGATTTCGCAGCAGGTTTTTTCCGCCCGCCGAACGCTGGTAAAGAATTTCCAGAGCCTGGTGAAACTCAAGGCAGGCCTTACCGATATCCTCCAGCTGCTTCAGCTGTTGAGTCGTCAAGGGGTAGGCCTGAGGAGAGAGCCGCCAGGATTTGTCCTCGAAAAGCGGCTGCTCATCCAATGCTTGGCGGATTTTTGCGTAAGAAAGGGCGCCGGAACAACTCCCCGTCGACCGGTCTTCCGGGTGTTCGTTCAGGCCCTTCATCACCACTTTCAAGCTCCTCCCGTTCAGGAGTCGGCCGCCTCCGCCTCCTGTCGGCTCATCGGCTGGCCCGCCCGTAGCCAGGCGTGAATAAAAGCGTCAATTTCCCCATCCATTACCGCCTGGACATTGCCCGTCTCTACCCCGGTACGAAGATCCTTTACAAGTTGGTAAGGCTGAAAAACATAGCTCCGAATCTGGTTCCCCCAGCCGATATCTCCCTTTTCTCCATAAAACCGCTCCATTTCCGAGCGCTTTTCATCCTCGTACTTTTCGTAGAGCTTCGACTTCAGCATCTTCATCGCCGTTCCTCGATTTTTGTGCTGGGAACGCTCCGCCTGGCAGGCCGCCACGATACCGGTCGGCAGGTGGGTCAACCGAACCGCCGAGTCCGTTTTATTGACGTGCTGTCCACCCTTCCCGCTCGAACGGTAAGTATCCACCCGCAGGTCCTCGTCCTTAATCTCAATGTCGATGTCGTCGTCCACCTCCGCAATCACGTCGACCGCGCAGAAACTCGTATGCCGTCGGGAGTTCGAGTCGAAGGGGCTGATCCGCACCAGGCGGTGCACCCCACGCTCCGCCTTCGCATAGCCATAGGCTTTCGCACCCGCGATCCGAATCGTTACCCGGCTGATCCCCGCCTCTTCACCTTCACTCAGATCTTCTACCGCTACTTCGAAATCCGAGCGCTCCGCCCATCGCGTATACATCCGCAGCAGCATTTCCGCCCAATCACAGGATTCTGTCCCGCCTGCACCCGCGTGGATGCTCAGGATCGCGTTGTTCGCATCCAGCTTCCCGCCCAGAAAGGATGCCAGTTCCAGGTTGTTCAGGCGCTCCATCAGCAAGGGTATCGTCCGGTTCAGCTCCGCCTCATACTCCGCCGATGCATCACCTTCCGCCTCGTCCACCAGTTCGAACATCGCTTTAAGATCCTCCAATTCCTCCTCAAAGGCCGCGATCCCGTTGATTGAGCGCTTTAGACGATTCGTCTCTTCAATTACCTTCTGCGCCGAATCCTGGCTGTCCCAGAATCCGGCTTTCGCCATCTTCCCTTCCAACTCCTGAATCCGTTCCTGCTGCTTCTGGACGTCAAAGATACCTCCAGAGGTATCCGCTGCGCTTCGTGATTTCTTCGAACTGTGAACGTATTTCTGGATCCAGCATAAAGAAAAGTCTCCCCCCGCTTCGCCGGTCAAATCAAGCCGAAAGATAAAACCCCTAAAACCCCGCCACGCCATTCCATACAACACCCCCCTCGTAGGGCAGTGCTTCAGCCTGCCCCCTTCACCGCTTCCTCCGTAGGGCAGTGCTTCAGCCTGCCCCCTTCAAAGAGAAATCCACCTCTCCACCAAAACAATGTCGTATCCCTGGATTTTAAATTTAAATATCCATAAAACAAAATCCTTTGCTGCTCTCGTAAATGGAAACAACCCAGGCTTATTGGCGGGGTCGGCTCCCACACCGCTTCGTAGAAGGACACTGCCATTTTTTTACGCTACGGGTAGCGAATTCGATTCCAACCGGGGAACTCCCCAGGATAGTGGAATTGGCTGCTGCAGCGGCTGCAATACCACCGCAATCCCCTCAATACGCTGTTGCGCAACGAAAACTATTTTTAACTCTGGAAAAAGCCTTGGATCAGAGAACCGGATTCACTCCCTTTTCTGACAGGAACGCGCTTTCTCGAATGAATACCGAGATGGAAAGGCTTTCCCATTCCCATGCCGTCATCATCAGATGGGTCATCATGCCCAATCACCTGCATTGGATTACCGAACCCTTTTCTGCTTACAATGTAATCGAGTTTCGAGAATGCCTGAACCGATGGAAAGGCGGAAGCGCCCGATTCATGAACAAACACCTACAAAGAATGGGCCCTTTTTGGCAACGAGAGTGGTTTGATCGGGTGGTACGCAATGAAAATGAGAAAGCACGCATCATTCGGTATATCGAACAGAACCCTGTAAAAGCAGGTTTGGCCAAAGAGCCCGACCTTTATCGAGGCCTGGGGCCAGGCTGAAGCACTGGCCTACCAGGTATTGGCCTTTGGCAAATCCTCCCCCTCTAAAGCAGTATAACGGCATCCGGCTTCCGAGACCCAACGACTTTACCGCACAATCCGTAGGGCAGTGCTTCAGCCTGCCCCCTTCACCGCTTCCCCTCGTAGGGCAGTGCTTCAGCCTGCCCCCTTTTCACCGCACACACCGTAGGACAGCGCTTCAGCCTGCCCATCCCCCTACCGCCGGACCCGTCCAAACGCACCCTAACTTTCGGCCCAGAGCGTCTTTAAATCATTCCCTAAGACAATCGTATCTTCCCAGATATCCGGGAAACAACTCAGCCCGTAACCACCCTTCGGACCCAACTCCGGCGTTACCCAGAACTGCGTATGTCCGAACGGTCCCGCCTTCCAGATCCGAAAGGCGTCCCGCAGGAACGGTCGCAATTCTTCATATTCCGGCGAGAAATTACCCTTTCCGTCGGTGATCGGGATCTGGCAGTGGTGGCCGTTGAAGGGCCGCATATGCCAGAGGCGGGACATCTGAAAAAGTTCCTCCCGTTCGATCAGGCGCTCGGTATAGTTGCCCGGCCCGAGGTGTTTAACAATCGCCGGGTGCGAGTAATCGAAATTCATCCGGATCGGCTTTCCCGTAATACCCTGGTAGCCATCGGCGATCGCGTAGGATTTCTCCGGCGTTTCCGTCGCCGTATCGCGGTGTATCTCAACATAGACCTCCGCCCCCATTTCCTCCGCCAGCTGCAGCAGTTCCACCGAAGCTTGGATTGCCTCTTGCGGCAATGTGTCGTGATCCCCCAATTGCACGTTAATCGGGCCGTTGTCAATCTCCAGGCTCTTCGCGATTTTCTCCCGGTAGTCATCATTCCGCGTCGCGGCGTCGAAAAAGCCCCCGTAGCGCAGAGATGAACCGGCCACCAATTCCTTTAGGTCGGGATCTTTTCGGAAGTGGCAGGTAAAGGCCTCGAAGCCAGCGTCTTCAATCGCCTTGATTTGGTCGGCGATCGGCCAGCCGGTATTCGTCAGGCTCCAGAGGTTAGCAAGAATCAAAAGGTCGGCATTGGCATTGTTCATGGGAAAGGGGTTTTAGGGGTTCAGGTCGTTGATTTCCAAAAATGGGCGAGCAACTCCGCCCTTGGCAATATCCTTTCCCACCTCAAATGGGATTGGTCAGCAGATCAACCGATTTGCCCGAGGAGGTTCTCCGCGTGCTCGATCGCGGAGCTTGAGCGCCGATCTCCCAGCATCCGGGCCAATTCTTCCACCCGCAGCGAGCGGTCTCCGTCAACCGGGTCGATTCGCACCTCCGTGGTTTCCGAATCCTGACGCTTTTCCACGACGAAGTGGCGGTGCCCCTGGCTCGCAACCTGTGGGAGGTGCGTCACGCACAGGACCTGGTGAGAGTCCCCGAGCCGCCGCAGCTCCCGGCCCACTTCCAGGCCGATCTCTCCGCCGACGTTCGCATCCACCTCATCGAAAACCAGCACCGGGATCTGATCCACCTTGGCCAACAGCGTTTTTAACGCCAGCATCACCCGCGCAGTCTCCCCGCTCGAGGCGATTTTGTTCAACGGCTGCAGGGCCTGTCCGCGGTTCGGCGAGAAGCGAAAAGAGCAGGTCATCCCTCCCGTAGCGCTCAATTGCAGCTTCCGCTGCAGCTCGATTTGAAAACGGGCGTTCTGGAATCCAAGGCAGTGCAGGAGCTCAACCACTTGTTCCGAAAGTGCTTCTGCGGCCGCTTCCCGCGCTTTTTCCAACGCGTCAGCCACCCCTCCCAGTTGCTTTTCCAACTGGCATCGTTCCTTCTCAAGGCGTGCCAAGTTACCCGCGAGATCTCCCTGCAGGTTGAGCTTCGCCTCGATCGCTTGCCGCTCCGCAAGAACCCTTTCCACGCTTCCACCATATTTCCGCCGCAACTCCATCCAGATTTCCATCCGCTGTTCGAGGCTGCGGATCGCCTCCTCGTCAAAATCGGCATCCTCACCGAGGTCGCGGAAGCTCTCCGCCAGATCCTCCACCTCGACAACCAGCGACTGCAGACGCTCCCGGAGCGTTTCACCCGACTCCGGATCCAATTCCGGCAATTCCTGCGCCATGCGGAGTAGATCCGATAGCTGGTCACTCACACCCTGCTCACCGGACAAACCCTCCATCATCGCACCCGTTAATTCCTTGAGGGCCTGCGAGGAACTCGCCCGTTGGTAATCCCGCTCCACGGCGGCGATCGCCGCCGCCTCCACTGGCAATTGGTCCATCCGGTCTATCTGCCGCCGCAGATACTCCTGCTCATCCTCCGAAAGCTGGGATTCTCCTTCCACTTCCGCGATCCGCTTCTCAATCGAACGATAGTCGCGATACCCCGTCCGGTAATCCTGGAAAAGCGTCGCCACCGATTCATCCTCCGCGCGGCCCCGCGCGTAGGCATCGAGCAATTCCAGCTGCACGGCCTCTTTGAAGAGCTTCTGGGGTTCACCCGGACCATGGAAATCGATCCAGCGCTGCCCCAGCTCCTTCAGCACCGCCAACGTCGTCACCGCCCCGTTCACCTGAATCTGCGGGATCCGCTGCCGTGAAAAACTCCGCCTCAAAAGCAGCACTCCCTCCTCGCAGACGGGCAAACCTTGTGCCTCAAGGAAGGCGTCCACCCCTCCGGATTCTTTCAGGTAAAGCGCCGCCTCAACCGCACACGTCTCCGCTTCCTGCCGGATCAGCGACTTATCCGTCCGGCTCCCCGACAAGAAACTAAGCGCCCCTAAAAGGATGCTTTTCCCCGCCCCTGTTTCCCCCGTTACACAAGTAAACCCGCCATCAAATTCCAGTTCCGCCTCCTCCAACAGGGCCAGGTTCTGAATCCGCAGGTATTGAATCATGATCCGTCCTATCTTTAGCTCTTCCAAACACTGGCGCAACCCCCTCCGCGTCACACCGCTTTTTTTCTTGCCCCGCCCACGCTCCCTCTTTTTCGTTTGCGTTTCTCCTCTTCTCGGGGGCGTAGCTCAGTTGGTTAGAGCGCTTGCTTGACATGCAAGAGGTCGCTGGTTCAACTCCAGTCGCTCCCACCACCCATTTTCCCGGCAGCTACGCTGACGCTGGAAAATGGAGTGCCACGCCGTAGTGTAACGAAGGCGGGCCAGCAGTGCCACGCCGTAGTGTAAC
>CAYQKH010000163.1:0-6901 GCA_964417945.1 uncultured Opitutales bacterium
GCCATCAACCAGCGTGCCTTGTCCCGATACGCGGCGACCGCTTCCTCCGGCGCATCCGCGTTCTCTTGGATGCAGCGCACCAGACTGCTGCCGACCACCACGCCGTCCGCCAGCTGCCCCACCCGGTTCACCTGTTCCGGACTGGAGATCCCAAACCCGACCACCACCGGAAGATTCGTGTGCCTGCGGATCTCCTCTAGGGAGTCCCCGAGGTCCTCCGCAAGGTCCGTCCGCTCGCCCGTGACCCCCTCCCGTGAAACGTAATACAGAAAGCCGGTCGCGCGCGCCGCGATCGCGGACATACGCTCCGGCCGGGTCGTCGGCGCAATGATAAAAATCAGGTCGACCGCCGCCTCCCGCGCCGCCGCGATCAATTCGTCCGCCTCTTCGGGCGGGAGGTCCAACACGAGCAGTCCGTCCACCCCGGCCGCGCCGCAAGCCTCGACGTAGGCCTTCGCTCCCATTGCATGCACCAGATTGTAGTAAGTGTAAAAAGCAATCGGCGTTTCACTCTCCTCCCGTAGCGTCCGGACCATTCTGAAGACCGCCTCCTGGTTGGCCCCCGCTTCTAGGGCGCGTTGCGCTGCAAGCTGGTTCGTCAACCCGTCCGCCAGTGGGTCGCTGAACGGTACTCCCACCTCCAAGAGGTCGACACCGTCCTCCAATAACCCTCTCGCGAGGTGCAGACAGGTGTCCAAATCCGGATCGCCGGCGCAGAGGTAGGGAATAAACGCGGAACGTCCTTCCGCCTTAAGTCGCTCAAAAAGTTTCTGGATTCGGCCCATTTCAAAAATTGGTAGCGCATTTACCTGGGTGCCTCAATTCAATTGGAGGCCCGGCCCACCTTTTCCCACCAGTGGCCCTCGCCAAGAAAAGGAAGTGTTGATTTGCGGGTGTCGGTCCATAGGCTAAACCTATTCCGTAACCCTCACCTGAAATCCCATGGAAACAAGCCAATTAATCGCCGCCTTGAAAGATCAATTCCTTCTCGAGGGTGACGCGGGCCTGGCTCGCCGCATCTCAGAGAAGATGTCGGTCGAATCTTTCGATGAGGACGCTATCCTCATGGAAGAGGATGACCCCGGCTCGGACCTCTTCTTCATCCTCTCCGGCGGGGTGGATGTCATCGTGGGAGGCACCCGTCTCAATCAGATTAAAGAGCACTACCATGTCGGCGACATGGCGATTGTCGATCCCCAAGGCAAACGCAGCGCTACAATCGTCGCCACTGTTGCTTCCACCATCGGCAAACTCTCCGGCGCCGACTTTGAGGCCCTTGCCAACGAATTCCCCATCCTCTGGAAAAACCTTGCTGTCGAACTCGCCAACCGTCTTCGTCAGACCAACCGCTGGCTCACCGAGTTTGAGCCCGCCACCGAACCTCCCGCTATCGACGATGAGGCGGTTAATGAATGAAGTGGTCGAGCACCTTCGCGCTGCTGATCACTCCCGGTAATCCTGCTCCCGGGTGGGTTCCTGCCCCAACGAAATAAAGACCGTTCACGTCCTCACTTTTATTGTGCGGGCGAAACCAGGCACTCTGCGTCAGCGTTGGTTCAAACTGGAAGGCGCTCCCCATGTAGGCATCCAATTTCGTCTCAAAGTCCTTTGGGGTAAAGATCAGCTTCGAGACAAGGTGCTTGCGCAGATCCGGCACGAGGTGGTCCTTTTCCATCGAGGCAAAAATTCGGTCCGCGTATTCCTCCTTGATCTGGTCCCAATCCTGCCCGCCACCGAGGTGGGGCACCGGGCTAAGAACATAAAAACATTCACACCCTGGTGGGGCCAGGCTTGCATCCGTCCGCGTCGGCGCATGCAGGTAGAGCGAGAAATCCTCCGCCACGATCTTCTTGTCGAAAATATCCTTAAGCAGGCTTTTGTAACGCGGGCCAAGAATAATTGAATGGTGCGGCAGGTGTTCATAGGTGCGATTTGTTCCGAAATATACCACGAAGAGCGACATCGCGTAGCGCATGCGCTCGATCCGCCGGTCCGTCCACTTCCGACGGTGCCGGGGCTGAATTAACTTCCGGTAAGTGTTCGCCACGTCGCCGTTAGAGATGACTACCTCCGCGGGGAAACGCCGTCCATCCACCGTCCGTACGGCTTGGACCGCTCCTCCTTCCACCTCGATTTCCTCCGCGCGAGCGTTCAGCTCCAGCTTCCCGCCGATGTCTTTGAAGAGCCGGACCAACCCCTGCACCAGCGCACCCGTCCCGCCCATCGCAAAATGCACCCCCCATGTCTTTTCCAGGTAATGGATCATCGTGTAGATTGCGGAGGCACGAAGCGGGTTACCGCCGATTAATAGCGGCTCAAAGGTAAAGACCTGCCGGAGATACGGGTCTTTGATGAACTCGGCCACCTTCGCGAAGGCCGAACGGTCCGCACGCAGCTGAATCAGGTCTGGTGCCACCTTTAGCATCTCCCAGACGGTGTGGAACGAATGGTCCGCAAGGTCCGTAAAAGCCCGGTCGAAAATCCTCCGGCTGTAGTCTAAAAACCTCCGATAACCCTCCACGTCCTCTGGGCTGAACTTTGCGATTTCTGCCTCGAGCGCCTTCTGCTCCCCACGGTAGTCGAACTGCCGACCGTCTGGAAAGTAAATTCGGTAATACGGGTCGCAGGGCACGATTTTCACATAGTCCTCGATCTGCTTCCCCGCCACTTCTGCCAATTCATTCAGGATGAAAGGCACCGTCACGATCGTCGGCCCCGCGTCATAGGTGAAGCCTTGGTCTTCATAGACGTAGGCCCGGCCCCCGGGCTTGTCTCGCATTTCCAACAAGGTTACCGAGTAACCCTTTGCTTGGGTCCGGATGGCCGCCGCAAGGCCACCGAACCCGCTGCCGATCACCACCGCTTTTCGTTCACGTTCCTGAATCACGTTTGTAAATCAGATGGACTCCTTTCCATTTTACAACTTTCCTTTCCACTTTGCATTTTTCGCCCCCTTTTCCGCCACGCCTTTTCGGTTGATCCCATGATTTGGCTTTATCGCTTGTTGTTTCCGCCCGCCCTGGTTCTGGCTTCGCCCTACTACCTCTACCGGATGCGCAAGCGGGGAGGTTACCGGCGGGATTGGATTCAGCGGTTCGGAACCGGTCCTGCCTACCCTCCCCCCCCTATCGGCGTAAAGCGGATCTGGATCCAAGCCGTCAGCGTCGGAGAAGTCCAGGCCCTGGACCCCCTCCTTCGCGCCTGGGAACAACGCGCCGACCTTGAGGTGGTCCTCACCACTACCACCTCTACCGGCTACGCCCTCGCACGGGATAAATGGGGGCAGCACCTGCGCGGCATCGGTCTCTTCCCCCTCGATTTCCTGCCCTGTTCCCGTCGTGCATGGGACCGGATCCGGCCCGACCTCGTCCTCCTCATGGAGAGCGAAATCTGGCCCGAGCACCTCGAACAGGCCCGCCGCCGGGGGATCCCCGCCCTCCTCGTCAATGCCCGCCTCTCCGACCGCTCTTTCCGGCGCTATCGCCGATTCCCCTTCATTGCCCGCTGGGCTTTTCCTCAGCTGGATCACGTCCTCGCCGCCACCCCCGGCGATGAGGCCCGCTTCCGGCAACTCCACCCTTCCCCGGAATCCGTTACCCTCGCCGGCAACCTGAAGCTCGACCTCCACCTCGAGCCCGTCCTCTCCGCTGAAGACCGGTGCAACGGACGGGCCGCACTCGGGTTTGCTTCCCTTCCCGGTGAGGCCGACCCCCTTGTTCTCCTCGGCTCCTCTACCTGGCCCGGAGAAGAAGCCTTCCTGATCGAGACCTTGACCGCCGCCCGCGGGGACGGACTCGACGTCCGTCTCCTCCTCGTCCCACGCCACGCCGAGAGGGGGGACGACCTCGAGAAGCTCCTCCGCTCGGTCGGCCTGCCGTGGTCGCGGCGCTCCACCGGCATACCCGTTCCCACCGACAATGCAATCTACCTCGCCGATACCACCGGAGAGCTTCGTATCCTCACCCAGCTCGCTGACCTCGCCTTTATCGGAAAAAGCCTCCCCCCACAAACCGAAGGGCAAAGCCCAATCGAATGCGCCGCCTTCGGCATCCCTCTTGTCACCGGTCCCGGGATGAGCAATTTTCGCGATATCGTCGACGGCCTCGTCGCCGCCGACGGCTGCCGACGAGCGAATTCCCTTGCAGACGTCCGGGATGCCCTCCTCAAGCTCCTCCGCGAACCCGAGGCCCGGCACACCCTCGCCGCGCACGCCCGCCAGTGGCGGGAAGACTCCTGCGGGGCGACCGCCGTCGTCATCCGGACCATCGATTCCCTTCTCAACGCATGAGCACTGCCGAAGCCCCAAAACGCCCTCCACTCTGGACGTCTCCTCTCCGCTGGCTCGCCGTCGTCCTCATCCTTGGAGGCATCCTCCTTATCTTTTCCGCCCTTCCTCACGGAGACGATACGGAAATTCTCGGAAAGCCCGTCGGGCATTGGTCCTCCCTTCTCCCCCCGCTGGTCGCCATCACCCTCGCGATCGCCTTCCGCTCCCTCGTCTTTTCCCTCAGCAGCGCCTTCCTCATCGGGGCTCTCCTCACCTTCGGCCCCAATCCCGGAGCCTTCCTCCCCGGAGCCGCCACCGTTTTCATCTGGGCCAACCTTACCAACCAGTTCCAGATCTACATCTTCGGCTTCCTCTTCTGCCTCATCGGGATGATCCACGTTACCTACACCAGCGGCGGCATCCAGGCCATGGTTGACCAGATCGCCCGCCTCGCACGCGGTCGCCGTTCCGCCCAAGGTGTCACCTTCCTCGCCGGACTCGCCGTTTTCTTCGACGACTACTCCAACACCGTCGTCGTCGGCAATACCATGCGCGAGCTCACCGACCGCTACCGCATCTCCCGTGAAAAACTTGCCTACCTCGTCGACTCGACCACTGCCCCCATCGCTGGCCTCGCCCTCGTCTCCACCTGGATCGCTTTCGAGGTCTTCCTCCTTGGCAGCGCCGCCCTAAGCGCGGGTATCCCTCTCGACGGCTACGCCATCTTTTTCCAAATGATCCCCTATCGCTTTTATTGCCTCGGGACCCTCCTCTTCCTCCTTCTCACCGTTCTCACTCGCCGCGAATTCGGTCCCATGCTCAACGCCGAGCAACGCGCCTTCCACGAAGGCAAACTCCACCGCGACGGTGCCACCCTCCTTGTCGATGAAAACATCCAGGGCGTCGTCCGCAGCACTCGTCCGCACTGGGCCTACGCCGCCTTCCCCATTCTTCTCGTTATCGTCACCATCCTTGGCGGCATTCTCCTCGTCGGCTCCGCCCGCCATGAGGGTTGGTATGGCGCCCCCGTCGCCCTTCCCTCCATGAAGGGCCTCCGCGACGCCTTCGGTGCCGCCGCCTACAATATCTACGACCCCGACGGTCCCGGCGTCATGCAAATCCTCTTCTGGGCCAGCGTCATCGGTGGCGCCGTCGCCATCCTTCTCCCCGTCGCCGGGCGCGCCATCAAACCCGTCGAGGGCCTCAAGGCTTACGGGCGTGCCCTCCCCACCATGTGGATGGCCATCTTCATCCTCATCATGGCCTGGTCCATGAAAACCATCTGCGAGACCCTCGGCACCGATACCTACATCATCTCCCTCCTCGGCGACCGCCTCCCACCCTTCCTTCTTCCCCTTCTCACCTTCCTTGTCGCCTCCGGCACCGCCTTCGCCATGGGGTCCAGCTGGGCCACTATGGGCATCCTCATCCCCGTCGTCCTCCCCCTCGCGGGCTCCCTCGGCCTCTGGGACCCCACCGGCGGCTTCCTCTTCTTTATGACCGCCGCCGCCGTCCTCGACGGCGCGATCTTTGGCGACCATTGCAGCCCCATCAGCGATACCACTGTCCTCTCCTCCATCGCCTCCCACTGCGACCCTATCGATCACGTTACCACCCAGGTCGTCTACGCCCTCGCCGTCATGGGCCTCACCGGCCTTACCGGCTACCTCGCCGTCGGCCTCGGCCTTCCCGTCCCCTTCTTCTTCCCCCTCTTCCTTCTCGCCGCCCTTGCCCTCCTCTACACCGTTGGCAAATCCCCTCTCCAAGGCGGAAACTCCACAAGCCGGACCTCCTCCTCTTAAACCTTCCTCTCCCTCCTCTGGACGTCGAGCATCTGAATGAACTGCCATTCCTACCCTCCCATCCGTGTCCATCCGGGCCATCCGTAGACGGATACCTCCCTTTATTTTTTCAGCAGAAGACTTCGCGCGAGTCCTCGTATCCCGAGGTTGCCTCCCTGACCCTTTCGAGCAATAACCAATAGGAGCGCTTTTGAAGCGCTTTTTCCTGCGCCGGATTGCAACTTTTCCCCCGAAACCTTCATTATTTACATCGGTCACTCTTTAACTAAGATTTATATACTATGTATTTTCTCCTTCCACCAGCCTTCCTCAACCAGCTTCGTCCGACGGAGCTGATCATCATCGCCTTTATCATTCTCCTCCTCTTCGGCGCCAAGCGGCTCCCCGAACTCTTTCGCTCCTTCGGGAAATCCCTACGCGAATTTAAAAAGGCGACCCAGGACATCGAGGAGGAAGTCCGCACCGCGATGGATTCCGATGAGGAGCCCACCCAGCCGGTGAAAAAGGAAAATCCACCGGCAACCGCTTCCCGAGAGAAAGAAACCACTAGCGCTCCGGAGAAAAATTAAGGCCAAACCGGATTTATCCCCCCGCTGCTACCGGCCGGAATCCGCGCTCCTGCAGAACTTTGAGCACCGCATCCCGGTGTTCTCCTTGGATTTCAATCTGCCCGTCCTTCACACTCCCACCGGTGGCACACCGCTGCTGTAATTCTTTGAGAAGCTTCTTTATCTCACCCTCTCCCATCGTCGGGGGAAAGTCGCTGATCACCACCACCGTCTTCCCTCCCCGGCCCCGCGTCTCCCGCCTCACATCCAACCGGGAGCGCGGA
>CAYQKH010000164.1:0-1552 GCA_964417945.1 uncultured Opitutales bacterium
GGCGAGCTGTTGGGGGTGGTGGCGCTGGACGGGCGCTGCGTGGCGACATCAGGTGATTACGAAAGCTACTTTTCAGAGGATTACCGGGACCACCATCTGTTCGACCCGCGCACGGGGCGCTCCCCGCCGGGTTTATCCAGTGTAACGGTTGCAGCGCCGACGGCGATGGAAGCGGACGCCTACTCGACGGCGGTCGCGATCATGGGAATGGATGCGGGAATAGCCTTTATAGAAAATACCCCTGGGGTTGACGCCCTGTTCGTGACGAAGTCAGGAAATTTGGAGCGAACGGCCGGATTCCCCTTTGAACCCACCTAATCTCCCCCTCAACCGCCATGTTTTCCGAAATGGCCTCATCGGTTAGCGAAGCCCTGCTTTTCATGGGAGCGCTTGGGGCATTGCTGGCGACGGCGCTGGCGGTCGCGAACCGAAAATTGTACGTGGAGGAGGATCCGCTGGTGGAGGAAGTGGATGAGTTGCTCCCGCAGACAAATTGCGGAGCTTGTGGTTCGCCGGGTTGCCGCGCGTTTGCGGAGGCTTGTGTAAAGGGTGAGAAGAACCCGGGCCAATGCACGGTGAATTCGCCGGAAAGGTCTGCGTTCATCGCGAACCTCCTCGGCGTGGAACTGGGTGGGGATGAGCGCAAGGTGGCCCGTCTTGCCTGTGCCGGTGGCAAGCACGTGGCCCGGATGCGGGCGCTTTACAAGGGGATGGACAGCTGCCGGGCAGCGGCGGTAACGGGAGGAGGTGGGAAGGCCTGTTCCTGGGGATGCCTCGGGCTGGGGGACTGCGTGAAGTCCTGTAATTTTGACGCCATGTATATCGACAAGCACGGGCTTCCGGCGGTGATCGAAGACAAGTGCGTCGCCTGTAACGACTGCGTGGTGGCCTGCCCCTTGGACCTGTTTTCGCTGCACCCGGTAAGCCATAAGCTCTGGGTAGCCTGCAAGAGCCTGGCGGAAGGCGACCAGGCCCTGGCGGAGTGCGAGGTGGCCTGCACGGGTTGCGCCCGCTGCGTGGCGGACGCTCCGGAAGGCTTGATCCGGATCGAGAACAACGTCGCGGTGGTGGATTATTCAAAAAACGAACTTGCAACTCCACTTCCGACGCAGCGTTGCCCGACCGGGGCGATTGTCTGGTTGGAAGGAGAGAAAGCGATCAGGGGAGCGGCGGCCAAACGGATCGTCCGCGAAGACCCGCTACCCTTAAAAGACGATTTTATCAGCAACAACTAGCTGAGGCACGATAAGAAAGGAGAACAACCCCATCATGGCCCCCGAAAATAAGAACGTAAAATACCCTGGGATCCCCGTAGCGATGGATGGCAACAGCGCCGTCATCATGTGCGAGCGGGAATCGAGTGATGCGGCAGGGGCTTACCCGATTACCCCGTCCACGCAAATGGGAGAATACTGGGCGGAGGAGGCGGCGCGCGGCCACCTGAACACGGCGGGTCGCCCGTTGATTTTCGTGGAGCCGGAAGGCGAGCACGCGGCCGCGGGGATGACGGCGGGGATGTCGATGAGCGGGCTGCGCGCGTCGAACTTTTCCT
>CAYQKH010000164.1:1562-6848 GCA_964417945.1 uncultured Opitutales bacterium
GCACGAATCGCTCTACGCGGCGGTGGGGAAACGCCTGCCCTACATCCTGAACATCGGCTGCCGGGCGATCACGAAGAGCACGTTGAACGTGCACGCCGGACACGATGACTACCACTTGATGGATGATACGGGTTTCATCCAGGTGATGGCGAAAAACGCGCAGGAGGCGGCAGACCTGAACCTGATCACCCGGAAGATTGCGGAATTGTCCCTGACGCCGGGCGCGGTTGGGCAGGACGGATTTTTAACGACGCACCTGATCGAGACGCTCTTGATCCCGGAGCGCGAATTGATCGAGGAGTACCTCGGCCACGCGGATGACAGGATCGAATGTCCGACGCCGGGACAGCGCATCCTTTACGGCAAGACCCGACGCCGGGTGCCCCAGCTCTGGGATGTGGACAACCCGGTGGTCTCCGGTCCGGTCCAGAACCAGGATGCCTACATGCAATCGGTGGCAGGGCAGCGGCCGTATTTTTTCGCGCATATCAAAGAGCTGGCGGATCGTTGCATGGCGGAATACACGAAGTTGACGGGACGGGAATACCAACGCGTCCGTACTTATCGTTGCGAGGATGCCGATTACATGGTCATTGGTCAGGGGAGTGTGATCGGGACGGCGGAAGCGGTCGCTGACTACATGCGGGAGACGCGCAAGGTGAAGGTCGGGGTGGTAAATATGACGATGTTCCGGCCCTTCCCGGGGGACCTGATCGGGGAGTTGGTAAAAGGGCGCAAAGGCGTGGTGGTGTTGGAGCGCACGGACCAGCCACTGGCGTCCGACCTGCCCCTGATCCGGGAAATCCGGACGACAGTGAGCAAATGCCTTGAGAACGGGCAGAGCCATGGCGGAAAGGGGCAACGGCCTTATCCGGACCACGCGGTTTATTCGAATATGAAGGATCTGTCGCCGCTCTACTCCGGCTGTTTCGGCCTGGGGAGCCGCGACCTGCAGCCGGAAGGGGTTGTCGCGGCGGTGGAGAACATGCTTCCGAAGGGAGACCAACGGAAGTTCTTCTACCTTTCAATCGACTTTATCCGGGAGGGGCAATCCACGCCGAAAGCGGATATCTACGAGGAGGAGCTGGAGGAGAACTACCCGACGGTGAAGCAGCTGGCGATCAAGGGCAGCGAAAACCCGAACCTCCTGCCGAAGGGGGCGATCACGGTACGGATGCACTCGGTCGGCGGTTGGGGTGCGATCACGACGGGAAAGAACCTGGCGATCACGCTTTACGACCTTCTGGGTTACGACATCAAGGCGAACCCGAAATACGGATCGGAGAAAAAAGGGCAGCCGACGACCTACTATCTCTCGGCGGCGCCGGAGCCGATTCGGATCAACTGCGAATATTTCTTCGTGGATACGGTTCTCTCCCCCGATCCGAACGTCTTCAGCCACAGCAATCCGCTCTTTGGACTGAAAAAGGGTGGGGTCTTCATCATCCAGAACGAGTTGGAAACGCAGGAGGAGGTCTGGGAGACCTTCCCGGCGACGGCGCGCAAGTATATCGTGGACCAGGAGATCAAGGTTTACTTTCTCGACGCGTTTAAGATTGCGCGCGAGGAAGCGTCGGATCCAGAGCTGCAGTTCCGGATGCAGGGCATCGCCTTTCAGGGTGCTTTTTTCGCCGGTTCCAACCTGATCGAGAGTGCGGGCTTCACGGAGAAGTCGCTCTTCGAGGCGATCCGGAAGCAGGTGGATAAAAAGTTCGGTTCCAAAGGCGCCCGTGTGGTCGAGGACAACATGCGCGTCGTGCGCCGGGGCTTCGACGAAATGGTCGAAATCACGAAGAAGGAGGAGCCTTCGGCGAAGGCGGTGGCGGAGCGGATAGATACAAACCTGCCCGTGATGATGAAGCGGATGGTGGCGAGCGATGATCCAAAGTCGGACATCCACCGTTTCTGGGAACAGACAGGAAGTTTTTACGCGGGCGGCCGCCCGAACGACAACCTCGCGGATCCCTTCAACGCGCTCTCGTTGATGCCGGCGAATACGGGGGTTTATCGGGATATGACGAATATTCGATTTTCTCACCCGGTCTGGGTGCCGGAGAACTGCACAGCGTGCAGTGAATGCTTCACGGTATGTCCGGACAGCGCGATCCCGGGCCTGGCGGGAAGCCTCTCCAGCGTTTTTGAAGCGACGATCAAGCGGGTGCGACGCTCCGGCCACGAGCCCGTGCACCTTCCACGTGCGGTTCGGACATTGGAGAAGAAGCTCCACGCCCGGGCGACGGAGTGGGAGCACAATTCGATCGCGGTGGCCCCCCTTCTGGAGGCGGCGATTGAAGAGACAATCGCGGAGGCCAATGGTGACGGCGATGCCGTGCGCGAGGAATTCGGCTGGTTCCGTGACTCGATGGGGGACTTCAAATTCGCCTTGACGAAGCCGTATTACGCCCAGCGGGAAAAAAGTGAGGCGGGCAGCGGCGGGCTCTTCTCGATCACGGTGAACCCATACACTTGCAAAGGCTGTATGCTCTGCATCGAGGCCTGCGACGACGACGCTCTCCGGGTAACCGCGCAAACGAGCGAGAGCATCCGAACCTTGCGCAAGGACTGGGACTACTGGATGGACCTGCCGACGACGCCGAAGGACTTTATCCGGATCGACGACCTCGACGAAAAGATCGGGGCCCTTGAAACGATGCTGATGGACAAGTCGGTCTACCAGTCGATGGTGTGTGGTGACGGCGCGTGCACCGGCTGCGGCGAAAAGAGCATTCTCCACATCTTCACTTCTACGATCACCGCGCTGATGCAGCCGCGGGTGAAGAAACATGTGGAAAAACTGGACCGGCTAATCGCCGACTTGGAGGCGCACATCCGCAACAAGCTGGCACAAACGGTGGATATCAGCGATCTTGCGGGCATCCGGAAGGCGATCACGGAGCACCGTGGCCACGACCTCAAGCTGTCGGAGTTGGCGGAGACCCTCGACGAAGGAAAAGAAGGGATCCCGCTGGACCAGACCTGGCTGAATTGGGTAAGCAAGCTGCTCGGCCGGTTAAAGGACCTGAAATGGCGCTATGAGGAAGGCCCGACAAAGAACGGCCGGTCCAACCTCGGCTTTGCCAACGCCACAGGTTGCAGTTCGGTTTACGGCTCGAGCTACCCCTACAACCCGTATCCCTTCCCCTGGACAAATCACCTTTTCCAGGACTCCCCGTCGATCGCGATGGGGCTCTTCGAGGGGCACATGCGCTCGATGGCGGACGGCTTCAAGGTGATTCGAATGGCGGAAGCGGAACTGGCGGGGAATGTCCGTTACGAGGAAACGGAAGCCACCCTGTGCTATTTCAACTGGGAGGAATTCTCGGATGAGGAGTTTCTCCTTTCTCCGCCGGTGGTCTCTGTCGGAGGCGACGGGGCGATGTATGACATCGGGTTCCAGAACCTCTCCCGCCTGCTGATGGCGGGGCGCCCGATCAAGGTGCTGGTCCTCGACACCCAGGTCTACTCGAACACGGGCGGGCAGGCCTGCACGTCCGGGTTCCTCGGTCAGGTGTCGGACATGGCGCCTTTCGGAAAGACCTGGAAGGGCAAGAGTGAAGTCCGCAAAGAGATATCCCTGATCGGTGCGGCGCACCGGACGGCTTTCATCCTGCAGGGCAACCTGGCCAACTACACCCACATGATCGAAGGGTTCATCGACGGCTTGAACGCCCGCCGCCCGGCGCTCTTCAATGTTTACGCGGTCTGCCAGCCCGAGCACGGGGTACCGGACAACGCGACGATGATCCGGAGCAAGATGGCGCTGGAATCCCGGGCCTACCCGATCCTCAGGTTTGATCCGGATGCGGGCGAGACCTGGGAGTCCTGCTTCGACCTCGACGGGAACCCGGACCTCGACCGGGATTGGCCCACTTACGAGTTGGAATACCTCGAGGAGGACGGCAATCCGCAAAAGATGGAATGCCCGATGACCTTCGCCGACTTCGCGGTGCAGGAAGGACGCTTCCGGAAGCATTTCCGGGTGGCGCCGCCGGATACCTGGAATGACAGCCTGGTGCCGTTGGCGGAGTTTATTGATACGGACCCGGAAGACCGTGAGGATCTCTTCCCCTACATCTGGGCGGTGGACAAGAAGAACCGGTTGATCCGGGTTCTCTGCTCGGCGGAGATCGTCAAATCCACCGAAGAGCGTCGGCACTTCTGGCGCCAGATCAAAGGCATCGCGGGCCTCACCGGCAAGATCGACCCTGAGGCGATCGCGAACCAGGTCCGCGCGGAAACCGCGCAGAAGCTGACTGCGGGCCTGCTCTCGATGTTGCAGGGCGACGCCCGTTTCCCCGGCCTTGAGAGCGTGGTGATGGCCTCGGCGGATGGCACCGCGCAGGCCCCGGCGATCGGAGGCGGGACGGCGACGGCGGAGTCCTTTGAACCGGCCTGGATTGACCAATCCGAATGCACCTCCTGCGACGAGTGTGTGGAGATCAACCCGAAGATCTTCGCTTACGACGAGAATAAAAAGGCTTACGTGAAGGACTCGAAGGCGGGACCCTTTAAGGATATCGTGCGGGCGGCGGAAAAGTGCACCGGGCGGTGCATCCACCCCGGAACCCCGGCGGATCCGAGTGAGAAGGGTCTGGATAAACTGATCAAGCGGGCGGAGAAATATCAGTGAGGAAGGAACGATGAAGATGAGCGCTGTGAAGCAGGCAGGATTCCTCGGCCTCCCGGATTTCCGTCACTGGTTTCGCCGGAGTTTTTCGCATGGGATTCATCCGGAGGAGCACAAGGAGGATACGGCAAACCTCCCGATTCGCCGCCTGCCGTTTCCCCCGGAACTGATCTTGCCGCTGTCCCAGCATGCGGGTGCCCCCTCGGTGCCGCTGGTTCACCCGGGTCAGGAAGTGGTTCGTGGGGAACCGATTGCGGGAGCGGGAGGGTTCGTCTCGGTTCCGCTCCATGCGCCGGCGACGGGGGTGGTCCGGGAAATTGCGCTGATGCCGACGGCGAAGGGGCCGAAGACCCGTTCGATCCTATTGCAGGTCTACGCCGGGGACAGCCAGGAGGTGCGGTATTCGGCTCCCCGGGATGTGGACACGATGAGCAAGGAGGAGATCATCAAGGCGGTGCAGGCGACCGGGCTGGTCGGCCTCGGCGGGGCGGCCTTTCCCACGCACGTGAAGCTGGCACCGCCGGAGGGGCACACGGTGCATACGGTCCTAATTAACGGCTGCGAATGTGAGCCATTTCTGACCACGGACCACCGGGTGATGATTGAGCAGGGCGCGGACTTGGTGGCGGGGACCCGGATTTTCATGAAGGCACTGGGAG
>CAYQKH010000165.1:0-6775 GCA_964417945.1 uncultured Opitutales bacterium
CGGGCCAGCGGCCGGGGTGTCAAGATCACGCTCGAGCCGGGCCAAACGCTCGACGGGTTCAAGGCGCTGGGAGAGCGGAAGCCGGGACCACTCCTGGAAAGTCGGCCAGGCTTGATCGATGCGATCCATACACTCCGCGGCCTCCATCGCGGGATACCCGCGCACGGTCTCCCCGGTGGCGGGATTCATCGAAACGAAAGGCATGCCGCGTTCAGGAAATAAATCTCTTAATGACGCGGTCGAGTTCGCGGAGGTGTTCATCGACTTTTTCGCCGGATTCCATAGCATCCCGGACGCAATGGCGGAGGTGTCGATCGAGGATTTCCATCTCCACCGACTTGATAGCGGATTTTACGGCGGCGGTCTGGGTAAGGATATCCGGGCAATAGCGTTGTTCCTCGATCATGCGGATGATGCCCTCGATCTGCCCCCGGATCCGGTTGAGCCGATTGATGGAATCCCGATGATCGGCGAGTGGTTGCAGCTCGGGCATCCCCGTTCAGGATTCGGGAGTGAGCTGGGTCAACTTCCCACTATCAAGTTTTTCTTTCAACTCGGGAAAGGGCGTGGACAAATGGCGGACCCCGGTAACCTTGAAGCCGGCGGATTCAATCCATTTTCTGATATCGGCATCGGCGACTTTTTTCTCGGCGGGTTCGAGAAGGAGGATAATGCCGGAGTCCACGCTGATGGCGATTTCGGACACTGGGGTTTTTGTGGTAAGGGTATCGCGGAGGGATTTGGCACAGAACTCACAGACCATGCCTTCGACATCCGCCTGGATGGTTTTGGCCTCGGGTTTGGGTGCAGCGGCTTCGGCCGCGAGCCTGTTTACCGGGGCGAGGCTGAAGAGGGCGAGAAGGAAGAGAATGGAATGACGGGACACCATGACCGGAGGGATTTTGATGTTTGAGTGCTTGTTTTCTTCATGGTGACGGGTGAGGGAGATGCCGGCAATATCGAAATCATCCGCCCTTGGAGCCCGCAGTGACTTGGTCGAGGAGGCTGTAGACCCGGGAGATCATATCCTTTGGATCCTCGAGGAGGCCGGCGGCCATGAGGCAGTTATCGAAGAGGGTGTCGCAGACGAGGGCGGCCCGGTCGGCATCGGACTGGGTCAGCTCGTAGAGGCTGCGTACAAGCTTGTGCTTTGGGTTGACCTGGAAGGCGACGGCGGTGGCAGGATCCATGGCACCCTCGCCCATGGACTCCATGATCCGGCGCATCTGAGCGGTCATCATGCGGTCGGCATTCAGGACAATGGCGGGGCTTTCAACAAGGCGTTCGCTGGAGGAGACCTCGCTGACGCGCTCACCGAGGTGTTCCTTCATCCACTCAATGAGGGAATTGAGTTTCTCCTTGGCGAGGGGGCGGCCTTTGCTGGGGTCCTCGATTTCGGGGAGCTCGATATCCTTATTGTCGGCGGAAACAATGGTTTTTTCTGCAAAGGTCCCGGCATGGCTCATAACGAATTCGTCGACCGGCTCGGTAACGTAGATGACCTCAATGCCGCGAGCCTGGAAGGCCTCGAGGTAGGGACCGGACTCGATCGCCTTCCGGTTGTGCCCATAAAGGAAGTAGATCTCTTTCTGTTCTTCCTTGGCCCGCTCGAGGTATTCCTTAAAGCTGGTAAGCTTTCCGGGCTTGGTCATCGACGACTCAAAGCGAAGGAGGGCGGCGAGGGATTCCCGGTTTTCAAAATCGGTGCTAACGCCCTCTTTAATGAATTGCTGGAATTGTTTCCAAAAGGCCTCGTAATCGTCCGGCTTGCGCTTGGCCAAATTCTCAAGGTGCTTGATGAAGCGTTTAGTGAGGAGGCCCCTCAGTTTGGTAATGAGGGCGCTATCCTGCATGGACTCCCGGGAGATATTGAGCGGGATGTCAGGGCTGTCGACAACCCCGCGAAGGAAGCGGAGCCAATCGGGAAGAAGGTTTTTGGGAGAGGAGTCGATAAGGACTTTCCGGCAGTGGAGGGCGACCCCGGGCTCGGTTTTCCCGAACCCCCACTTTTCAGGATTTTCTTGCGGGCAAAAGAGGAGGGAGTTGATCGCGATGGGTGCGTCGGCGTTGAAATGCAGCCAGAACCGGGGCTCATCGAAGGCATGAGCCTGGAATTTGTAGAATTCCTTGTATTCCTCGTCCTTGACTTCCGACTTGTTTTTGAGCCAAACGGCTTGGACGGTGTTGACCTTTTCACCTTCCAGTTCGATGGGGACAGGGACGAAGCTGCTATAACGTTTGATGATGGATTGGATCCGGTCTTTGGCGGCGAATTCTTTCTGGTCTTCTTTTAGGGTTAGGACGATACGGGTGCCTCTGCGCAGCCCGTCCTCGGGCTGGATTTCGTAGGATCCGGATCCGTCGGAGACCCATTTCCATCCGCCTTCGTCGGGTCGGTAGGAGCGGGATAGGACCTCGACCTGGTCGGCGACCATAAAGGCGGAATAAAAGCCGACGCCGAACTGGCCGATCAGGTTGTTGTTTTTCTCCCCGCCCTCGGCGAGAGCCTTGAGGAAGGCCTTGGAGCCGGAGTGCGCGATCGTGCCGAGGTTCTCGACCAGCTCATCATGGTTCATGCCGATACCGAAATCCAGGATCGTAATCGTCCCGGCTTTTTCGTCGGCGGAAATTTCGATCTTGAGGTCGAGGTTCTCATCGAAGACCGGGGTTTCGGAGAGCTGGAGGTGCTTCAGTTTCTCCGTGGCATCGGAGGCGTTGGAGATCAATTCTCGCAGGAAGATTTCCTTATCCGTGTAGAGAGAATGGACTACGATATCGAGGACCTGCTTTACCTCGGCTTGAAATTCGTGCTTTTCGGGAGACTGGGTCGTCATATTTGTTGTGCGTTGTCGGTTCAGTTATTTTGAAGGGAAAACTAATCTGTTTATGCAAACCGAATAAAAAAATCAAGCAGGGGTGAGGGTTGCGGGCGGCGCGGAATCTGCTATTTTTCGAAGCAATGCGAATCTTCAGCCAGCCGCGATGCCGGTTATGGACCCTCTGGATTTTTTACCTGGGTGTAATTTCAGCGGTGGTCACCCCGGTTTCCGAAACGGGTGCGGAGACTCTCCTGCAGCGGGGGCTCCTTGGACTGATTTTATCTGATTACGTCCCGGATGGAGGCCTGGACGAAGCGGAGTTCCTCGGGTCCCAAGTGGTCGAGGTGACACCGGGGTTGCCGGCGGAGCGCTCGGGGATCCGGGAGGGCGATGTGATTCTGGCGCTCGACCAGGAGCTGGTTCGCTCGACCGACCATCTACAGATGACAATCGCCCGGAAAAAGCCGGGAAGCATTGTGGAAGTGCAGGTTGTGCGGGAAGAAGGCATCCTCAGCATCCCGGTGCGGATCGCGAGCTGGAATTCCTTTCTTCTACGAAAGCCGACTTTCGGGATCTTTTCCAGCGTTGTTCAGTTAGAGCCTCTGACTCCGGAACTCCGCCTGCGCTTTGATCTCCCGGAATCCGCCCGGGGGCTTGTTGTGGTCGACGTGGACGCGCAATCGATCTACCAGAATGTGCTCCGGGAGGGCTCGCTGATTCTGCGGATCAACGAAAAGCCCGCGAAGGAACTGGAGGATGTGATCCGGTTGTTCCGCCCGGGTCTTAATCGGCTCGAGATCCTCGAGGATGGGGTTGTCGGCTCGCTGGCGATTCAAGGGTTTTGATCCCCAAACCATTGGAATGCTGCAGGCCCGTAATTTTTCTGAGGGTTTACGAGGAAAACACCTGTGGATTGAAAATTCGGGGTGTTGCGGGTGCCGACACTAAGTTGATGGACGAGGGCGGTGGCTGCGATTAATCCCTCGAGAACAGGTTGGGTTCGTTTGGCCATCAAACGACCCCACTGGTCCACGACAGCTCGGTCTTTGTCTAAAACATCCTCAGCATATTCGGTTTCGAGGGTCATCAACCCTTTATCGAAGGTCACCCATTTTCGTGGTGACTTTCGGCGGAGAACTTCAATCCCCTTTTCTTAAATTCGTTACGAGGCCCTTGGGGGAGGGAGCTGAGGGCTGGGTGTCTGGGCTTTACAGTTCCGGACAAAGGGTTGAAACTCAGACTTACTCGCAACGCTCTCTCTTAGCCTCGAGCCCTCATGCCGAAGACCTTACCTGATTTCAAGGAAGCCCGACCAATTGACGAGGTCGGGGTCGCGGAGCGTTGCGCGCGGTTTCGCTCGCGCAGCATCAAGCAGGAAACCAAGCTGTCGGCACTGAAGTTGGCGCTTTCGATGATCGACCTGACGACCCTGGAGGGGAAGGACACGCCCGGAAAAGTGCGGCAGATGTGTGCAAAAGCGATGCGCCCTTATCCGTCGATGCCGGAGCTGCCCACGGTGGCGGCGGTCTGCGTCTACCCGAATCTCGTGAGGGTGGCCAAGGAGGCGCTCGCCGGGATGCGGATCCAGGTTGCGAGCGTGGCGACGGCCTTTCCCAGCGGAATGGCGGAAATGAAGACGCGCCTTGCTGATACCCGCTACGCGGTGAAGGAAGGGGCAGACGAAATCGACATGGTGATTTCGCGCGGGCGTTTTCTGGCCGGGGACTACCGCGGCGTGTATGACGAGATCGTGGCGACAAAGGAGGCCTGTGGGGAGGCCCATCTCAAAGTGATCCTCGAGACGGGGGAGCTGGAGACGCTGGACCAGGTGCGTCGGGCGAGCGATATCGCGATGCAGGCAGGGGCGGATTTCATCAAGACGTCGACCGGAAAGGTCAGCCCTGCCGCGACGATGGAGGTAACCTTGGTGATGCTGGAGGCGATTCGCGACTTCTACCGCGAGACCGGGACGATGGTGGGAATGAAACCGGCTGGGGGGATCCGGGACGCGAAGACGGCGATCGCCTACCTGGTGATGGTGAAGGAAACCCTCGGGACGGATTGGCTGACCCCGAAGTGGTTTCGCTTCGGGGCGAGTACGCTGACGAACGATCTCTTGATGCAAATCGTGAAACAACTTTCGGGCATCTACCAGGGCCCGGCCTATTTTTCGGAGGACTGATGATGGCGGAGCGAAAAAAAAAGAAAAAAGCGGTGTCGCACGATTTTGTGAGTGGGGACGCCTACGCACCTGCACCGGAAAGCCGGGACTCGGCAAGGATCGATTCCCGTTACGGGCTCTTTATCGATGGCACCTTCCAGCCCGCAGAGAGCGGGAAGACGTTCACCTCGACGAATCCGGCGACGGAGGAGACCCTCTGCGAGCTGGCTCTCGCGGGCGCGGCGGATGTGGATCAGGCGGTAAAGGCGGCCCGAAAGGCCTTCGAAGGGCCATGGGGAAAAATGCCTGGACGGGAGCGCGGAAAGTATCTCTTCCGGTTGGCGCGGCTGATCCAGGAGCGTGCCCGTGAATTCGCGGTGATCGAATCGCTGGACGGTGGCAAACCGATCCGGGAATCCCGGGACGTGGATATTCCGCTGGTGGCCGCGCACTTTTTTTACAACGCGGGGTGGGCGGACAAATTGGAGTATGCCTTCCCCGGGCGGACGGCGGAACCGGTCGGGGTGGCGGGGCAGATTATCCCCTGGAATTTTCCCCTGCTGATGGCGGCCTGGAAGCTGGCGCCGGCCCTGGCCTGCGGCAACACGACGGTGTTGAAGCCGGCGGAGACGACGAGCCTGACCGCGATGAAGTTGGCGGAGCTGATCCAGGAGGCGGATTTCCCCCCGGGGGTCGTGAACATCGTCACCGGGTTTGGTGATGCGGGCGCGTCGTTGGTCGAGCATCCGGAGGTGGACAAGGTTGCGTTCACGGGGTCCACGGAGGTGGGAAAGCGGATCCAGAAGGCGGTGGCCGGAACGCGGAAGCGTTACACGCTGGAGCTGGGAGGAAAGGCGGCGCACCTGATCTTCAACGACGCGGCGATCGACCAGTCGATCGAGGGGATCATCAACGGCATCTTTTTCAACCAGGGTCATGTCTGCTGCGCGGGATCCCGGCTCTTCATCCAGGAAGGCGTAGCGGACGAGGTCATTCATAAGCTGAAGCAGCGGATGGAGACCCTGGTCCTGGGGGACCCACTCGATAAAAATACGGATATCGGGGCGATCAATTCGGCGGAACAGCTGGAGCGGATCCGCGTCCTGGTGGATGCCGGGGTGGAGGAAGGGGCCTGTCTCTGGCAGAGCGGGCAGAAAGTTCCGAAGAAGGGCTACTGGTTCCGTCCGACCCTGTTTACGGAGACGGCCCAGAGCCACCGCATCGTGCAGGAAGAAGTCTTCGGCCCGGTGGTCGCAATACAAACCTTCCGGACGGTGGAGGAAGGTCTGAACAAGGCGAACAATACGCCTTATGGGCTCTCCGGGGGCGTCTGGACGGATAAGGGCTCCAAGGTCTTCAAGGTAACGGCAGGAATCCGCGCGGGAGTGCTGTGGGCGAATACGTTTAACAAGTTCGATCCGACGTCGCCCTTCGGCGGCTACAAGGAGAGCGGGGTTGGACGGGAAGGCGGGCTCCATGGATTGTATCCTTATGTAAAGCTCGGTTAGGGTTCACCCCTGAAACATACTGAAACTATACTGAAAATGAATGTTGATATAGATACGGCGTTCGAGGAGCAAAATAATCCGTGAATTGTTATGGCCAGGATTTCTGTGAACAAAACCTATAAATTGTATATCGGAGGGAAGTTCCCCCGATCGGAGAGCGGGCGTTATTACCCGTTGGAAAATGAGGATGGACGGCTGGTCGCCAACGTCTGCCTTGCGTCACGAAAGGATTTCCGCAACGCGGTGGTTGCGGCACGCAAGGCGCAGGGTGGATGGGCCGCGATGGG
>CAYQKH010000166.1:0-6648 GCA_964417945.1 uncultured Opitutales bacterium
GGAGTCACCTTGCAGGGTGTGGAGCTGGATATGGTCTGGCCGACACCGAACCCGGCGATGCTGGAAGGGCGCGGGTTGGCGGCCTTCGTGCAGCCGACCGCCTCGGGGCGAATCGAGTCGGCGCTGTGGGGGTGTGTCCGCAACAGCGGGACGCGTTTTCACGAAGGCCTCGACCTGAAGGCGCTGCAGCATGACGGGCGCGGGGAGGCGACAGACCCGGTATTCGCGGTCATGGACGGGGTGGTGATGCAGATCAACACGGTGGCGGGAAACAGCAGCTATGGGCGCTACCTCGTGATCGAGCACCCGGACAGCTTTCCGGCGGTTTACACGCTTTACGCGCACATGGCCCGGATGGAAGAGGGACTATTGGTGGGGGATCGGGTAAAGGCAGGCCAGACGATCGGGATCATGGGGCGCTCGGCGGGTGGCTATTCGATACCCCGCAGCCGGGCGCATCTGCACTTCGAGATCGGGCTGCGGTTAAGCGATGATTTTCAAGGCTGGTATGACGAGCAAGGGTTTGGGAGCAAAAACCACCATGGGAATTTCAACGGGATGAATCTTCTGGGTTGGGATCCCCTTGACTACTACCGGCAGCTAATCGCGGGGCGGGTCGTAGGCCCGGCGAGTTACCTGGATCAGGAGCCAACGGCGTTATCGTTACGGGTCTTCACGTCGGAGGTGCCGGACTTCCTGCGGCGCTACCCCCTGCTGATCTCGGGGAATTTACGCAACGGCGCGCTCCGGGCTTGGGACATTGAGTTCACGTGGTATGGGCTGCCGAAGCGCTGGGTGCCCCGTTACGCCGATGATGGAGTAGAGGGGGAAACGGGAACCCTGCAGCTTTTAACCCTGGACAAGGAAGCATTGGCGGGGATGGCCTGTAAAAGCCTCGTAACCTTCCCCTCGGAAGACCGGGTCCGATTGGGCGGGGATTTAAAAACGGTCCTTGAGCTGCTGTTTGAAATGTATTGAGGGGCGCGGGGTCTTTCTTTGCAGTGGCAAAAGTCCGACTTTTCTGCTAGATTATCGAGTTTTATGATTTCCGAACTGCTTAAATTATTACTGGAAGGCGAGCGGCTTAACACCGATCAAATGGCCGAAGTCCTAAATCTTGAGCCAGCGGAGGTGGATGCCCAACTCGAGACCCTGATGAAGGAGCGGACTCTGCTGGGTTGGCGTCCTATCCTGAATCCTGAAGCGATCGATGAGGAGCGGGTGCGCGCGATCATCGAGGTGCGGATACGTCCAGAGCGCGAAGGCGGATTCGGTCGGCTGGCGTTGCGGATCAGCCGGTTTTCTGAAGTGGAGACCTGCTACTTGGTCTCAGGGGCCTATGACCTGCTTTTGATCACGAATGGAACGAATTTGCACCAGGTGGCCCGCTTTGTCTCGGAGAAGCTTTCGACGATGGACGGCGTGCTCTCGACGGCCACCCATTTTCTTCTCCGTGCCTACAAGGAACAGGGCTACCAGATTATCGAGGCGGAGAGTGACCCGGATAAACCGACAGTCTCGCCTTGAAGCCCGGCCCGGTGGAACGACTGGAATCCCCGCATCGCGGGGCACCAAACTGTTTTTGAATGAAGACCGACCTACGACGTTTTTTATCGACCACGGTGGAAGCTCTCCCGCCATCGGGAATCCGTGAATTTTTCGGGATCGTAGCGAAGCGACCCGAAGCGATCTCGCTGGGGATCGGGGAGCCGGACTTCGTCACCCCCTGGAATATCCGCGAGGCCTCAATTTACGCCTTGGAGCGCGGAAAGACGAGCTACACGGACAACCGGGGGCTACAGCAGCTGCGCGAGGAGATCCGGAATTATCTGAGGCGGGTTTTCGATCTGGATTACGACCCGGAAACGGAGATCATGGTGGCGGTGGGGGTCTCTGAGGCATTGGACCTCTGCCTGCGGGCGATCCTGAATCCTGGCGACAAGGTGCTTTACCACCAGCCCTGCTATGTCTCCTACCAGCCGGGGATTGTGCTGGCCCACGGGATCCCGATCCCGGTGGGGGTAACGGCGGAGGACCAGTTTGTCTTAAACCCGGACCGGTTGCGTGCGGCATGGGAGCCGGGTTGCAAGGCCTTAATTTTAAACTTCCCGACAAACCCGACCGGTGGCGTTGCCCGGAAGGATGACCTGGAAGCGATTGCGGCCTTCGCCCGGGAAAAGGACCTGCTGGTCCTTGCGGATGAAATCTACGCGGAGCTGACCTTCGAGGGTAAGCACATCAGCATTGCGACCTTGCCGGGGATGCGGGAGCGCACGGTTTTCCTTCACGGGTTTTCGAAGGCTTTCGCGATGACGGGCTACCGGATCGGCTACGCTTGCGGCCCGGCGGAATTGGTCGGAGCGATGACGCGGGTGCACCAGTATTCGATGCTCTGTGCGCCGATCCTGAGCCAGGAAGCGGCGATCGAGGCCCTGCGGAACGGGGATTCGGAAGTGGAACGGATGAAGACGGCCTACCGGCGGCGCCGAGATTTTGTCGTCCGACGTCTAAACGAGATGGGATTGGAGTGTCAGAATCCCGCAGCGACCTTTTATGTTTTTCCGTCGATCCGAAAGACGGGCCTAAGCTCGGACCAGTTCGCCCGGCAGCTGCTGGACGCCCGTGAAGTGGCGGTGGTCCCGGGCAATGCTTTCGGGCCGAACGGCGAGGGTTTCATCCGTGCGAGCTTCAGCACGTCCTACGACCAACTGATTCTCGCGATGGATCGGATAGAGGCCTTCGTGGCGGAACTATGAAGCAAGGGTCGGAAAAATTGACGTGCACGCGACCGGGAAATCTGCCATTTTGAAGGTTTGTTCTATGAATCCGATTCTTGATCTTTTATTGGAAGGAGAGCGGTTGCCGGGTTCCGCGATGCAACGGATTGCGGGTGAAAGCCCGGAAAGGATCACCGAGCTGCTGCGGTCCAAGGGAGCCAGCGAGCGCCTGCTTCAGCGGCGTCTCCACTCCCTCCCTGCGATCGTCGGCGGCGACTACCTGCACCTGAACGTGGAGCTCTACCTGGACCCGGAATGGCTACCGGAGGCGGACCGCCTCAGCGAGGCGCTGGTCCGGATGGAGCCGGTGGAAACCTGCTACATGATGGCGGGCCAGGCCTCCTTTTTGGTGTTTGCAGCCTTTCGGTCGGTGCATGAAGCCGCCAGTTGGATTTCGGAATTGGCGGACAAGCTGCCCGGAATCCTCGACACCTCGAGCCAGTTCCTGCTCAGCCGTTTCGGAGACCAGGGATTTATAAAAATCCACGGGTGAGCGGGCCGGGTGAACAGACCCGCCCGACGGAGAGCGCCTAACCGATGGGCAGGGATCTTCGAATCGTGGCCCTTGTCGGCCGCCCGAACGTGGGAAAGAGCCGGCTCTTCAACCGCCTCGCGGGGCGCCGGATCTCGATCGTCCACGACGAGCCGGGAGTCACCCGCGATCTCGTGACGGCGGATCTGCACGGCAACTTTACGCTGATGGATACGGGTGGAATCGGTCAGCCGCCGGAGCGCACCCCCGAAGCGATTGCGCGCGCGGTGGAAGAGCAGGTGGATTTCGCGATCGAAGCGGCGACGGTAATCCTGCTGGTGGTGGACGGGAAGGCGGACCTGACGCCGCTGGACGTGCAGATCGCGGAACGCCTACGGGATCGGGGGAAGCGACCCCTTCTCGTTGTAAATAAGGTGGACTCGGATGAAGGGGAAGATCGCCTGGACCTCGGATCCTACCACCGCCTGGGCTTTGGCGAGCCGCTGCTGATCTCGGCGGAGCACGGTCGGCAGCTCCTTGACCTGCAGCTTGCAATCGACCGGAAACTGGGTCCACCGCCGAAGCCGGAGGAGGGCGAAGCGGTTGATCGACGAATCCAGATCAGCTTTGTCGGCCGACCCAACGTGGGGAAGTCCTCGCTCGGAAACCGCCTGCTGGCCACCGAGCGACTGATTGTGAGCGACGTGCCGGGGACAACGCGCGACGCGGTGGAGCTGGACCTTGACCTCCCGCAAGGGAAGGGGTGCTTCCGGGTAGTGGACACGGCGGGTTTGAGGAGCAAGCGAAAGGTAGGCTCATCGGTGGAATATTTTTCCACGGTGCGGACGCAGCGGGCGATCGAGCGCTCCGATGTGGTATTCCTGGTGGTGGACGCAATGGATGGCGTCACGCGGCAGGACCAGCGCCTGGCGGGCGATATCGTAAAGGATGGAAAGGCGCTGATCCTTCTCGTGAACAAGTGGGACTACACGTTGGAAACCTTCCGGACGCAGCCGCTGGAGGGCTACGCGAACGAGGCGGAATTTCAGAAGGCCTACCTGAAAGCGATCCGAAAGGAGTTGTTTTTCCTGCCGGAGACCCCGATCCTTTTTGTATCCGCAAAGACCGGACACGGAGTGGAAAAGATCCTGGAGGCAGCCGCCCGTTTGGACTCCCGGCTCGATACGGTGCTGGGAACGGCGAAGTTGAACCAGACGATCGGGCAGTTGCTGGAGGCGAACCCGCCGCGGCGAATCCAGTCAAAGCGGTTCAAGGTCTTTTACGCGGTGCAGGTGGGGAACCGCCCCTTCCGGATCCGGCTGTTCTGCAACCAGGCGACCCGGCTGGACGCTACCTATCGCCGTTACCTGGAGAAGGGGCTGATTGAGGCCTTTCCGCTGCGGGGATGCCCGATCCAGTTCGACTTTCAGGGGAAGGAAACGCGCTACCGTGAAGAAGGACCGGGGAGGGCTTGAGTTTCCCCCTTCGCGTGCTTCAAATTGAGACTGCACCGGATGAACCGATCTGAAGCTAAGGTCTTTTTCATGGGATCCGACCCGATCGCCCTCCCGCTCCTGGACTGGTTGCAGGGGGTGCCGGCGGTAGACCTGTGTGCGATCTTCACCCAACCGGATCGACGGCGAGGACGGGGCAAGCACCTGCAGGCAAATGCGATCAAAAGCTGGGCGCTGGAACACGGGGTGTCGGTCCACCAGCCGGATCCCCCGGGTCGGGAAACGATCGCTTGGATGGAGGAGGAAGGCCCGCGCTTTGGGCTGGTCATGGCCTACGGCCATTTGCTGAGGGAATCGCTCCTTGAGGCACCGGCGAATGGGCTGTGGAATTTCCACGGCTCGCTGTTGCCCAGATTGCGCGGGGCTTCTCCATTGGAAACGGCGATTGCGGAGGGTCACGCAGAAAGCGGGGTCTGCCTGATGCGGGTGGTAAAAAAAATGGACGCGGGGCCGGTGGCGGACGTGGAAGCCTTCCCGATCCGCGAGACGGATCGAGCGGTGGCGATCCGTGAGCGTGCGGCGGAGGCCTGTATTCCGCTTCTCGCGCGCAACCTAGACCGACTCCTGGGCGGCGGGCCAGAGGTTAAACCCCAGGACGAAGGGGCTGCGACCTATTGCCGGAAGTTGTCGAAGGAGGACGGATTTTTCGATTTCGGGCAGCCCGCAGCGGTCCTGGAACGGCGGTTTCGCGCCTGTTTCCCCTGGCCGGGAAGCGGATTCACCTACGCGGACCAGACCTTTAAGGTGGGGGAGGCGAGGGCGCTCCCGGACCACCGATCAGAGGACCCTCCGGGCTTTCTCCGGGTGGAAGGAGGCCGTATTCGGATTTCCACTTCAAGCGGGATACTGGAGATCGGGGCATTGCAGCGGCCGGGCGGAAAGATGATGAAGGCGGAGGATTTTTTGCGCGGTTTTCCCCTGGAGACGGGAACGGACCTGCCCTTTTCGCCGTCCAAGGCGTGGGAACAGGGAAGTCCCTTTCTCCACAAGCCCTGAAGACCGACTTATTTTGACTTCTACTGCCCCATCCCAATCATCACCAACGGTTCCATGATGTTGATCCCCATCCCATTCCGGCAGTCCCTACTCCTGTTTCCGCTCGTCCTCTTGCTCCCCATCACCGGGACATGGGGGCAGACCTACAGCGATCCGAACACGCGGAGGCAGATCGCCAACCTCACGCAGGACGTGCAACTGCTGACGCAGCGGGTTGGGCAGCTGCAGGTAAGGGTCGAGCAGCTAGAACGGGAGAACGAAAGCTTGCGCAAGGAGGCGGTTGACCGCAAGGGTCTGGAGATGGAGCTGAAAGTCCTGGAAGCGAATCTGCAATCCGGCTTGAGCAACCTGCGCTCGGATTTATCGGCGGCGGACGAGGCGCAGAAGCAGGCGATCGTGAAGGCGGTATCCAAGCAGATTGCCGACCTGGCGGAGCAGACGCAGAAGACGATCGACGCGCTGGCGGATTACGTCGGTCACCGGGGGACAGGGATTCCGGCGGTGGAATTCTCGGACGACTATCCGAGAACGGGGTTCCGCTACGAGGTGGGCCCGGGAGACAGCCTGGCAAAGATCGCGGAGATGCACGGGGTGAAAATCCGCGACATCATCAACGCGAACCGCCTGGCCAACCCGGACCGTATCCAGGTGGGTCAAAACCTTTTTATTCCCAAGGACGGCGATCGGGAGTAGGAAATTACGGCATGGCATCTCAAAAAAAGCGACTTGGCCGCGGACTCGGCGGCCTCATTTCCGGCGGGGTAAACCCCGCACCCGCGGAGCCGGAAAGTCAGGCGACGAAACCGGCGGCGAAGAGGGCCGGTTCGGCGAAGAAAGCGGCGACGAAGCGCCGGTCGACCGGGCAGGGAGGAAAGCCGGGCGGTTCGCC
>CAYQKH010000167.1:0-6619 GCA_964417945.1 uncultured Opitutales bacterium
CCGACTATACGCTCGAATATGGCACGGCGACGATTGAGGTTCACGCAGATGCGGTGAAAGGGCAGAAGAAGGTTCTCTTGATTGATGATCTGGTGGCGACGGGCGGGACCCTCGTAGCTGCTGCGGAACTATTGCGGAAGCTCGGTGTTGAGGCTGTGCATGTGGTCTCGGTGGTCGATCTTCCGGAGCTCGGGGGGAGCCGCCGGGTGGAAACGGAGGTCGACAGCCTTGAATTCCTCGTTTCTTTTTCCGAGGAGGAATAGCGGCGATGCAATTTAAACTGCTCCTCTTCGATTTTGACGGGACGATTGCGGATACCCTGCACCATGCCCATGCGATCCTGAATGTGCTGGCGGAGGAGTATGGATTCAATTCGCTTCCAAAGTCGGAGCTGGAGCGGGCGAAGGGGATGAGCGCGGGCCAGTTGATTCGGTTCCTGAGGATTCCGAAACGCAAGATACCGATCCTTCTCGGGAAGGGGAAGAAGATGCTGCGGGCCAACCTGAACGAAATCCCGGTGTGTAATGGAATGGATGCGATGCTCAAGCAATTGCACGAAGAGGGCTGGCGGATGGGTATCCTGACCTCGAACTCGGTGGAAAACGTCGAGGCTTTTTTGAAGGATAAGGATTTGGATTATTTCGAGTTCGTGAGTTCGGTGGGGGGGATCAGCGGAAAGCACAAATACATGCGGGCGATTCTGCGGACGTTTTCCCTGCGGCCGGAATCAATGCTCTATGTCGGTGATGAAACCCGTGACGTGAAGGCGAGCAAAAAAGTCCGGGTCCCCGTCGCAGCTTGCTGCTGGGGCTTTAACAACGAGGTCGCCCTGAGCGCCTTCAAGCCCGAGTTCCTTGTCAAGGACCCGGTAGAACTGATCGATGTTGTTCACGCCGAAGGGGTGGAGCCGCCGGTTTAGGTCGGGGACAGGGGACAGGGGACAGGGGTTGGGGGGCAGGAGTCGGGAGTCGCCCTTCGACAAGCTCAGGGTCTTCGCTACGCTACGAGAGGTTATGAGGTTTGAGTTCGGGAATGCTTCGTGAAGGGGTCGATCCTGTAGGGCCCGAGCTCGCTCGCGGCCTGAGTTCGAGAGAGTGCTTGGTTTTTGGTTGATGGTTAATCCACGGTCCTATCCAAATCGGGATCGGGACCGGGATCGACCACGAGAGGAGGAATTTTTTGGAGGGGGATGGGGATGAAGATAAGGAGGGGGAGGGGGATGAAGATAAGGAGGGGGATGGGGTAAGTCAGTCCGACCGTCCGACTGCCCGACCGTCATGACCGTCCGACCGTTCTTCCGAGGCTTGCCATCCGGAACGGTTTTTCACAGGTTTGGGACTTGCACGGGCCCAGGTGGCGGAATGGTAGACGCTGGAGACTTAAAATCTTCTGTCCGCAAGGACGTGCGGGTTCAAGTCCCGCCCTGGGTATCACGCATTTTCCCAGCAGCTTCGCTGGCGACAGGTCAATTGGGGCGGGAAGCGTTCAATCGTCCTTGCGGAGGATGTCCTCGTGTCGTGCGCCCTGGGAGGGGTCCTGGGCGATGCGGGGAGGGAGAAAGCCCTCGGGGTATTGGGTTTTCCACTCGGGGCCGAACAACCGGGCATGGATGAGGGTGTTCCGGTAGACATCCCAGTCGATTTGTCCGACCTTCCGATACCAGAGGGTGATGCAGGAAGAGCTGATAACGATGAAGATGGAGTAGAGGATGGCAACCCACAACATATCGTTCTGCAGGGAGGATTCTGGAAAGCTGAGAAGGATGATGGCGAAAGCGATCGGCGTATTTTGTATACCGGTTTCAAGGCTGATCGCCCGTTGCTGAATGGGATAGGCTCCCAGCAGCTGGGAAAGGTAGTAACCGAAGAGGAACCCGAACAGGCCGAGCGAAATGGAGGCGAGATAAACGGGCCAGGGGGTGCTGAAGATGAGGGGAAAGTGACGCAAAGTGGCGGTGACGATGAGGTAGAGGATAACGATCATGCCGACGAATCCGGCGGTATCCTCGGCCACCTTCGCCCAGCCGGTGGAGAAACGGCGAAGGATGAGGCCTCCGCAAACGGGCACGAGAACGAGCAGCAACGAGACGACAATATCGGAGGTCGGGATGACGTAGGTGGTGTCCCCTCCGATTGCTTCGGAAATCCTTTGGGTGAAGGGCCGGGTGTAGAGGTCGAGGAGCAAGGGGGTCATGACCAGCGCCATGATCGTGGAGGCGGTGGTCATTGAAATACTGAGGGCGACCTGTCCGCGGGCGAAGTAGGTAAAGAGATTGGAGGTCGTCCCACCCGGGAGGCAGCCCACCATGATGAGGGCGATGGCGGCGGCCGGTGGCAGGTTGAGGGCGAGGGAAAGCCCGAGGGCGATCAGCGGCATGAATCCGAACTGGGAAAGAAAGCCGATCAGGATGAGCCGGGGCCTCCGGAGGGCGCCCTTGAAATCGTCGGCGGTGAGGCTCGCGCCCATCCCGAACATGATGATGAGGATCATCAGGGCGAGGAGCACCTTATCGATGGGGTAGAGCAGCTGGGTCTGGGGATCGATCATTGAAGGGAACCTTTCAACCACGGATTACACGGATGGAGAGGAGGGCTCGACTATCAGGAATGGGGTTCGACCATATCACGGATGAGGGAGGCGTAGCGTTCATGGATTGCGTGGCGCTTGAGTTTGAAGAGGTTCGTCAGCTCCACCCCTACTTCGAGCGGATGCTCCAAAAACCGGAAATCGTGGACGACCTCGAAGCGTTTGAACTCGGAGGGATCTTTCATGGCATCGCGAATTTCCGCATGGATCCGGTGGTAGAGATCGGGATGGCGCACGAGTTCGGCGAGGGATTCGACGGCCAACCCCGCTTCCTTGCAGGCTTTCAAGTCGGGGAGAATGAGGGCGTAGAGTTGCTTGGCGTCCTGGCCGACGACAACGCACTCGGCGATGAGGGGGATAAGCTTAAGGCGCATTTCAATGTGCTCGGGTTCGACGTTTTCTCCGTTGCTGAGAACGATTGTCGCCTTGGAGCGACCGAGGATCTTCAGTGTATCGTTGAAAGTGACCATCCCGAGGTCACCGGTGTGAAACCATCCGTCTTCGCTGAGGACCTCGCCGGTGGTGACGGGATCCCGGTAATAGCCTCGCATGACTTGCGGGCCCCGGACTTGAATCTCCCCTCGCCGTCCCCGGCCTTCACCTGGGGCATCGGGATCCGGAAAGAGGATCCCTCCATTTTCGAGGTCCACGATGCGGACCTCGGTCTGCGGGAGGAGGGGGCCGACAGAGCCGCAGACCAACTTTTCCGAGGTTCTGACGGCGATAACGGGTGAGGTTTCGGTGAGCCCGTAACCCTCGAGCACGGGGATGCCGATCGCGTTGAAGAAGCGGTCAATTGCGGGGGAGAGCGCACCCCCTCCGGAAATCGTTCCCTTCAGCGAGCCTCCGGCCTTCTGGCGAACCGGTTCGAGGACGGCGGCGTTGAAGAATCCATACCCGGGCAAGACGAGCGTCCACTTCAGGGCTGCCCAGATCTTTCGCAGGAGGATGCGGACCCGGGGAACGGGCTGGAGGCGAAGATCCTGGCCTCGCAAGACGAAGAGGGCGTCACGGTAATGGACTCCGAGAAAAAGCGCGATGTGGAAGAGGACCCGCCGGATGGGATGGGCTTTCCGAACGCCGGTCATGATGCGGTGGTGCAGGCTTTCCCAAAGACGGGGAGCGGAACCCATGAAGGTAGGTTCTACTTGTTTGAGGTCGTCGGCGAAATGCCGCACGCTTGTGTAATAGCTGCAGGCACCGTTGCTGATAAGGAAGACCTCCAGCATCCGCTCGAAAATATGCCAGACAGGCAAGATCGAGAGTGCGCGGTCCGTAGAGGACATTTCGAGTGGAACGCAATCCACCTGCGACATGATGTTGGCGTGAGTGAGCATCACGCCTTTGGGTTTCCCCGTCGTCCCGGAGGTATAGATGAGGGAAAACAGATCTTCCCTGCGGATCCCGGCGGTGCGTTCATCCACGGCGTTGGAGCCGCTCTCGAGCCGCTTCCGGCCCGATGCTTCAAGGTCGTCCAGACTCCTCACGCCCTCCGGGGGGCACCGGCTTGTGTCGAGCTGGATCAAGGACTGCAGGCCGGGGATCTGCTCCTGCAATTCCCGACATCGGCGGGCTACGTCCGGATTTTCCACGAAGGCGGTCTTCATTCCGGAATGATTGACGATGTGGATCAACTCAGCGTCCGTCAGGTCGATGCCCCTCGGGGTGATAACGGCACCCGCGAGCTGTATTCCGGCATCGGCGAGAATCCACTCGGCCCGGTTGTCACTGAAAACGCCGACGGGCTCCGTTGCTTCCACTCCAAGTGCGATGAGGCCCTCTCCGATGGCCCGCCCGCGCTTATAGAGGCTCCGAAAGGTTAACGGTTTCCACGAACGATCGGGTTGACGGGTGGCAAAGGCCGGCAACGGCCCAAAGCGCTCCGCCGCAAGACGGTAGAGTTCAGGCAGATGTTCGGCGTGAATACGACAAAAAGGAGTGGATCTCCCCATTTTCAGGAAGCGGATCAGACTCGGTTGACGTGGTCAACCTGACTCTGGGGCCGAGATTGAATGGATGACGTGGAGACGTCTCAATGCACCCGTTCGCGGGACATCTTATGGTGGCCATGGTGCTTCTGCACGGGGATGGGGCGAGGCCGGATCGAACTGGAAAAACAGTCGGAGTTGATGTGGTATTGGCTTGTCCGGGCAACGGTCTGTCCGGATGAATCGGGATGGTTACTCCGCGGGCTGGGGTGCCGGGCCCGGCTTGAGGTGGTGCCCGAAAAGGGGGACGCCAGGGAACACCACCCCCTCCCCGGCGGCCCGCTTTCTTTCTTTGTCACAAGAGATTGTGGAAAAAGACGAGAAGGGATAGGGAAAAAGAATGTCAAAACCCTACACGTTAGAGCGACCCCGGGTGGAGACCCGGACGGTGGTGATAAAGCGGATGCAATCCCTCGGAGATCAGGGTGATTTTTTTGACTTCGGGAAAGCGGCCTTCGGGACCCTACGGATCCCGGTGGAAGGGCAAGGGCGACTGGTGGTGCACCTGGGGGAAAAATTACGGGAAGAGGGAAGATTGGACCGGAATCCACCGGGGTCGATTCGCTACCGGAAAGTGGAAGTGGAGGTCCGTCCCGGCATGGGTAGCGTCACCTTGGGAATTCCGCCGGACAAGCGGAACACCGGACCCGGAGCGATCGCCATGCCGGAGCGGGTGGGGGAGGTCCTGCCCTTCCGGTATGCGGAGATCGAGCGGTTGAATGGGGTCCGGATCGGGAAGGAAGAGGTGGTTCAATTGGCGGCACAGGTTGCGTTTGATGAAGGAGCGAGTGATTTCGAGTCTTCCGATCCGGTGTTGAACGCCGTCTGGGAACTGTGCAAATACAGCATTCAGGCGACGAGTTTTTGCGGGGTCTACGTAGATGGTGACCGGGAGCGAATTCCCTACGAAGGGGACGCCTACACTACCAGTTGAGCCACTACGCAGTGGATTGCGAATACGGGATGGCCCGCTACACGCACGAATACCTACTCCGGCATCCGACGTGGGTGACGGAGTGGAATATGCATTCGGTGCTGATGGCGTGGGCGGACTACGAATATACCGGGGAAGCGGAATCCCTCCGGGTCTTTTACGATGATTTGAAACGAAAGACGCTGATCGGGCTGGCGCGGGAGGACGGATTGATCTCCACTCAGACCGGACTCCTTACGCGGGAATTTGAGGAAAGCCTCCACCTGCACCACGAGAACTCTATTTTCCCGGACGGGATGAAGGACCTGGTGGACTGGCCGTGGGCGGCCTTTGCAGGAAACGAGCCGGGAGAAAATGACGGGCATGAAATGATGCCGGTGAACACGGTGATCAACGCCTTCCATTACCGCACCCTGGTCCTGATGGGGCGGATCGCGAGGGTTCTCGGAAAGGCGGCGGATTCGGCCTTTTTCGAGGAGCGGGCGAAGAAGGTGAGAACGACCCTCCTGAACAGGCTTTTTGACAAGGACCGCGGGCTGTTCGTGGACGGCGAGGGAAGCCGGCACTCATCGCTGCATGCCAATCTGTTCCCGTTGACCTTCGGACTGGTTCCGAAACGGGCTCTGGAGACGGTGCTTCCCTTTATCAAAAGCCGGGGGATGGCCTGCAGCGTTTATGGCGCACAACACCTGCTGGACGGACTCTTCTCGTATCGGGTATCCGAATACGCAATGAGCCTGCTGACGGCTCGCGACGACCGCAGTTGGTGGAACATGCTGGAAGCGGGCTCGACGATTACGATGGAGGCCTGGGACTGGAAATATAAAAACAACCTGGACTGGAACCATGCGTGGGGGGCGGCCCCGGCGAACCTGATCCCCCGCTGGGTGGCGGGCATCCGGCCGGTGAAACCGGGATTCCGGGCGGTCGTGATCGACCCGCAACCGGGCGGGCTGGAGTGGTTCCGGTGCAAGCACCCGACACCGAGGGGGCCAATCGTGGTGGAAGTCGAGCGGCGGAAGGACGGCACCACCGCCACGCAAGTGGAACTGCCGGATGGGGTGGAAGAGGGCATGGCAACCTGGCATTTCAGATAGGCTTTACCGTTTAC
>CAYQKH010000168.1:0-4757 GCA_964417945.1 uncultured Opitutales bacterium
CTGTTGGTTGTGGCAATGGAAAGGAAGCCATGATGGGAGAAGGTAGAGGCGGCCCGGGTGGAGATCGCAGATTCCACCGTCCCAACTGACGGCGGCGCCTTCGTCGCGATTGCAGTAAAGACGCCAGAAACTGGAAAAGACATCACGGAAATTCCAATCTTTCCCGATGGTGATCGTGCGGGCGTCGAGGAGGCGAATGTTTTGGTCATTGGGTAATTTCATGTGGATTCGCCAGGTTCAGTTTTTGTTCTATGCCGGAAAATGACACAAAAAATCCCGCCTCTGCCATTGGAAAATTCAGGTGCTTTTTTTATAATGCGCATTTTTTTTCAACCCCAACTCCGCAATGCAAGAACTCACGTTACCCCCGATAGAAGCCCTTGAAGTATCCGCCGACGCCTTTGACCTGGATCGCGCGGAAGCCATTTACCGTGAGCACGGCTGCTTGGTCGTGCGCGGACTGATGAAGCCTTACCTGGAGGCCATCGCGAAAGACATCGAGCGAACGGCGAGGGAGTCGATCGCTCTTTTGGATCAGGGGACGCGGCGGAAGGAAGGTCTGGTGACCCCGAACGGAACCCTTTTTCTTCCCGCGCCGGAAAGTTTTGAGCGGGAGTGGCAGATCATGGTTCTGGCCGTGAGCTACCACACGAGCGCGGCCTTTTTGCGATCGGCCTTCGACCCGAATGCGGTAGCGTTCGTGAATCGGATCCTCGGGGAAAACGTGGAACTGCAGGACAAGGGACAATGCCTCTACAAGGAGCCGGTTGGCGGGCACCCGAAACACCTGCACCAGGATTCGGCCTATTTTGAGCACCGTTTTGAAGGACCGTTGGCGGTGCTGAATTATGTTGTGCCGACGGATCTGGAAAATGGAGCCCTTCACGTGGTGCCGGGTTCCCATAACCTCGGGCAGCTGAAGCATGTGGATACGTTTTCCCATCTCGGGCTCGACGACGACGAATGGCCGTGGGAGCGCGCGTTGCCGATCTGTGGGGATGCCGGAGACGCGATCTTTTTTCACGTGAAAACGATCCACGGCTCGAAGGAGAATCATTCTTCCACGGCCCGGCCGGTTTTTATCCACCGCTACCGCCGGACGGATGATTACACGATTGTGGGAGCGACCACGGTGGAGAATCGTGCGGAAGCGGAGGCCAAGGCGGCGGGAAAGACGGTGAAGCCGCCTTCGGAGTATGGGTTGATGGTGTCGGGCTACCGTCCTTATTAGGAGGCCGCTGGCCGGACACCGGGGGAAGGGGATCTGGTTTCAGTCACCGAGGGGCATTTAACAAAAATTCCCCCGGTGTCCTCGGGGCTGGATACCGAGTGTTCGTATCGCCGCCCACGAGTCACGTAGGTTGCTACGCTCCCCGCAGTCGGCTCCCTCAAGCTCGACATCTAGCCGCCGCCAGCGACCTCCAAAGGCGGAGTAATGGAATGGTTTTTTAAAAAAAAGCAGGACAGAGGATGAAAGGGGAGAGGACGTGTGAGGCAGAACTTTCCTGAGAGACGGCTTGCGTGGAGGGGGTTGGGAAGTTGAGTCTCAGCGGCATGAGCAGGACCAAGGTTACTTTGATCGGGGCGGGTTCAGTTGTCTTCGCGAAGCGGCTGATCGGGGACATTCTCCAATTCCCGGAGTTGGCGGAGGCGGAGATCTGCCTGATGGATATCGACGCGCAGCGCCTGAAAGTGGCGGAGCGCACGACGGAGAAGATCCGTGAAGCGTTGGGGGTGAAGGCCCGGATTACGGCTACTCTGGACCGGACGGAGGCGGTGCGCGGAGCAGACTACGTGATCTGCACGATCCAAGTCGGCGGATATGAGCCTTCGACGGTGAGGGATTTTGAGATACCGGCAAAGTATGGGCTGCGGCAGACGATTGCGGATACGCTTGGGGTGGGCGGGGTTTTCCGCGGGTTGCGGACGATCCCGAAGTTGGTGGAGATTGCGGAGGACATCGCCTCGGTGGGGAACCCGGGCTGTCTGTTCATCAATTACTCGAACCCGATGGCGATGAATTGCTGGGCGATCGACCGTGCGGTTGGGGTGCCGCATGTTGGGCTCTGCCATTCGGTGCAGGGGACTTCCCGGCAGCTTGCAAACTACGTGGACCTGCCCTACGAGGAGATTTCCTTCCTGGTGGCGGGGATCAACCACATGGCCTTTTTCCTGCGGTTTGATTACAGCGGGCGGGACGCGTATCCACTGCTTTTCAAGGCGCTGGAAGACCCGCGGATTCGGGATCTCGATGCGGTGCGTTTCGAGATGATGCGGCGGACCGGTTATTTCGTAACGGAATCGAGTGAACACCAGTCAGAATATGTCCCGTACTTTATTCCGCACGGTCCGGAAATGATCGAGCGTTTTAACATCCCGATTGATGAATACCGGCGGCGTTGTGAATCGATCATCGCGACCTGGAAGGAGGAGGAGCGGAAGTTGCTTGGCGAGGCGGAAGGCAGTTCTTTCACGGTCGAACCCCAGAGCCACGAGTATGGGGCTTACATCATCCACGCCTGCGAGACCAACGAGCCCACGGTGATTTACGGGAATGTTCCGAACCGCGATCTGATTTCAAACTTGACCCCGGGTTGCTGCGTGGAGGTTCCCTGCCTGGTGGACGGAAACGGGGTTCAACCGGTGCGGATCGGGGCGCTACCACCCCAGCTCGCGGCCCTGTGTCAGAGCAACATTGCGGTGCAGGAGCTGACGGTCGAGGCAGCCCTGACGGGGAAGCGCGAAGCTATTTACCACGCGGTGATGCTGGATCCGCACACGGCGGCAACGCTGAACCTGGACCAGATCTGGTCGATGTGTGACGAATTGATCGAAGCCCACCAGGCGGATGGATACCTCGGGGACTTCAAACCGGTCCTTCCGGGAACGGGGCGCTCCTATGCAGGAACCGGAGACCGGACCCTCGCAGAATTGAAACCGGGCGTTGAGGCGAGCCTCGACTTGGCAGGACCGTTGCCGGTCATTCTGGAGGTGAGCAGCCCGGAAGGCACGACAGCGCCACTTCAATTTCACCTTCAGCTGCCGGAGGGGATTCGGCGGCTGGACGGAAAAGGACCAATCGAGGTCGAAGCGGGAGCGGGCGAATCGGTCGAGGTGCCCCTTTCTCTCGAATTAACGGAACCGATTGCAACGAGTTTACGGCTGGGGCTATCCTCAGAGAATCAAGAGGTGCTCTGCCGGGATCTGACCCTGCGTCCGCGCAAGCGACTCGAGGCGGATGCCGACGGGCGCTTCCCTTTCCAGATCGAGATGGCGGGGAACGAGGCGGTAACCGGATCCTTTTCCCGGAAAGAAGCGAACCTTGTATTGGCGGGACGGGTCCTGGATTCGGATATCCAGCCGGTCATTCTCGGGCAAGGCGGAATTAAGAAAGGGTCGGGTCTGGAATGGGTGGTGACGGCGGTGGGTTCAGGGAAGCCGGTTTCGGTGCTGATCCTGCCGCCTGCAGAGGACGCCTCCGCCCGGCTTTTGACCCGCAGCGGTGAGGATATCGGATCCGGATCGATCGAGGTGGAGGTCGATCCGATGGGGTATTCGTTCCGGGCGGAGGTGCCGATGACGGTTTTTGAAATCGGGCCGGATGAAGGCGAAGTCCATCTGGACCTGAGGTGCCGACTGGGAGCCTTGGGCGATGCCCATTCAGGTGGTTTCTGCTCGCTGACCGGAACCGGCAACCGGCTGCTGGCTTCGCTGCTGGCCTGGCGCTGGTTGCTGCCACAAGGCTGACCGGCTTTGGGCTCGTCACTGGCCGGGAAGCTCACGATATTGGAATCATGAGCAGCTCATTCAACCGAGAGGCGGTGAACATGGACCTTATCCAGGCCTACGACCGCATGGCGCAGTTGCGGGACTTTGATCGCTACGAAGATTGGAAACGGAAGGAGCGCCGGGATTTTGCCACCCAGCTGATGCGGGAGGGCAAAAACCGAATTCTGGATATCGGGTGCGGGACCGGCCGGGATGGACAGTGGTTTGCGGAAAACGACTTTACGGTAACCTGCATCGATCTCTCTCCGAAGATGGTGCAGGCGGCCCGCCTGAAGGGGCTGGATGCGCGCGTGATGGATTTTCTGCAGACGGATTTCCCACCCGAGTCCTTTGATGGCTTGTTTGCGTTGAATGCGCTGGTCCACGTGAGAGGAGAGGAATTGCCGGGCGTGCTTGAAACCCTGAAAACGCTTCTCATCCCCGGTGGATTGTGCTTCTTTGGCCAGTATGGCGGTTCCGATTTTGAAGGGGTATTGGAAAAGGATAATTACCGGCCCAAGCGCTTTTTTTCGTTTCCCTCGAAGGAGACCTTGAAGCCGATTCTGGAAGCGGTCTTTTCGATCGAGTCCTTTCGGGAGATTCCGATCGAGGGTAGGGATTATCTCTTTTATTCGGTGGTTTTGCGAACGTAAGGAGGGGGCGGAAGACAGGCCACCAAAATGGGGGTAAACGCAAAAGATAAAGATTCTACGGGTTTTATTGGATATTGGCTTTTTTTTGAGAATGGTCGTGCGTGGAGTCGGGGTATCTTTAAATTTAACCTTCGAATTCTTGGCTCTCACCGGGAGACAGGCGTCAAGGGGCATGGGGATTGAGGTGCGAAGGGGGGAAGGTGGGAAGGTAAAAGGTGAAAGGTTGAAGGATGCGGGTAGCGGGTTGGGTAGTGGCCCTTCGGTAGGCTCAGGGTCTCCGCTTCCGCCTCCGGTGATACTCTGGCGTGGCGGGTCGCTTTGAGGGTCTGGATAGCG
>CAYQKH010000168.1:4767-5966 GCA_964417945.1 uncultured Opitutales bacterium
CGAGGAAACAGCGGCGTTGCCGGTTTGGGGAGGGGAGGTTGAACAGGAGATTGGAGAGGAGAGGGAGGGGATCCAGATTGGGTGGTGAGGCATGGGTTCAGGTGTAGATGCGGAGCATTCTTATTCCGCCGAGAGGCTTTGCAGGACACGGCGGGCTCTACGGTGGGTTGACAGGATTGGTTCAGGCGCTCCTGGCGAGCAGGAGGCCCTACGGTGGGAGGTATCCTTGTTGGGGTTGATGCTGTGCATGCATGCCTCAAGCGAATCCGGGGACCTTGCGGCGGCGGAAGAGGGCGGTGGAGCCGAAGAGGAGGGCGAAGGTGGGGGGCTCGGGGATGGGGTTGGTAAAGGTGAGGAGCGATGTCGTCGTAGCCGCCGGAGGCAAGGGCTCCGCCCTGTTGCCTATCCGCGACGCCGGTGACCGAGGATCAAAAATCGAAGTTGGCGTTGACGGAGACGAGGAGGGAGTCTCCGAAGGTGCCGGAAAGATCTACGGTTTCCTGCCCGGATAGGGCATTTCCGAATGCTCTGGCGAGCCCGAAGCTGCTGTTCGCGTTGGAATCGCAAAAGAGGACGATGAAGAGAAGGATGGAGAGGGAGTGGATGGAGAGGCCGTGGTAGTGAAGAGGCCCTTGGAAACTTGGGCGGAGTGAAGGGCCGAAGATCGAAGAGAGAGCCCTCCGCCGTGTCACCGGATGGATACGTCGCCACATGCGCATTTGTTTCTGACTGCGTTGGTGCACCCCGGCGGGCGGCTCAACGCTGTTGAAGGCCTTGGCATCGACCACCGCGCCCAAGTGCCGGAGTTCCGGGTTGTCCAGATTGTAGAAGCGGTGGTTCGGAAATACCGCCCGCACAAGCGTGGTCTTTCTCGTTTGTTGGGGACCGATGAGGGTAACTACCGGGTCATCCCCCGGTTGCAGCCAACAAAGTGGGACCCATGATACGCTGAATCCTCATTCGATGATGACCGGTCCTTGTAAAAATAGAGGCCAGAGAAGCTTCAAAAGCGGTTCCTAAACATATGGGTTCATTCGTGAAATAATGGTTGAACTCGGTTCATTCCGAAATCATCCATAGGTTTTTCCAATCGAAAATTCCTTTTCGTTGGAGGGGTCCCCCTGCCGCGAGAGAGGTCTTTCGGAGTCAAACAACCCCCCACTGCAGCGGCTAGCGTCGCTGAAAAGCAAATCCCTATC
>CAYQKH010000168.1:5976-6524 GCA_964417945.1 uncultured Opitutales bacterium
TCCTTTTCGTTGGAGGGGTCCCTCTGCCGCGATAGAGGTCTTTTGGAGTCAAACAACCCTCACCACAGCGGATGGCGCCGCTGAAAAGCAAATTCCTATCCTTAATAAACCCTTCTTGGAGTCATCACTGGCAAAAAGTTGACTTATTCAAATCAAATAAATTGGCCGAATTCATGAACCCAAACAAATTCATCTCCATTCTCATCGCCCTGGTGCTCGCCAGTATCTCGGCAATCGCTCAGGACAAAAAACCCAACATTATCGTCATCATGGGTGACGACATCGGCTGGTTCAATCCATCCTGCTACAACCACGGCATGATGGGCTACCAGACCCCGAACCTGGACCGGATCGCCAAGGAAGGCATCATGTTCACCGATGCTTACGGCCAGCAGAGCTGCACGGCAGGTCGCGCTGCCTTCATTACCGGTCAATCGCCTAAGCGCACCGGACTCCTCAAAATCGGCATGCCTGGTGATCCGATCGGGCTGCAGAAGGAAGATCCCACTCTGGCCACGCTGCTCAAGCCGCTCGGCTATGCGACCGGC
>CAYQKH010000169.1:0-6486 GCA_964417945.1 uncultured Opitutales bacterium
GCCGCCGAAAGGTGAACGCGTCTTCCGCAGCTTCCGTTTTTCCTCTTCCTCTTCGCGCTCCTTCGCCTCCACCTTTTCCATCTTCTCCAACGTTATCGTCATCGAGGAAAGATCGCTGATCATCCAAACAATTTCCCGGTTCAGTCGCCGCTCCCAGTGCGTTCTCGATTCCTCGCTCAGGTAATGCGCAGTCGTTACGAAAAAAAGGCCTTCAAGGAAGTCGATCGGGATCGACATGCTCGCCCAGCATTCGCTCACGCGAAACGTCGGTAATCGGTCCCGTTGGATCGTGTAATTCAGAAGGTTGCAATAGCCCAGGTTCGATTCCTCCACCAGATGGTCCAGGACCTCCTTTTCCTCCAGCTCGTTCATGTCCCAGGAGAGGATTCTCAACAGGGAGGCGCGATTGATATCACCCTTCACAAGATGCTTTTTCATTAGCGGGATCGCCTTTTCCTTCGTCTCCAAAGAGACCAGCTTCAGTCGCACGAGTGCCTCCCCAAGGGATTGGTTGACCCGGTTGGCCAACGCGTTGGCGGGATCCAGCTTGTTCATCCCTTCGCTACTCCTTGTCCTTATGGACTACCCGGGTCGCCATCCAGATAGGCGGATGGATTCGATTCCGTCCAGGATGTCGGCGCGTAGTAAAACAATTCATCAAAGGCTCGGTTGTCTTTTACCAGATTGGTAAAAACAGCTTCATCATAATAGAAATCCATGTCACCAATAATATCAAGGTCCTCAAACACCCCCGCTCCGTAAAACTGTCCCGTCGACAGGCTGTAGTTCCCGCCATAATAATAAAACCGCGCCCGGGGACCATACATCGCCCCGTGAAAATCCGCGTCGTTATACATATACCAAGAGGTGTCCCCTGATTCCCGGCTTCCCACAATGACCAATTTTGAGGGATCTTTCGTCAGGTTGTCCAACTTTCCGCCCCAGACCTGGAAGGTGTCCTTCACGAAGAGCGTGAGCGAACCATTCCCCGTGATCTCAACCTCCCCCCCATAGTCGATGTAGAAATCATCCGTCACTTCAAGGACCGTCGGGCCATCGATCCGGAGCTTCTGGCCCCAGCCCACCCCGAGATCCCCTTCCACCTTGTAATGAAAAATCCCCGTGCTCGGGTCGTAGCCGCTGTCAATCGTCTTGCCGAAGTCGATCGTCGTCCAGGTTCCCGGCATGCTTACCACGTTGTTGTTCACGAAGGAAGGCGCCTCCAAGTCGGGAAAACGCGAGGAGAAACCCTCGTTATAAAGCCCAGAATCGATATTCTTGCTCAGGTCCACCGTCTCCGAATTGTGGATGATACTGAATCGTCCGATGTCGTCCTGACTCTGATCGCTCGTGAAAACCATTCCATTCACGTTCAGGCTGCCGTTCGAAAAGGAGTCGAAACGGCGGGCACTCAAGACCACGTTGTCTCCATAGTGATAATCCAAGCTTCCTCCTGAAATCGTGTCGTAATCAAAATGCGGCTGGTAACTCTGCGCGTCCAGCGAGAGATAGCGGAATTGAAGCTCGTCCTCGACGGAAAAACCGTAAGGAAAGAGATTCCGGGGCTCGAAACCCATTGAGATCCGCTGCCGACTCTCCAGGTTCCCATCCGCATCCTTGATGACGGTTTCCGCCTCGATCAGGCCCTCGATCCCGTTCGAGTTCTGCAGCTTGATGTTGTTGATGATCACCGTCGTCCAGCCGGTGCGCCCGCGACCAATGTCTCCGTGCGCAACCACCAGCTTTGCCGTGTTGGCCGTATAATCGATCGTCCAGGTTCCGTCCGGCGTCACGATCGACGTGCTTGAGCCATCCAATCCGGGAAAACCCCGTCGGTTGTTGATCAGCCAGAGCCCTATCTCCAGACCTGCCTCGGTTTCTCGCTTCGCCACCTCCTTGTAGTGGTCGAGGTTTGCCGATTTCAGGTTCTGCATCGCCAAGTCGAGGTAACTCGCCAGCACGATTCCCAAAATCGCTGCCATTAGCAACGCCATGATCAACACCGAACCCCTCCGGGACGGTTCCCGTCGGTTCCCTCGTCGCTCGATCGGCTGCTTGCTTCTCATCGTCCCGTCTTCCCAAGATTAATTGGTGTTCCGAATCACTTGGTTCTTCAAAACCGAAAGCGTCGACACCTCATGCGTGATCGGGAAATCTCCGCTTCCGCCGCGCTCCATCGTTCCGTTTAGCCGGATCTTCGAAACCGCCCGGCTTGTTAAGGTCTTTCCCGTCGCGGTCGTGTGATTCAACACCTCGTTTCCGCGATTTAAAAAGAAAAAGAACGACGCCGTGTCCACCCCCGAAATCCGCTCCGTCGGTGGACTCATGAAACCCGTCGCGATTTCATACCGACTTCCACTCGACGGTTCGCGGTAAATGCAGAAAATCGATCCGGTTAACCCCGCCGGCGGCGAGCTGTCCAGACCGTAAGAGTAGGTAACGAGTAAAGAACCCTCCGAAAAGAGACTGAAGGCCAATTGCTCGTCCGTTTCCGGTGTCGTGAACTCAAGCGAATCGGCTTGGAAGACGTCGTTCGAAAAATAACTCAGGAGCCGATCCGACTGTTGTTTCATGTCCGAATAGTGCATTAATCCGCTGGACCCCCTTAACACACTGACTAGGGTCGAAACCAGTGCTGCAATTATTAAAGACCCTGCGATCAAAACTACCAGCAGCTCAATTAGGGTGAAGCCGGGCCGCCGCCGTTCCATCGAACGTTACAAAATGGGGCAGAACGAGTCGTAAACGCCGTCTTTATTGTAAATGAACGTTACTGTCCGGCTCATTTCCCGGCCATTGATCTCAAGCCAGGTCAAGGTCAGATCAATGTTCTTCCGGCTGTTGCTGTGGGTTTTTGAAAAATCCGCTTCCAGACGGAGGTTCCGCATCGGAATGTCGCCGTCAAAATAACCCCGAGTGCTTTTGAAAAAGGAATGCGTCTCGGACTCGTTGTAGGTCTTGTCGCTCAATTCGTCGATGTTGGTCCTGTCAATTAAGTCCCAACTTAAGGTTCGCAAATATTGAATCTCGTTGTTCAAGAGGCGATCCGCCAACTGCTCGTTCCGGGCTCGGTTTGACATGTCGATCCCCTGACTCAAAGCGCTGAAGGAACCCGCAAGCACGAGTGTCATCACCAGACTTCCCATCATGACCTCAACCAGAGAGAAGCCGACCTTTCGGGCCTTCTTGCTCTTTTTGACTGATCGGTTGTGGACGTTCATAAGGTTTTCGTCGGGCTGGTAATGGATATTCCGAAGTAGTGTAATAGAATCATCCTATTCTTCGGGATAATGAGGCAGAAGTAAAGATCAGGGTGCTCCCTCGCAATCTTTTTAAAAAGTTTTTACTGCACGCTTTTTCACGTCTGGGATTCCCTTCAAGCTCCTCAATCACGCCAAAATACGCTTTTTCCCAAGGTGACTTCTGAAGGTTCAGAAATTCCTCGCTCTGGACTGGGTTGGAATCTGCTACCGTCATGCCTCTTACTTGAATCTTTTAGGGGATTACACCCAATTCTATTTTCTCCTTTTCGGCCTTTTTCACATTTTCTTAACCTGAATAGGCCCCATTTTCTCAAAATTCAGCCTGATTTGTAAAAATTGTCGGTTTCAAAAATTTAATTCTTAACATATCACGATATCCAAATATGTTGATCCGTATGATTTACACGATGGATACTCCTTCACACAAGGATTCGGATTGGGAATTTTCGATCGAATTTTTCCCGCCCAAGACGGAAGGCGCAGCCGCCGATTTTCGCGAAACGGCCTGGAGCGCAGGTGAATTCCAGATGGATTTCTTGTCCATCACTTATGGGGCGGGCGGCAAGTCCCGTGACCTGACTTGGGAATTTGCAGAGTGGCTGAAGGACAACGCGACCTGCCCGGTCATGCCCCATTTTACCTGTATTGGACAAAACCGCGATTCCGTGGGCGAGCAGGTGTCCGCTTATTATGAGAACGGTTTTCGAAAAATTCTCGCACTCCGGGGGGATCTGCCTCCGGATGAGACGCACGATTCCGCCCTCAGCCGGGATTTCCGTTACGCGGTCGACCTCGTCCGCTTCATCCGGGAGAACTTTCCGAAAATGGAGATCGGGGTTGCGGGCTACCCCGAAAAACACCCCGAGGCCCCCAACCCCGATAGGGATTTGGAGAACCTCAAAGAGAAGGTGGACGCCGGGGCGGATTCCATCCTCACTCAGCTCTTTTTCGACAACCGCGACTTTTTCCGCTTCCGTGATCGCTGCCGGGAAGCCGGGGTTAACGCACCCATCCATGCGGGCCTACTTCCACCCGTAAACCGCCGTCAACTGGAGCGATTCTGCGGTTTTTGCGGATCACAGATTCCGGAGGAGCTGGCCGCCGCCCTCCAGTCCGCAGACGGCTTGGAAACGGAAGAACGCGAGATCGGGCTGGATTGGACCACACAACAGATTGAGGAGCTGCTTTCCGAAGGTGCCGATGGGATCCACCTCTACGCCCTCAACCGCCCTTCGACCCTCGAAGGTCTTAAGGTTCGGCTTGCCCACATCCCGGGAGCCCTCCAGAAAGCGATACCTGCTTGCAGCCGGAAGGCTGGATAGACCCCTTTTGTAGGAGGGATTTGCATTCCTTTTTCGGGTTGGGCTGTTAAGGTCCAACCATGTTTTTACGCAAACTTGGAAAATTCATCCGCGGAAACGTTTCTGCTTTTCAGATAACTCTTGCCTGTCTTCTGGGCGGCATCACCGGTTTCCTTCCCGGGTTCGACACCGCTCCCTTTCTCTGGGGTCTCCTTTTCACTGTTCTCCTTATTTTCAACGCTAACCTCGTCCTTTTTGGGGCATCCTTTCTCCTTCTCTCCCTTTTGGGACTGCTCCTCGTCCCGGTTACCTTTCAGGTTGGGATCCTCCTCCTCGAGGGTCCGCTCTCCGGCCTTTTCGGCACCCTCATCAACGCTCCGGTCACGGCTTGGATGGGCTTTGAAATCTACCTTGTCAGCGGAGGCCTTCTCCTGGGCGCCCTCGCCGGCCTGGTCCTCGGTCTCCTCGTCGCTTCCCTCCTCCGCCGCCTCCAGCGTTTTCTGGCTGGCCTTGAAGAATCCTCCGAGCGTTTCCGGAAGCTTTCTGGACAGTTCTGGTTTCGTGCCGTCATGTTCATCTTCTTCGGGGGAATCAAGGGGAAACGCTCTTTCAAGGAGATCGTCGAGGAGGGCACTAAGGGCTCCGTTATCCGTCCCGTCGGGGCTGTTGCCGTAGCCGGGCTCATCGCTCTCCTCTTTATCGGCTCACTTTTCCTGGATGAACGGATTGCCCGTGAAGTCCTCCGCACTCAGCTGGAAAAAGCCAACGGGGCCACCGTCGACCTCGAGTCCTTCAAGCTTGAGACCTCAAAAGGCCGTCTCGCCGTGACCGGGCTCGCCCTTGCCGATTCGTCCAACCTTGAACGCAACCTCTTCAGCGCCGATTCCCTTGAAGCCGACCTCGGGGTCGGCGACCTCCTCTCCAAGCGTTTCACGATCAATTCCCTCGTCATCGATGGTGCGCGCTCTGGTGATCCCCGCAAGGTTCCCGGGCAACGGGTCGAAAAGGCACCGAAGCAGAAGGATAAAGAGAAGGATTCCAAGTTGCCCGAGATTCTCACCAAGCCCGGGGAGACCACTGTGGAAGATGTTGTGCAAAATTTCCCCGAATGGAAGCGGCGTCTGACCCAGCTGAAATCCTGGCTCGACCGTAGCACCCGCTCCGATGAGGTCCCCGTCGCAGACGACCAGCCTCGCCTCCGCGACCGCCTTCGCGAACAGGCGCGCCTTCTCGGCTACCATAAGGTCAGGGCTACCCACCTCGTGAAAGGCTCTCCCACCCTTACCATCGAGGATATTCGGGTGAACCCGCTTACCCTTGCCGAGCTTCCCGGGGAGCGGTTCTCCATCGAGGGCTCTTTCCTATCCACTCAGCCGAACCTCCTCGAAGAAGCACCCGCCCTCCTGGTCCAGTCCGAGTCCGATCGCATCCGGTTCTCCTTTTCCGGGGCCGGGCTCGCCGCCATCCGCGGAGCCAATCAACTGAATTTTCATTACCGGGAAATCCCTATCTCAAAAATTAAGGATCTCGCCCCTGATAATGTCGATATCCCCATCAGCGAGGGCCTCGTCAGCGTGGAATCACGCGAGGCCACCCTCGATGGTTCGATCCTCGATATTCCCCTTCAGATTCGGATCGTCAACGCCGATATCCGTATCGACGAGAAGAACCGCTTCAAACTCGACTCGGTCGACCTGCCCGCCCGTGTCTCCGGCCCGGTCAACGCCCCGCGCCTGACCATGGATCCGAGCGCCTTCCAGAAAGTCCTTCAGAATGCCCTCGCCGATACTGCTAAAGAGATGGTCGGCGATAAGATAAAGGAGGAACTTGGCGACGAATTCGGTAAGGAGATCGAAAAGGTCCTTCCCGGCGGGCTGGACTCCCTCTTTAAGAAGAAAAAGGACTAACGCCCCCGCTCAGGG
>CAYQKH010000170.1:0-6478 GCA_964417945.1 uncultured Opitutales bacterium
AGGTGCCGATGGCGGCACGATTTTTGGACAAAAGGCGAGGTTAGGTAGGAAGGGGGAACGGGGTTTTAAATTTTGGTAGCGGGTTCCGGGTGGTATGTGAATGTTTTTGGTGGAGATCCGTTATTTTGAGGGGGTTGGGTGGCGAATCGGGTCGAGGCGTCCCACCTTCGCTCAAGCTACGGCGAGCAGGAAAGCCTCGCCTTCGGGGCTCGGGGCGAGCCACCAGACCAGGTGGACCGCCTTGATCAACCGGATTTATGAAAAGCTCCGAAAGGGGAGAGGGAGGGAGGGGTTGCGAGTTGTGAGTTGCGGGTAGCGGGTAGCGGGGGTGGTTGCATTCGGTGGGGTGAGCAATTAAGATTAAAAATGGAAATGGAAAAAAGGAGCTTGTTTATGCGGGAAGCGGTTCGGTTTTTTGTGGAGGCGTGGCGCTGGTTGATTCCGATGGCGGCGCTGACGGTTTACATGGGGGCGAGTCTTGTGGGGGCAGTATTGAGCGGAATGGCTTTTTACGAAGAATCCGGCGCGATCCCGGCGACGGTGCTGGTTTTCTGGGGTCCGCTGGGTCTGGCGGGCCTCGTGTCGATCGGGGGACTGCTGGCGGCGAAGGGACTGGATTCCTCTGGGGCGATTCCAATGCGATCGCCCCGGCGGGGGCCGCCGAGCTGTCCGGTGTGCGGTTCGGGAATGGTGCAGTGGGAGCCGAACGGGTCCGGGCACCGCAAATTCTGGTGCTGTGAGCGGTTTCCAGACTGCGATGGAGTGGAAGCGTAAAGGCAGTGATTTTCTGAAGGTTTGTGTCCGGTGAGAGGATCGGCTAGAGATTATTTATGAGTAAAATAACGCTATTGGACGGGGGTTTGGGACAAGAGTTGTATCGCCGTTCGAAAAGACCAGCACATCCGATGTGGTCGCTGCAGGTGATGCGGGAAACGCCGGAGCTGGTTCAGTTGGTATATGAGGATTTCATCAAGGCGGGAGCGGAGGTGTTGACCCTGAACACCTATTCGGCGACGCCACCGCGCCTGGCACGCGATGGGGACGCCTCGTGGTTTCTGCCACTGCAGAAGCAGGCGTTTGCACTGGCGGATGCGGCACGGGAACGGAGTGGTTGTCCATGGGGGACAGTGCGAGTTGCAGGATGTCTACCGCCTCTAGTGGGCAGCTACAGCCCGGGTTCCGCTCCGGCGGAGGCAGAGTGCCGCCGGCATTACACTTCAATTGTGGAAGCCCAGCCGAGGGTGGATCTTTTTATTTGCGAAACCCTGCCATCGATCGATGAAGGTATCTGGGCGGCGGAGACCGCGCTGGAAAGCGGAAAGCCGGTGCTGCTCAGCTTTACGGTGAGCGACACTTCGGGAGAACCGACTCTGCGATCAAGGGAACCAGTTTCCGATGCCGTAGAAGCGGTTAAAGGTCTGCCGCTGGAGGGCCTCCTGCTCAATTGTTCGACACCGGAAGCGATCGAGGCGGCGCTGCCGCTGCTCAAAAAATCGGGGATTCCTTACGGGGCCTACGCGAATGGGTTCACCTCGGTGGAACCCCTGAAGCCGGGTGGAACGGTTGACGTGCTGTCCGCTCGCGAGGATTTGAGCCCCGATGCCTATGCGGCAATCTTGGAACGTTGGGTCGAACAGGGCGCGACATTGGTGGGAGGCTGCTGTGAGGTGGGGCCTGAGCACATCCGGGTTTTGCGAGAATGTCTCTGGGCCGCAGACTAGGCGGAGGGAGGGAACTGCAGAATAAGCTTGGGCCGCGGTCACTTTTGCCGAGGCTCCGGCGAGGAGGGATGGAGCAGAAGGTTGGGATTATTCCTGACGGTGGGTCAGGCGGCGTTCTGTTCCCGGCGCCCGGGCACTGTCTGCTCGGAGTGGTCCTGTCCCGTTATGATGCGGGCACCGCGTTGCCAGGTGAGGTAGGACCAGACCCAGTGAAGAAAAACCATGATGCGGTTGCGCAGACCGAGAAGGAAAACGAGGTGAACACCAAGCCACATCAGCCAAGCGAATGTGCCATTGGTGCGCATGCCAGCGAATTCGGCGACCGCGCTGCTTCGTCCGATGGTGGCCATGTTTCCTTTATCGAGGTAGACAAAGTCCCTGCGCGGACTGTCTTTCAGGTCGCGAAGAATCTGTTTGGCGGCATGCTTTCCCATCTGCATGGCGGCGGGAGCGACGCCGGGGACCTTTTTGCCTTTGGCATCCGTTAGGGAGGCGAGGTCTCCGGCGATAAAAACGTTGCGGCGGCCGGGCAGGGAGAGATCAGGTGCAACCTCGACACGGTTTCCGCGGGCGAGGGGGGCTTCTTTGATTGTTGTGACGATGGAGTTACCCTCCACACCGGCTGCCCAGATGGTAGTATCGGCCACAATCACCTGTTCGCCCATGTGGACGCGACCTTCTTCTATTTGAGAGACCGGGGCATTCAGGTGTACGGTGACGCCCATTTCCTCGAGACGACGCTTGGTGTATTCGCTCTGGGACTGTGCAAACATCGGGAGGAGGCGGGGGCCGGCCTCGACGAGGTGGATGTGTGCGCGGGTCGGATCGATCCGGCGAAAATCCTTGGCGAGGACGCGGCGGGAAAGTTCGGCCATGGCACCGGCCATTTCCACCCCGGTGGGGCCGCCGCCGACGACAACAAAGGTGAGGAGTTTTTCCCACTCGGCGGGATCGTCGCTGGTCTCAGCTTTTTCAAAGGCCATGAGGAGTTTGCGGCGCAATGCCTTGGCCTCGTCGAGGGACTTCAGGCCGGGGGCATGCGGTTCCCATTGGTCGTTTCCGAAGTAGCCGGTTTTTGCTCCCAATCCAACGATGAGGTAGTCATAGAAGAGCGTCGATTCCTTTAGGTGTACCCGGTTGTTGGCGGTATCGATGCCCGATACCTCGTCCATTAAGGTGGTGCAGTTTTTCTGGTCCGCGAAGATGTGCCGGAGGGGTTGTGCGATATCCGGGGCGGATAAACCGGCAGTCGCCACCTGATAGAGGAGCGGCTGGAAAAGGTGATGGTTTTGCCGGTCCACGAGGGTAATGCGGACGGGTGCGTTGCGGAGGGCTTTTGCAGCCGACAGGCCGGCAAAGCCGCCTCCCAGGATCACGATGTGAGGATTTGCGGAGTTCATGAGTCAAGTCAGTCAAATCGCAATCAATACAGGAATGTGGGAAATGCAAGCGGGGTCCGCCTTCGCCCATTCGACAGTTCGACGGGCTCACTGGAGTCAGGCTCACTGGAACCGGGCTCAGGGCTATGGCGGCGTATTACGAGTTGCGGGAGGGGTGGAGGTGGTTTGGATAAAGGGGATGAAGGTATTGGTATACGGATCGACGCCGGGTGGGATCTGCTCGGCGCTGGAGGCGGTGAAGCAGGGGGCGCAGGTGATCCTGGCGTGTCCGAAGCTTCACCCCGGAGGGGTGATGGCGAGCGGGCTCTGCACGATGGATGCGGTGCGGCCGGGGTTGTTCTCCGGGTATGTGCAGGATTTTCTGGAGGAGGTGCGGCGTTGCTATGCGCGCGAGCTGGGTTCCAACTCGCGTGAGCTGGAGTTGATCCGCAATGGGTTGCACTATGAGCCTTCGGTCTGCCAGCGCATTTTTGAAGACTGGCTGGAGAGGGCGGGGGCGGCTCTGGAGTGGATGCCGGGTCACCGTCTGGAATCCGCGCAATGCGTGGATCGAAACCTGGTCTCGGTCCGGCTGCGGGGTCGGAGTGGAGAAACGGTTGAAATAGAAGCGGACGGCTTTGTTGATGCGACCTATGAGGGCGATCTGGCGGCGGCGGCGGGGGTGCCCTACCGGGTGGGGCGCGAGGGCCGGGAAGCGCATGGCGAGCCACTGGCCGGAATCATTTACCAGGATTGGCGGAAACAGGCCCTGATCCCGACCCCGGAGAGCGGCGAGGCCTCTCCCGCTATTCAGGCATACTGTGCGCGTTCCATTTTGACGGACGACCCGGAGCGCCGGGCTGGGATCGAGCGGCCCTTGTCCTATCCGGAGCACCTTGAGGAATTGGAGAGGATGCTGGACGATTTTCCGGGGCAGAATCCGGCGGAGTGGGGTCCGGGGACCCGCCTTCCGCGGCGGAAATTTGAACTGAACGGTTCGATCATCCACCGGACGAGCATCAACCTCCCGGGAAGGAATTCCGGTTGGCCGGAAGCTGGTTGGGAGGAGCGCTCCCGGCTGGAGGCCCTCCACCGGGATCGGGTTCTGGCCTACTGCTGGTTTTTACAAAACGACCTGCGAGTGCCGACGGAGATCCGGGCCCAGTGGGAGGGATTCGGTCTGCACCGCGATGAATTCACCGATTTTGATCACCTTCCCTGGCAGCTCTATGTTCGGCAGGGGCGCCGGATCGTGGGGCGGACGATTTTAACCCAACATCATTTTACGGTGCAGGAGTCGACCGGGCGGACACGGGAGGTGGGCGACCCGATTGCAGTTGGGGAGCATTCCTTTGATGTCCACCCCTGCCAGGATCGGACCCAAGCGGTGGAGGGCTATATGGAAGGGGTGCTCTGGTTTCCGCAAAAGGCGGACGGTCCGGCGCAGCCGGCCGGTATTCCGTTGGACGCCATCCGTCCAGTGAATCGGGATAACCTTTTGGTGCCGGTGGCGATGTCGGCCACCCATGTGGCGTTCTCGGTGGTGCGGATGGAGCCGCTCTGGATGACCACCGGGCAGGCGGCGGGGCGGCTTCTTGGAAAAGGGATTTTTCGCCCTTGATGTGTGGGATTTCGACTTTTTTGCGATCGCGCGCCGATTAAGCTCTTGACTCCAGGAGAAATAATAGGGTAATTGCCCCCTTAATTTAACCCTATCCAATTTCAGCACGCTTTTTTTATGTTCGCACCTCGGTATTTCCTCGGCCTGGCGGGTCTTCTCTCCATTGCTTTGCTCCTGCCTGTCTCCGGGCAGTTGATTTCATCCGGCAGCGGCTGGTCGATTGAAACCCACATTGACGATAACGGATTCCTGGAAACGGGAAAAGCGGAGGTGCGTTTCGGAATTAATGCCTTAAACGGCGACTGGGAAATGGGGCTTTCCCGAACAGCTCCCGGCTGGATTATGGGGTGAAGTTTTTGCACCTGAACGAGATTCCGGAGCCAAGGACGGTGGGGGCGTTGGCCCTCGCCGGGTTGGCCGGATTTATGGCGATGCGGCGTTTTCGAGCCCGGCGGAATCAGGTGTAGGTAGGGTTTTTTCGGAAGCGGGAGGATTTGATCGGATCGGATACCGGAGCTGGTGGGGCGGCCGGGGTCGGATGGATTTAATGGAGGGAAGAGGGGGAATTTTGGGCCGCTGGGTCAGCGGACCCTACCGGGGGGGAGTGATGAGGAGATTGGTTGGTCCGCTGGCGTCAGCGGACCCTACCGGGGGGACCCTATTGTTGGAATGCGGTGAGGGAGTTGGTTGGGCCTTTTTGGGGGGGGTCAGGGGGCGAGGCGGTGGAGGGACCAGGTGTCGTTATCGCGGGTGAAGCGGAGGCGATCGTGGAGGCGGGATCGTCGGCCCTGCCAGAACTCGAAGGTATCGGGGAGGATGCGGATGCCGCCCCAGTGGTCGGGGAGGGGGACTTTTCCCTCGGCAAACTTGCGCTTCACCTCCGCAAACTTCATTTCAAGGATTTGCCGGGAGGAGATGACCTTACTCTGGTCGGAGACCCATGCACCCAACTGGCTTTTGTAGGGACGGCTGAGGAAATAATGTAGGCTTTGCTGGGCGGAGACGCGCTCGGTCGTTCCGGTGACGTGGACCTGACGCTGGATCGGAAACCAGGGGAAGGTGACGCTGGCCTTGTTGACGCTTTTCAGCTGCCCGCATTTCGCGCTTTCGTAGTTCGTGTAGAAGACGAGGCCGCGCTCATCGAAGGCCTTGAGGAGGACGGTTCGGGTCCAGGGATTTCCATCGCCATCGACGGTGGCGAGGATCATGGCGTTCGGTTCGGAAAGTTCGGCTTTGCGGGCTTCGTCGAACCATTTCTCAAAGTGGAGAAAAGGGTTGGGGTCGATGGTCGCCTCGGTCAACTCGGCGGCAGCATACTCCTCCCGAAGGTCTGAAAGATCTTGGATCATGCAGTTTTTATCGTAGAGCTTTGAATTGAAAATACAAACGGGATAGCGGCAAAAGTTTATGGTGCCACGACAGGGAAAGCCGCCCCTACAAGGGGGCTGAAAGGCGGACTATTTCTTTTGACCACTCGGGAAATTGCCGGGAGAGGGAGGCTGGATCGGACATTTGACGATCTCCATATTGGAAGGGCGGAACCACCGTAATTTGAAAGAGGGAGTAGTCGGCGAGACCGTGGGGCAGGGCGTCGATGGCCTGCCAGGTGTTGCCAGGGATGGTAAGGATTTCGCCTGGATTGCGGCCAAGGCGTCGGGTGCGTGCTCCACCGGGATCCGAGAGGAGGGTAAACCGGGCGGGGTTGCCGGCGAGAGCGGTATAGGTCTCTCGCTGAGGGATGCGGTGGAGCCGACAGG
>CAYQKH010000171.1:0-6450 GCA_964417945.1 uncultured Opitutales bacterium
GAGCCCTGGAAGACGGCGTCGAGGTGCTTGATGGTGTTAAGGGTATGGATATCGACGGTGTAGCGGTGGTAGTATTCATGCTGAACGCGGCAGGTGAGGAGGCCGAATTCGGGCATGAAGCGTCCGAGGACGCCGAGGGTGTGCATCTGCCAAAGAATGGGATAAACTTCACCGGCGGACTGGAGGATGGAGCGGAAGGCGCGGTTGGCGGCGGGGCTGCGGGTGACCTTAGGGGTCAGTTGGTTGAGGGAGGCCTCGAGGAGATCGCAGAGTTCGAGGCTGAGGCCAACCTGGAACTGCTGGGCATGGCGGAAGATGCGGATAAAGCGATCGGGGTCCTCGTGGAAAATCTGTTTGGAGAGGGGATAGAACTGGCCGTCGCGGATGAGGACGCCGTCCATCTGCTTACCGCGGGTCCGCTGGTAACCGCTGAGGACGGCTCCGAAAGAGATGGACTGGTTGCCGTGGAGGAGTTTTTCTCGCATACGCCGTGAGACGCGCTCGAAGATCCGATAGATATTCCAGGCGTGCCGGTAGTAATCTCGCATGAAGGACTCGACCCGGCGGAAGATATTTTTCTGGGGGTAGCCGAGGGCTTCGGCGACGACGGGCTGGTTTTCGAGGCTGAGGGTGTCGGTGGGGCGGTTGCTGCGGAAGTGCAGCTCATTGCGAACCCGGAGGAGGAAGTTATAGCCCTCCTGGAGCTGGCGGTCCTCCGGGGCGATGAGATAACGCCGCTGGAGGAGGCCGTCGAGGCTGTCGGTGTTGAGCCGGATCCGGGCCATCCAGAGGATATTCTGGTAATCCCGGAGGCCGCCGACGCCGTTTTTGATGTCGGGTTCTTGAAGGAAAGGGGTGTTGCCGTATTTCTCATAGCGGTCCTCAAGGGCGGCGAGCCGCTGCCGGATGTATTCCTCGGGGTTATCGTTAAGGACAAAGCGGCGGTAATGGGCTTGGAAATCCTGAAAGAGGCGGCGGCTACCGGCGATGCGGCGAGCGTCAAGAATGGCGTTCTTGGTTTTGATCTCGTTGCGCGCTTCCTGTAGGGCTTCTTTTGGGTTGCGGGTGGCATGCCCGACCTTGAGCCGGAGGTCCCAGAGGATGTAGAGGATTTCTTCAGAAAGGGTTTCCTTGAATCGGGTTTCCGTAGTTCCGTTGGCGCGGTTTGGGTAAAGGAAAAGCAGGTCGATATCGCTGAAGGGGCTGAGTTCGCCCCGGCCATATCCGCCGGTGGCGACAACGGAGACTTTGCAGGGGGCGCGTCCGTGGCGGCTTTCATGGATCCGGATGGCATCCTGAAAAAGTTGTTCGACGATGACGTCGAGGACAACGGTTCGAGCGCGGCTGACCCGCAGGCCGGAATCCCCTTTGCGGTGGTAGCGGAGGAGCATCTCGTCCTCCAGCTCGAGAAAACGCTTGTATTTGGGAAGCCGCTCCTTGCGCTCCAGGATTTTGGAGGATTTTAGGCGCTTCTGGGCGTGGAGGCGGATTCGCCTGAATAAAGGATCATCCATTACGCCTACAATGAAGGGAGGAGGTTTCAGAAGAAAAGGCCCTTTTTCAGTTCCGGAGGCGGGACCGACTTCTGGTTGACCTGACCGTGGAATGGTGAATTTTTAACCTCTTGCTGAAAACGTCATGTCTGCGATACCGAAAGCCTACGAACCGGAAACCGTCGAATCCAAGTGGTATAAAGCCTGGATGAATGGGGATTGCTTCGCCGGAAAGCCCGAGTTGGAGAAGGCCCCGTTTTCGATCGTGATTCCGCCGCCAAACGTGACGGGGGTGCTGCACATGGGGCACCTCCTGAACAACACGGTGCAGGATATTCTGATCCGGCGTGCCCGGATTCAGGGAAAGGCGGTGACCTGGATCCCGGGGACGGATCATGCGGGGATCGCAACGCAATCCCGCGTGGAGCGCGAACTCCGGAAGGAGGGGAAGACGCGTCACGATCTCGGGCGGGAAGCTTTCGTGGAGCGTGCGAAAGAGTGGCGGGACGAGCACGGGGGCATAATCTTTGATCAGTTAAAGAAACTGGGGTGTTCGTGCGATTGGGACCGGAACGTGCACACGTTGGACGAGGACTATTCACGAGCGGTCCTGACGGCCTTCGTCGAACTTTACCGGCGGGGCTACCTCTACCGGGGGCTCCGGATGGTCAACTGGTGTCCCGTCAGCCACACAGCCCTAAGCGATGAAGAGGTGATCATGAAGCCCCAAAGAGGGAAGCTCTACTATGTAAAGTACGAGGTGGTGGAAGCGCCTGGGCGGATGGTGGAGATCGCAACTACGCGGCCGGAAACGATCATGGGTGACACGGCGATTGCGATTCACCCGGAGGACGAGCGCTATGCCGACCTGCGCGGAAAGCACGTGTGGAGACCGTTCCCACGTGAACCGATCCCGGTGATCACCGACGAGGCGATCGACCGGGAATTCGGGACGGCGGTATTGAAGGTAACCCCGGCGCATGACGAGGTGGACTGGGAAATCGGGCGTCGCCACACCCTCCCGGTCCGGGACGTCTTCAACGAAGACGGCACGCTCAATGAGCTTGGGGATCGCTTCGCGGGAATGGATCGTTTCGAAGCCCGGAAGGCTACGGTGGAAGCCTTGCGGGAAATGGGTCAACTCTCGCGTGAGGAGGACTATGAGAACAACGTGGGCTTTTCGGAGCGCGCAGACGTGCCGATTGAGCCGCGGCTCTCCGAGCAGTGGTTTCTCCGCTACCCGAAGGTGGAGGAGGCGATTGAAGCGGTGGAAACGGGGATCATCGAGATTTACCCGGCGCGCTGGAAGAAGACCTACCTGCACTGGTTGCGAAACATCCGGGACTGGACGGTAAGCCGCCAGTTGTGGTGGGGTCATCGCATTCCGGTCTGGTATCGAAAGGGAGGGGACCGCAATGACCCGGCGAATCAGCATGTCAGCGTGGACGGTCCGCCGGACCCCGAGAACTGGGAACAGGAAGAGGATGTCCTCGATACCTGGGCCAGTTCCTGGCTCTGGCCGTTGGCAACCCTGGGTTGGCCGGATCCGGAGGAGGAGGAGGGCAGGGGCCTCGGCTTTTTTTACCCGACATCGGTTCTGGTCACGGGATTTGACATCCTTTTCTTCTGGGTGGCGCGGATGATCGTAGCCGGCCTGGAATTTCGCGGGGAGGCGAAGGGGGGGCTGACCCGTGAAGAGATCCGTGAGCGGATTCCGTTCAAGGACGTATATATTACGGGTCTGATCCGGGATATCCAGGGGCGGAAGATGAGCAAGTCGCTCGGGAATTCGCCGGATGCGCTTGAGCTGCTGCGGAAGTTCGGGGCGGATGGCACCCGTTTAGGCCTCGTGAGTATCGCGCCAAAGGGGGTGGACATCCTTTTCGCGGAAGACCGATTGGAGCCGGGCCGGAATTTTTGCAACAAGCTGTGGAACGTCTGCCGGTTCCGGCAGTTGTCGGGGCCCTCGGGGGACAACCACAACGCGGAGGCAATTCTCTCGCGGATCGATCCGGAGCGAATGGATCTGGACGACCGGGCGATCCTCGGGCGGCTTGGGCAGACCTTCGCGGAGGTGGAAAAGGATTTCCAGCACTATGAATTGAACCGGATCACACAGCATTTTTACCGATTTTTCTGGACGGATTTCTGCGATTGGTACGTAGAAGTCTCGAAGACACGGATGCGTGATGAAGAAGCACGGGAGACGGTGCTCGCGGTCCAGGACTTTGTCATTCGGGAGCTACTGTTGCTGCTGCATCCCTTCATCCCTTTCATTACAGAGGAACTCTGGCACCTGTTGGGGTATGGGAAGGAGGAGCAATTCCTGCAGGACGGGCGGACCGCCCTGGAAGTCGGCTTGCGGCAATTGGAAATCGCGTCGGACGAGGCCGCGGTCGAACAGGTCGGCCGAATCCGTGAAGCGGTATCGGCGGTGCGTGCCCTGAAAGCGGAATTCAACCTTGGGGCGAAGCGGGACCTGCATCTCTACGTCGAAGCGGATGAATCCGCGTTTGCGGTGATCGCAGCGGACGAGGAGAAGCTGAAAACGATGGTGGGTGCGGGTCGACTGGACCGGGTTTTTGAAAAGCCGGAAGCCTCCCCGGCGGCGGTCACCCCCCTTGGGACCTTTTACCTGAACCTCGCGGAGAGCCTTGATGTGGAAGCCGAGCGGGAACGAATCGGGAAGGAAATCGCGAAACTGGAAAAGCTTGTCCAATCAGGAGAAGCCAAGTTGAAAAACGAGAAATTTGTCGCCAACGCCCCGGCGGAGGTGGTGCAGGGAGCCCGTGACCAGCTGGCGGAGAACCAGGCCAAACTGGAAGAACTGCGGGCCTTGTTGGCCGGCTTGGGGTAAGGGTTGCGAGTTGCGGGCTTCGCGGAATGGGGACGGCCTTAGCGGTCGCGCCAGCGGTTGACGGCGCCGGAGAGGAGGAGGGCGAGGATGCTGATGCCGATGAGGAAGGCGCAGAGGATCCAGGCGAGGGTGGGGTCTCCGGCCTCGACAGCGAAGAAGAGGGCGACCGGGGCGGTCTGGGTGCGGCCGGGGATGTTTCCGGCAATCATGAGGGTGGCACCGAACTCCCCGAGGGCGCGCAGGAAGGTAAGGACAATGCCGGCGGCGATCCCGGGCCAGGCAAGGGGGGTGCCCTCGGGGAGCCGCCGGGCATCGGTGCGGTAGAGGATGCCGACATGGGCGCGATTGTTCGCGAGGTAAGTAAGGATCTGAAGGGCATCGCGGGTGAGGATTCTCCGCCCTTCGAGCGCCTCCCGAAGATTGAAAAAAGTCAAAACTTCATCGGCATAGGTGCCGGCTGGAACGGCGACCGGCTCCCCGACGGCGATCCGTTCGATGCAAGGGTCGTGGAGGAGGCGGAAGGCGGCCTCCGGATCGAGGCGGGCAAGGTCTTCCTCGAAACAATCCTGACCGGAGGCACTCCAGGCAAGGACGAGCCGGTTTCGGGCCAGTTCTTGCACCCGGTCGGGCTGGACCAGCCCCGATTCCTCCAGCAAATGCAGATGCCGGGGATGGGCGGTGCAGAAAACGTCGATAGGGGCACCGTTCCGGATTTGGAGGCTGAGGGAGCCGGAGGAGGCGAAGTGGAGGACGAGGTCGACACCCGGGTGTTCCTCCTCGAAGGTGGTTTCGAGTTCGGAGAGGGCCGGACGCAGGCTGATCGCGGCGGCAACGGTAAGGGTTTGCTGGTCGTTTTCCTGATTCCGGCAGCCGCCGAGGCTCAGGAAGAGGGCGGTAAAGAGAAGTCGGTGGAAAAACAGGGATGTTCCTGTAGGGAACCTTTTTGCCATCACCCGAAGAGGCGTTGCTCCAGGTAACCCTCGAAGTCGGGCTTTTCGGGCTTTGTCAGGATGGCGTTCACGTAGGCCTCCCGCTCGAACCAGATGATCTCCTGGTCCCATACGTTGGTAAAGCGTTCCTCATGGGCGTTACGCCATGGATCGGCCCCGTCCAGCGACCGGATGAAGAGGGAGTGCGCAAGTTCAAATTCGTTTTCCCACCAGCAGCTGGATACGGAGAAGGACCGACGGCCCTGGTGGGCGATGATAAAACCAAGGCCCGGCCTGGCGGGAGTTTGGGCGGGGATGGGCAAGGCATTCAGGGCGAAGCGAATTCCTTCGTCGAGGATTTCCCAATTCAGGGGGTTTTCCGGAAAAAGGATGACGTAGACTTTCAGCCGCCAGTCTCCCTGATCAAGGATCTCCTTGAACTTGATCGGCCGCGGCTCAAAAGGAACAGATGGTTTCCAGCCCGATGATAAATCCATAGCAGAAAATCTGTGGGTAAAGAGTAGTTACTTTTTTGATACAAGAGTGGGGGATGGCAATCCTTTTTCGCACCGGGGAGGTGAAATTACCGGGGAAGAAGAACTTTTCCGGTAATCTGGTTCCGACGGATAAACCCCCAATAGCGGCTGTCGAGTGCCTTATCGGTATTATCGCCGAGGAGGTAGTAGGCATCGGCGGGAAGGGTGATGGAGTTGAACCGTTGGAATTCCTCGGAAACGGGTGCGGGGCGGACCTCGAGGCCGAAGGGGAGGTCGACGGATTGCCCCTCAATGCGTAAGCCGTCTGTGCTGATTTCGACGCATTCACCGGGCAGTCCGACGATGCGGTAACAGATTTCGGCTCCATCGGGGGGTTGCTGGATAGGCCGCAGGCCGGAACGGGTGCGGTAGACGAAAGTGACGACATCGAACCGCTGTGGATCGGTATCGTCGTAGGCATCGGTGTCGACGGCAAAGGAGGAACCGGCGGGAAGGGTCGGTTCCATGGCGGAGGCGGACATGGTAAGCCGGGCGGTGGTGCAGCCGGACTGCAGGAGAAGAGCGGCGGCGAGCAGGAACAAACAGAGACGACGCATGGTGGAATGATGATAGGGAGGCCAGGGGTTGTCCAGCCGCGAGCGGGGGGCCGGAGCCGGGGGGCGGTCAGCTCTTTT
>CAYQKH010000172.1:0-6426 GCA_964417945.1 uncultured Opitutales bacterium
CGCCTTTGCGCCACTGCGGCTACGGCGTGATGGAGGAGGGTTTTGGCACCGCGAGGAGGGGTTGGCGGTAGGTGGGTTTTATTCCTCGATGAGGGCGGGGTCGAGGCGCTCGATGATGTTGTAAGAGACGATACGGATGGAGCGGGCGCGGTGGGGGGGACGGAGCATGATAATGGCGCGAAGATCTTCGGAGAACTCGATGACGTTTTCGAAGACGAGCTTGGGACCGTCCCGGGTTTCGACGGCGAAGGCGGCGTCGAAGTCGCGGCCGATGGGGAAGGCCTCGCTGGCACCGGCGCGGAAGACCTGCTCTTGGCGATTGACCCGTCCGTAGAGGACAGCGCCGGTGGCGTTGAAGATGATGGCGGAGTCGCGGGGGAAGGCGGCGAAGCTGTCGTCCATGCCGAAGACCCGGAAGGGAAAGCCGGTGTCGGGGTCGGGTTCGGGGAGCGGGAGAAAAAAGAGGAGGAGATCCTCGACGGGGCTTTCGAGGCTGAGGGGAAAGGTGGCGACGGGAGTGCGGATGGGCGGCTCTTCGGGGTCGGGATTCGGGGACTGGCGGAAAAAGACGAGGGGGACGGGGCCCTCGTATTCGATGGGATGGTAGCGGCTGAAGGTAAGGGCGGTGGGTTCGGCGTCTTCCTCGGCCTGGAGCAGGACGCCGTCAAAATCGCCGCGTCCGATGGCCATGGTTTTGATCGAGATTTCAACCGTGGGGGTCTCCTCCTTCTCTTGAGCGGGGAGAAAAATCGGGAAAGAGGCGAGCAAAAAAGGTATCCAGAATTTCATGACAAGATTGAACGGTTCGCTCAGACATCCTCCTCGTCGAGCCAGCGAAAATCGGTGATTACAAAGCGGCGTCCGAACTCGCCGGGTGGGTCGAGGTAATCATCGCGGACGGATTCGCCGGCGCCAAGGTTGTTAAATTCGACGGGTTGGGGGAGACGTTGGACGGTGGCCTCGCACCAGGCGCGGGATTCGACTTCGCCGGTAACAGTGTTGATCTGATCGCCATAGGCTCGAATGGTAAAGGTGTCGGAGCGCACTTGGGCGAAAGGGGCGATAAGCTGAAGGATATCGGCCTGGGAGAGGAAGCTGGGGGAATTCTCGGGGAAGCGGTTGAAGATGTCGTCCCGCGCCTCGTCGAAGGTGCGGCCGTCGACAGTGTTGATCCGGGTGGCGTCGATGGCTTCCTGGAGAAGCCCGGAATTAGCGAACTCCTCGAAGGAGGGGAAGGGTTGACCGCGGGCTTCGAGGGCTTCGACGATGGCGGCGGCGAGGTCCTCAAGGTCGTTGATGCCGTCGGGGTTGGTGCCGTCGCGGAGTTCGCGCATGCCGACGGTGTAGGCGGTGGCCCAGTCGGGTTGCCAGTAGTCCTTGTACCAATTGCGTTTATCGGCCTGGGAGACCTCGGGGTAGTCGGAAAGCCGGGTGTGGTATGGGTGGGTGAAGTGGCGGTCGGCCCCGAAGGCGTGGCGGAAAATGGCGTTCTTGACGTGGGGCTTGGTGATGGGCGGGGACCAGCTCGGGTCCGGTTCGTTGACGCGGTATTCCCAGTCGTAAAGGTGAACCCCGCCGAGGACGGCCATCCAGGCCTCTTCGCTTAAGCTGTGGATATTAAAGGCACCCTGGACGAGAAAGTTGGCGGAGGAGAGCGGGGAGCGGAGGGACTCGAGGGTGAGGGGGAGACCGGGGCTGGCTAAAGGGAGAAGGTGGACGTTGGGGAGGGGCTGGACCCCGAGGGACGGCCGGTCGGGGTTGAGGAGGGTGTCGGGTGTCCAGGATTGTCCGGTCTGTGGGACAGAAGAAAAAAAGGTGTTGTCGAAGACGGCATTAAGATCCTCGCCCCACGGGTTGCCGACGGAATAGGGCGGGCGACCGATGAATTGGAGGTGCTGGAGGGCCCCGACGGATACGGGCGGGGTGGAAGGGACATCGAAGAAGCGGTGGTAGTTACGGCGCTGGGAGCCGTTCCCGCCGTAAAAGAACTCCGGCCGCTCGAGGAAGAGGGTGTTATCGATGGAGGCGAGACCGGGGTCGTTGACAAAGATCAGGTCTTCGAGGAGGGGACCCTGATTAAAATCGAGGAGAAGGCCGCGCGGATCGACCTCGGAGGACCAGAGCTCGAGGTCGGACTTTTGACCGGGGGCGATATTGAGCACCTCGTCGTAGTATTTGAAATGGTAGACGAACTGGTAATCGGAGTAGGCGGGTTTGGAGCGGGAAACGATGTTGTGGCGGAGTTGCTCGGTGCTGAAGCCGGGAACGGGGACGGCGACGAACTCCTGGAGGATTTCCCCATCGGGCGTGCGGAGCCGGACATTGATTTCAGCGTTGGCGGTCTCAGTCCAGATGAAGTCGTCCTGGATGGTGCCGGTGGCATCCCCGGAAAGGGCGTTCGCGAGGGGGCCCTCGGCACGCTCGACAATGGTGCGGACCTCCCCGACCGCCATGTTCGAGAAGAGGTCGATTTCAAAATTGGAAAGATTGACGGTGTTGCCGGTGTTGTCGCTGGTCAGGGAAACGCCCTCCAGGTTAAGCGAGAAGGTGCCGGATTGTTCCTGGGGGGTGTTTTCGGCGGTGACCCAGGAGACATTGTGCTGAGGGAGGCCTTCGATCTCCATGATGATATCGGCCTGCCCGCGCGGGGTGAAGCTCATGGGAAAGCTATGTGGGTTCCAGATATCAGCCCGAAAGGCGATCTGAGCGCGGAGGGTATCGGCACTGCGGCCGGTGCGAAATATCCCCACATAGAGAGCGAACTCGGCGAGGACAAGGGGCCGGGTGAAAGCAGGAAGGTTCTCCCGTATCTGGTCGGGTGCGATGCCCTTGAGGGTAAGGGTGTCGTCCGGAAGGATACGGTGATTGACCCACCCGCGGATGGAGTTGTTGAGGAGAAAATCATCGGCGTAGGCGCTGGCGCCGTCAAAGGAGAGGTCGATTTTCAGGCCGCCGCGACCGGGGTTGGAAAGGACGCCGAAGCTATTCCAGGTGATCTCGTGGAAATGGTCGCGGAGTTCCTCCGGCTGGAGGCCATCGACGAGGGCGAGCTGCTCGAGCTGTCGGGTGCGCGCGAGGGAGTCACGCATAGCCTGCCAGAGGTCTTCGGGTGCGGAGCCGTCCCAGCTTGCGAAGATCCACTCGTTGCGCATGCGGCCTGGGGTGAGCTGGGCAAGGCGTTTGGCCTCGTCGGCGGTGAGCCCCGGGTCGTCCTCGAAGGCGTCCTGGCGGTTCCACTTGCCGATGCTTGCCTTAACGCCCTCGTCGGCGATCCAGTATGCGTAGCGTCCCATTTCGAGTTGGTTGGGATCGGGGATGGCGACGAGGTGGGCTCGAACGAGGTCGGCACCGTCAGGGTCGGGGCCGAGGGTGCCGTCGCCGAGGAGTTGCACGGTGGCGTCCGGGGGATAGGGCACGGAAAGGTCAAAGGGGTCGGGTTCGTCCTCGGGATAGGAGACAAGCCAGCGGGGCTCGGCGCTGCCCCCCGGGCGGGTGTCCCAGACCCCGGTGATGCGAAAATTGGACGGGTCGGTCTGCGCGCCGAGGAGTTCAGCAGTGGCGGTGGCGCGCTGGTCGGGGCCAGCTGCGGCCTGAAGGTCGCCGAGGGCCTTAAAGAGGCCGAGGCGGGCATGCTCGCGGGCGATCGCCCGCTTCTGCGCAAGTTCGGCCGCTCGAGATTCCACCCGCACGACAGAAGTAAAGGCAAGGACGGCGAGGAGGAGGAAGCTCATCAGGCCAAGGGCGATGAGGAGGGCAAACCCGTGGTCGCGGTGCGATCGCGGTTGGCGGCGGCCAAACCGGATGGGTGTGAGCAAGCAAGCATTCACAAGATGCGATCGTGGAGGGGGCTTTTTGGTGAGGCAATCTGTGGCGTGTGACAAGTTTGCAACGGGAGGGGGTTGAGACATCCCCTAATATTAACGGGCACGCCCAATCTCTCTTTATGGAACAACCTGGGGGTTGAGGTGTTTGCTCCCGCCCTGCCGATTTTGGACAATTGCTGAAAAGAGAAAATTCTATTTTATAAAAAACTCAAAACATCCGGGTTAGACAGGATGACCCCCTTGGGGTTGGTTCCATGGGTTGCCTTCGGGTTTCGTCCGAATGGAGATGGAAACGGGAAAAGAGCTGCTTATGTGACGGAAAACCGGTTTGCGTTCACACGTTTTTAACAGAATTCACAGAGTTCGGCCTTGTGGGGAATTGGGAATTCCCTACCTTTGAAGTTGTTGAATCTCTTACAATCTTTTCCTCGGTCATCTGTTTTTCGGGGAATCCTTTAATCTGAACTCTTCTTACCATGTTTAACCAAATCTCTCTCACTATGAAAATAAAAACGACACTCCTCGCCCTCCTCGCAACCGCCGGACTGGTGCTTAGCGCCAGTGCGCAGATCGTAATCTATGAATTTACTTCTGGAGCGACTGAAGCACCAACAACTGCAGTAAATGTATCAGCATCCTCAATCGGCTACGCTGGTGGTGCAACTTCAGGTACTGGCGCAGACTTCGGAACAGACTTTGCCGATGAACCTTATCTTCGAGTGAATGGTGCTTTCGATAGCCTAAATGCTTCAGCTGGAGGAATAATTGAATTTACGGTCACACCAGCCTCAGGTTTTCAGATCGACTTATCCTCTTTGTCATTTGATGTAAGCGCGACGGGTTCAGGCCCTGATACGATTGCAGTTTCAGTTGACGGCGCATCTTTCACTGATGTCCAAACTAGTTTTCAAGATACCGACGCTACATTTACTTCCATCGCCCTTTCTGGCATTAAAACATCCGCTTTTGATGTTCAAATAAGCGGGTATGCAGGTGGCACTGGGAACATGGATATAGATACAATTGCTTTAAATGGATCAGTTTCCGCAATCCCCGAGCCGGGCACGTATGCAGCATTTGCGGGCATTTTGGCCTTCGGGATGATTTTGCATCGCCGTCGTAAGCAAGCGGCTTCGACGGAAGCCTGAGGCAAAACTTCTTTTCAGGATTTTGCGAAAACCCGGCGGGGGATCCCCTGCCGGGTTTTTTATTGCCCGCGGAGTGCGGATCAGCGATGGAGGGAGGCGAACCCGGATTTTTCATGAAGCCAAGATGTGGTGAGCTACACATGTCGGCGATAGCCCGAAGGGCGACGGCTGAAGGCGGAGGGCGACGGCGTTTGGGCGCGCCCTTAAGTGCGTAACCATGCGGCTTCCAGCCCGACTACCGAGCCCTGAAGGCGACACCTCAACGAGCAAAGTGAGAATAAGACACAGCGGATTGCGCACGTTGGGACGGAGCGCAGCGGAGACGGGCGAGCCGGATTCTGGGGAGGGGAGGAAAGATTTGAGGGGAAGGGAAGGGGGTCAGGAGAAGCGTGTGGAGATCCAGGTGGAGAGGGTGGGCCAGTGGGCGACAAAGAGGCTGATCCAGATAAAGCCAGCGTTGAGGAGGCTGAAGAAGACGGCTCCGCTGGCCATGTCTTTGGCACGCTTAGCGAGGAAGTGGTGGTCGTATTCGGAGATGTAGTCGATGGCAACCTCGATGGCGGTATTGAGGAGCTCGACGATGAAGACGAGGAAGAGGCTGGAGACAAGGAGGAGCTTTGCCCAGAGGGGAAAGGGGAGGATGACGGCGAGCGGGAGGAGGAAGCAGAAGAGGAAGACCTCCTGGCGGAAGGCTTCTTCGTGCTTGAGAGTGGAGCCGATGCCCTCAAAGGAGAAGTAAATGGCGTTGAAAACCCGTTTCAAACCGCGTGCGCGAGGCTTGACCGCATTTTCCGGCGGGCCGGAGCGAGCGTTCTTGGCTGTGGAATCCATACGGAGAGGGGAAAGGTAATAAGTGTAAGAGGGAGAAGCGTATAAGGCGGAAATCGCCCGGGAAGACCGCGGCTCAGGAGGCGGAGGCGAGGGTGCCGCGTAATCCGAAGTGGGCGGATTGTTCCTCGGCGTGATAGCTTGAGCGCACGAGGGGACCGCTTTCGACAACTTCGTAACCGATGCCGAGGGCGAATTGCTTCCAGTGGTTGAACTCCTCGGGTGTGACCCAACGGTCGATGGCCTCGTGTTTCGTGCTGGGTTGGAGGTATTGTCCGATGGTGAGGATACGAACTCCGGCGGCATGGATATCGCGGAGGACGGTTTCGATCTCCGATGCGCGTTCGCCGATGCCGAGCATGATCCCGCTTTTGGTGACGGCCCCACGGCTGGAGGCATGCTCGAGGACCCAGAGGGAGCGGTCGTAGCGAGCGGTCCGGCGAATGGGCCGCTGAAGCCGTTCAACGGTTTCGAGGTTGTGGTTGAAGATGTCGGGACCCGCATCGAGGACCCTGTCGAGGTGCTCGGCGACCCCGCGAAAGTCGGCGGTGAGAACCTCGATGCCGCAACCGGGATTGCGGTGGCGGATGGCGCGGATGGTGGCGGCCCAGACGCTGGCGCCCCCG
>CAYQKH010000173.1:0-6234 GCA_964417945.1 uncultured Opitutales bacterium
CGCCTTCGCGTCTTCGCTTGCTACGGCGTGGCACTCATGAGCCCGCCTTCGCGTCATCGCTTGCTACGGCGTGGCACTCATGAGCCCGCCTTCGCGTCATCGCTTGCTACGGCGTGGCACTCAATTTTCTGGCCACAGCGGAGCTGTGGAGAAAATTGGTGGAGGTGGGGGGAATCGAACCCCCGTCCCTTGGGATTTCTGCCGCGGCGTCTCCATGCTTAGTCACTGGTTTGTTGTCGCGGACGGGTCGCGCAGAGACACGCTACTCGCCCGCCAGCCCCGCTTGAATACGGCGGCCGTTCCCGGGGCGGGACCGATCGCTATGTCCTCTGTCGTCGCGTCTGTTCCCTAGAGGACATCAGGAGAGACACGGGCTGCAACTATCAGGCAGCCATAGCGAGTTGTTCTTCGCCATTTAATCTTTATTTGATCGCCTTTTAACGGAGCCAAGCGATCAACTCCGGCATGCAGCCGCAACCTACGTTCCAAAGTCGAATTCCGGAACACCCCCAAACAAACTGCTTTTGTTTGAGAAACAGGTGCGTTTCTCAAAGAACGAATTAGAAAATATGAATGAAAAAATAAGAAGTTGCAAGCGGGAAGGAGGGAGCGGTTGAAGGAGGGGGATAGGGAGGAGGATGGAGAGGGGGAGGGTTCAGGAGGCGGAAAAAGAAAAAGCCCCGGGGCGAGGCCCGGGGCTTTCAATCAGCCTCAAGTGGCTGGGCAGGAGAAGGATATCGGGGATGAATCCCTTATTGGTCCATCAGCAAGGTATCCAAGGTAGCCGACAGGATATCGTAATTTTCCAATTCCGTGGGGCTGAGACTGCCTCCCTCTTGAAAGAGGGAAGATTTCTCAAAGGGATCGGCTACCAGATCATAAAACTCCTCGGTTCCGTCATCTAAGCGGATGAGCTTGTATTGTTCATTCCGGATGGCTTGTCCGAAGGTGACAATCTGGAGGGCCGTTCTTAAATCCAGGCCGAGACCCGCCTGACCGAACCGCGTGGTCAGATCGAAGTTTCTATCGTATAAATCGAGATTGAAACGGGAACGTCTGGATTCCCGGCGGTCCCTGCGGTCGGCCACGCGTTGAGCAGAATTGATGACAAAGCCAGTCAGGCCTTCATCAAACAGGGTGGTGTAGGCATATTCATTGCCGATGCTGTCAGCCGTGTCCTCAACCAGGGGTAGGAAGCTGACGCCGTCGATCACGACTTCATCGAGAATAGCCGGATCCTGGCTGACCCCGGCAATATCGAGGATCGTGCTGAAGATGTCCGGTGCGCTGATCAGTTCATCGACTTGACGGCCTCCATTCTGGACTCTGCTTCCAACCACAAAGAGAGGCACGTTGACTCCGCCTTCGTAAAGGGTCGCTTTTGCCTGTTCACCGCCGTAAGGTTGAGAGGCAACTTCCCAGGTCGTTCCGTTGTCCCCGATGAAGATGACGGTAGTTGTCGACAAATCGACACTTTCCATCAGCCGGCCAATCTCCTTATCCATCGATTCCACCATTGCTTCAAAGTATGGCCGGGGATTGTTCTGGATGAGCTCATCATATCCTTCCTCACCTTCGGCAGGGAGGATTTTCAGTTCTTCGGAATACAAGAGCTCATTGGGAGGCTTATGAAAAGGGGTGTGAGGGGCATTGAACGCCATCCACATGAACCACGGCTGACCGTTGCCCCGTGATTCAATCCAGGCCTTGGCATCGTCCACTTGCTCGGCAGTCGCATAGTTGGTTGATCTGGACTCCACCCCGTTGACGATCTTGGTCCAATCGTAGTAGTCGAGAACGGCTCCCAGTGCGATGTCCGTGCCTGAGAAGGTGTCAAACCCCTGCTGGTTCGGATCATCATTTTGTTCGGTATCGCCGCTGGGAAGGTGCCATTTACCGATGGCCGCGGTCTGATAGTTGGTATTTTCGCTCCTGAGGACCTCCGGGATGGTGACTTCATCCTGACTGAGCGTATTGGCCTGGCCGAGGATGTAGGCCATCCCCACATCTGTCCGAAAACCGTAACGGCCGGTGACCATGGCGGCACGGGTAGGAGTACAGACCGGGTTGACGTAGGCATTATTCATTAAGACGCCCTGTTCGGCCAATTGGTTGAGCACAGGGGTATAGGGAGCATCGTCTCCGATGTTGTAGGGGGAAAAGGAGTCTTTCCCGTAATCATCCGCAATGATGAGAAGAATGTTATCCTGGGCCCATGAGCTTGTCAGAGGAGCGCAAATAAAACAGAGAAGGCATAGTGTAGAGGCAAAATGCCGCGTTAGTTGTGTGTATTTAATCGATTTCATTGGATAGTAAGACGAGTGGTTTTTCATGATTGAGTTCGCTTTTTGGAAAAGCAGGCTTTTCGCAAGAAGCGCGTTTACGCTCAAATTGAGTGCGGGCATCCATCGGTAAGGAAGAGAATTTAAGGTGACTCAGGTCGGTGACGCGGCAGCTCGATTTGAAGCGCCCGAAGTTTACCAGACGAAACCTTTAGGGAGCATTAAGCTGTAAAAAATTTGTAGTAACTGGTCCGGGGTATCGGTTCACCCCGAAGCGGAATCGCCCCGGTTTCTTGAGTCCCACTGGGCAATACGAGGACGTCATTCAATCCGAGAAGAGCAATGCCACCCGAGAGCCAAACCAGCCATCCCATCTACCGGCTCCAGGGAGAAGGGTCGATGGAAAGCAGGTGTTGATCCCTTAACCTCGAGCGTTAACAGGATTGGAAACCGCACCGGTCAGACTCCGGCTATCGAACTGAGATGAGGAAATGTCCGTGGTTGGGGCGGACGAATGACCGCCTTGGATCTTGGGATCAAGCGGTATTGAAATGATAAACTCGCTCCCAACTCCTTTTTCACTTTTGACGTCGAGGCTCCCTTGAAACTGAGAGATGATGGATTTGCAAACTGCCAATCCCAAGCCGAAATGATTATCCTGCTGTGATCGCGATTTATCGGCTCGGTAAAACCGCTCAAAGATGTGAGGCAGATCCGTCCGACTAATACCGGGACCGTCGTCCCGAATGGAAATGTGAACCATTGAATCGTTGACAGAAGTGGAAATCCAGACGTTGCCATCGCCACGATGATGAAAAATGGCGTTACTAAGGATATTGTTTATCAAAATGGTGAATTTGAAAGGATCAGTCCGGAAAACAATGGACCTCAATTCCAGATGGATTTGGATGGATTTTTCTTCGGCCAGGCTATCGAAAGAACCCGCGATGCCGGAAAGGGTGCCGGTCAAATCGCAGGATTCGATCCTGAGTTGTTGATCGAGGCCATCTTGGCGCGCGAGCAAAAGCAGATTTTCGATGATTTGCTTCATTCGAATTCCCGCCTCGTAACATATTTCAGCTCCTTTCTGATACTCCTGCTTCGAACGGTTTTTCTTCTTCATCCGTTGCGCTTCGGAAAGGATGACGGAAACCGGTGTTCGGAGTTCATGGGAGGCGTCTGCTGTAAAATCCAGTTGACGTTTTAAGGCGGCTTGAAGTTGTTCAAAAGAACGGTTGAGGATTGAGGCTAATTGGTCCAATTCGTTTCCCGACCCATTTAATTGGATACGCTCATCTAAGTTTCCACCTGAAATTCGGGCGGCGGCCTCACTTATTTCCCGAATCGGACGAAAAGCCTTACCAGCAATAATCCAGCCGACCAACAAACTCATGCCCCAGAGGACAACCGAGAATAACACTAAACCGGTCGCAATCTGGTTCATCTGGGCAATTTCCCTGGAAACGTCTTGTCCGACCAGCAAGCGGTAACGGGATCCTTCGCTCAGCGTGCGCTCCCGCCTCTGACCAACCATTTTCGAATTTTCGAGGAGTTTCCCGGAAGCGGCCGGGTAAATTTCTTTGTCAACCGGGGCATTGTTCGACATCAGCACAACGGATCCTTCTTGATTGATAATTCGGAAATAAAAGAAACCCGGTTCGGTTCCCGAAAACGTGTCTTTGAAGGAGGCCGGGATTTCGATTTTTCCGGACCTCAGGGTTTCGATCAGAACAGAAGTGAGGGGAGAGGTATCTTCCGAGAGGTAATCCTGAATAAGCGTACTGAAATTGGAATTATCCAATGCGACTTCCCTCAGGCTATTCACCAGGAAGATACTTTTCTCGGAAAGCCGGTTATCCATATCCCGGCTTTTCTGCATCCACATGACCTGGTAAGCGACCCAGCAGAAGAGGATGGAGGCGCAAAGCAAAAGCAAACCATACCAGGCTTGGATTTGCCATCGGATCGACTTGAAAAAAATCCAATTTCTAGCGCTTCTAACCATTTAAAAAAAGCGGATGGCCGTCCTTAAAGGATCACATACCCGTGCCCGCGCCGCGTATGGATAATGCCGTGACCTAATTTCTTTCTTACGTTGGAAATATGAACATCGAGTAAGTTTGAAGAGGTGTCCTCATTTTCATCAAACAGGCGCTCATATAACAAAGACCTGGAAACAACCTTTCCACGATTGATGGCCAGGTATTCGAGCAGGCAATATTCTCTGGCGGTAAGGGGAATTACACATTCATCCAGCATCACCTGCCTGAGGGAAAAATCGACGGTCAGATCCTCGATCTTGATCTGGGAATGAACAAGGCCGGAATTTCTTCGGATGAGGGCCTTCAGTCGGGCAATGAGCTCATCGGTATCAAAGGGTTTGATTAAGTAATCATCCGCTCCCTTGTTGAGGCCTTTAATTCGGTCGGCGACCGTATCCCGCGCTGTCAGCATCAGGATGGGGGTCTTAATGTCCGGACGCAAACGGTCCAGAATCTGCCAACCGTCGAGAAGGGGTAACATGACGTCGAGAACAATGACGTCATACAGGTCTTCACGGGCCTTGTAGAGCCCTTCTTCGCCATCTTGTGCCAAATCGACTGCAAACCGTTCGTCCTCCAAGGTTGCGGTCATGCTTCGGCACAATAGGGAATCATCCTCAACTACAAGAACCCGCATAATTGAAAGGGATATCGAGTTCCTTGGAAATGGCGAGAAATCCTTTTCCCACGACGGCGCAACCAAAACCTATTTTCATCAATAATGCTTCAATGAGCGATCCCTTCGGAGAATGAACCCGGAACGTGTATTTTTTATTCTTGTTTCGGTGACCAGCCTACCAGAAACAACCTTAAGATAAGATGAAGATCCCCATTTTGAGGTGAAAACCCTTTATCCAAGGCAGGGAAGGTAATGGGGCTTGGTTGTTCGCCCGGGAAAATAAAGAGGGAGGACTGCAAGGCAAGGACGTCGGGCCCAACAGGGAGGGGGGAGGAGAGAAGGATGGTAGGGGGCTAATCGGGCCAGGTGCGATCGGGCAGACTTTCCGGAACGGGTTCGGGTCGGTCACATGTGGAGTTGATGGGAACCCAATCGCGGGTGGCACCGGATTCGTCAAAGGCGACCATAATATCCAGGACGTGGAATGCGAGCTCGCCCGAGACTCGGGCGGGTCGATTGTTTTTCATGGCGTTGGCGAGGTCGATCGGTCCCAGTCCACGGCGTCCAAAGTGGGGAAAGTTGCGAGTGAGCGTCTGCCAATCGGGAACCGGATCTTCGTGGGATTTTCGGGCGGGGCGGAAGTTGTTTTCCCCGTCAAACAGGTTTGGATCCGGGGCATTGAGAGTTCCGCCGGTCCCAAAAATCTGGACCCACGGCAATTGCGCCCCGCCCGGGGAATCAAAGGAGAAGATTGCATTAATGAAGGCGCCATTTTCAAACTCGATGGTCCCGGAGTAGTGGGTGTTGACATTCACGGGCACGATACCCGCGTGTTTGGTGTTGCGCTCGGTGTAAGCACGAGAGGTCGAGGCATGGACCGCCTTGGCGGGGCCAAGCAGGTTGACGAGGGCAGTGATATAGTACGGGCCCATATCAAAGAGTGGGCCTCCGCCGGGTTGGTAGTAAAAAGCGGGGTTCCCGTGCCAGTGGTCGACTCCTCCGGAGACCATGAAGACGCAGCCGCCGACAATTTTCCCGAGGTCGCCGGAATCGATGATGGCGCGGGCGGTCTGGTGTCCTTCCCCGAGGATGGTATCCGGGGCACAGGCGAGGCCGAGGCCTTTTTCCTCAGCGAGTTGAAGCACTTTTTGTCCCTCTTCGCGGGTAAGGGCGAAGGGTTTTTCGCAGTAAACGCTTTTGTCGGCCTCGAGGGCCTGGAGGTTTACCTCGGCGTGGGCAGCCGGGATGGTGAGATTGACTATGACCTCGATCTCAGGATCGGCGAGGAGAT
>CAYQKH010000174.1:0-4026 GCA_964417945.1 uncultured Opitutales bacterium
GACCACCGCCACCTCGCCCGGACGGTTTGGGTGGCTCGGCAGGCCCGCCGGCTTGTAAACCGCAATAATCCCGCTTTCCTCACGCGTGAGGAGGTGGGCTTTCCGCGCCAGCGGCAGGGATGCAGGCTCCCCCGTGGCCATCTTACCGGTAGTAGAAGGTGAAGGTCACTTCCTGCTCCGTCCCCAGCACCTGCACCATGTCGTAGGTCCAACGGTCATATGGCGCGCGCGACTGGATCGCATCCAGGCACAGGCCCGTCGCCAATAACTCCGCGTTCGGGGTCTTGTCGATCACCCGCATGTTCCGAATGTTTCCCCCCGAATCGATCGTGAACCGAACCTTAACCCGCGACGGACGCTCCTTGATCAACTCCAGACGGTCAACGCTTGAGTTCCAGGCCCGGGATACCGCCTCCACCATCCGCTGGAGATAATCCCCATACTCACTGAATTCCGCATCCACCGCGACCACCCCAGATCGTGAGGCCCGCGTGTTCGACCTCATTATTGGAGCCGCCACCACGTTCGGTTCCAGGCGCGGACGCGGCCGTGGCGCCGACTGGGTCGCCTCGCTCGAGGGCTGGTAATTCATCGGCATCGGCTCGGAGGCCTCCTCCCGGTTCTTCGATGGCAATTGAATCGCCCCCTCTACTGGATCTTCCGCCACTGGCAACGGGGCCGTGATCGGGATAACCCGCTTTGTGGGATCGTCCCGGCGCTCCCGGCTTTCCCCCGTGGGTCCGCTCGTGCTTCCCGGGCCGGATGCATCCTCTGCCTCCTGTTTGAGGAAGTCCGGTGCCGCCGGGGTCGGCGGTTCCTCCGGGATTGAGCGGATTTCCGGGCGCGCCGAATCAGAATTTGCCTCCGCGGGGAATTCCGAAGCTTCCTGCGACGGGGTCGGGGGAACAGGAGGCGTGGCCGCCTGCTCTGGAGCGGCGGGGGGCGCCGGCGGGATCGCCTCATCCAATCGGCCCTCTACGATCTGGTTCGACTCCTCCATCTCCCCGTCCAACATCGGTGCCTCGTCGTCCGAACGCGGGTCTGCGTCTTCCTGCGCCGCCTGTTGGTTTCGGTTCGCAAACTGGTTGGTCGGATCCGGCTCATTTTCCGGCACCTCCGGGTTTGTCTGGACGAACCGCATGTCTTCCGGCTCCGGCGGAACCAACACCACCTCGTAGCTCGGCGACTCCGGTTGAGCCGGGCCTGGATCGAAGGCAAACGCCTCCCGGGGAATCAGGAACACCACCACCCCGTGGAGCAGGAGCGTCCAGACCAACGCCGCAAGAAGCCGACGGGAATCCCGCCTCCGATCCGGCTTGCGGTCATCCCATCCCCATCCGGGGGACGGTCGAAGCGCCCCCCTTTTCGAATCGGATTGCTGAGGTGAGGTTTCCATCCAGACCTTTACCTCTATCAGACCCCGCCATCCAAAAAGAGGTCCAGCCAATTCCAGTGGGCGAGGGCCGCCTCCACCCATTCCATCGGTAATCCCATAATATTAGAAAACGATCCTTCATAACGGTCGATTATGAGTTCGCCCCCCTCCTGAATCCCATAAGCGCCCGCCTTATCCAGTGGGTTCACCCGTCTGAAGTAGTCCTGGATCTGTTCTCGCGAAAGCGGCTTGAAAACCACTGTGCTCTCCACCGCTTCCGCGCGGCGGCACCCACCCGCACCAAACTCCAAAACCACACCCGTCACCACCCTATGCTGCTGTCCGGAAAAGGTCAGCAGCATTTCCTCCGCCTCCGTCAGATCCGCCGGCTTGTTGAAAACTCGTCCGTCGTAAACCACCGTCGTGTCCGCCGCCAGCACCAGCGCTTCCGCCGACCCTGCGCTCACTGCCGCCGCCTTTCGCCCTGCATTCTCCAAAGTGAACGCCGCCGGAGCCAGATCCCCATTTTCCACCAGTTCCTCCACCTCCGCTGGACGAACCTCGAATCGCAACCCCCGCTCTTCCAGCAGGTGCCTCCGCCTCGGAGAACCCGAGGCCAGAATGAGCCGCTCAGGGACCATCCGTAACTTCAAGGATTTTACGGACATTCCCCAACGTCCGCGCGAGATTCAACCGCGCCAAACCGTAGCGATAAAGCGCTACGATGTAGTTGCTTTCTGCCTCTGCCAGGTTGCGCTGAGCATCGACAACCTCCGTGTTGTCCGCTACGCCCTGCTCGAACCGTCGGGTCGCCAGCCGAAATTCGTCCAGTCCGAGATCGCGCGACTTTTTCGCCACCCGGATCTGGTCAAAGGTCGAGCGCACCTGCTTTACCTGTAGCCGGTATTCCGAGCTTAGCTGCTGCTCCAACTGCCGGATCACCAACTCCTGCTCACGAATGTTGCTCTCCGCGATCAACCGCTCCGATCGGATCGAGAATCCTTCGAAGACCGGGACCGTGAATTGCAACCCCAATGACCAAGCTTCCTCATACTCTCCGCTGAAGATCTCGTCCGAAGCATATCCCCAGTTGCCGAAAATGGAAATTTGCGGGAACCGCTGCCAGATCGCCGCTTTTCGCGCGAGTCTTTGACGCTCCAATTGCACCTGCTCGCTCTGGTATTCCGCACGGTTTTCTAACAATACATCCAATCCAATCGCTCCATCCATTTCCGGGGCCTCCTCCAGACGATCCCGGACCGGGTCGAGCGTAATTTCCGTATCCAGGTCGAGGTCCAGGATCTGTTTCAATCGAAGCTCGCTCTCGAAGATGACGGTCTCCTGCTCGAGAGCATTCTGCTGGCTCCGTGCCAGCGCCACCTCCGCACGGGTCACGTCGATCTGCGTCGCCACCCCGGAGGCCAGACGGTCGCGGGCCAGTTCCAGCAGCGAGCGGTTGCGCTCGATGTTTGCCTGAATCACCTCCATCGTCGACAGATTTCTCAGGTGGTCTAGGTAGGTGTTTACGGCCGCCGCCATGACGTCCTGTAGCAGGGATTCATATTGCAACTCCGTCAGCTCTAAACCGAGCTTCGCGAGCCGAAAAGCCGCGAGCCGATCCGTGTCGATCAGGGCATAGTTGCCCTCCAGGCGCGCGTCGAAGCGATTCGAAGGTGGGCCTACCGCATTGGATCCCGGCAAGTCAAACCCCCGCCCCACATTCACGAATTGGCTTCGGCTCTGCCCCACCCGGACATCCAGCGTCGGTAGCAACCCTGCACGCTCATTGGTGACCCGCTGGATCGCCTCTTCCATGCCTTCCCGATTCAGCAAAACCTCCAGATTAGACTGCTCTACGCGCTCCAGAACGTTGCGGAGGTCAAGGAAGAGCACACCTGCTTTTTCCTCCATCGGTTTTTCGGGCACTGGGCTCTCGGGTTCGGGAGATTGGAGGTTCCCGTCCGGTACCTCACCGGCCAGGATGGCCCAAAGAAAGCAGACGGGAATGGAGAGATGGAAGTGCCTTAGCATTTGAAAAGTGTCGTTCAATTGAACAGGTTGTCTCCTTTGGTCGGTAATGCGTTACCGCCTGAATCTGCTGCATCCCCCGTAATAATCAAGGGATGAATCGTTTCTGTAACAAATGAAAATCGGCATTGCTCAAATAAATACTACTGTTGGAGACCTTCCGGGGAACCGGGATCGCATCCTCTCTGCCTACCGGAAGGCCGTCGCCGACGGCGCGGAACTCGTTCTTTTTCCAGAACTTGTCATCAGCGGATATCCGCCCCGCGACCTCCTCTTCAAGAGCCGGTTTGTCCCGGATTGCCTCCGCATTCTTGAGGAGGTTGCCGCCTCCGTCGGCCCCGTTCCCATGGTCGTCGGCTACCCCGAGCTGAACCCTGCCCCCACCGGACGGCCCTTCTACAATGCCGCCGCCTGGTGCGAGCAGGGCACCATCCGCTTCCGTGCCCGGAAAACCCTCCTTCCCACCTACGATGTCTTCGATGAAGACCGCTATTTCGAACCGGGCACGGACAATCCGGTCGTCGAGTGGAACGGGCTCCGGATCGGATTTACCATCTGCGAAGACATCTGGAAACACCCGGACATCGCCACCTCTCGCCGCTACACGGACGATCCCGTCGCCC
>CAYQKH010000174.1:4036-4435 GCA_964417945.1 uncultured Opitutales bacterium
GCCCTGCTTGTGCGCCGCAACCCCCTCGAACACCTCGCCGGCGAATCCCTCGACCTCCTCCTCAACCTCTCCGCCAGCCCCTGGCATTACGGAAAAGGTCGCGTCCGGGAAGAGCTGGTGCGGAGCGCCGCCCGGACCTGCCACTGTCCCGTGATCTACACGAACGCCGTCGGCGGAAATGATGAGCTCATCTTCGACGGTCAGAGCCTTGCCGTAAACGCAGCCGGCCAGCAGATCGCCCTCGCCCCCGGCTTTCGTGAAGACCTTGTCATCGTCGAGACCCAGTCCCGTGCGGTTTCTCCCCTCTCCCCGCCCGACGATCTTGAGGCCGCCTACCGCGCTCTCGTCCTCGGCCTTCGTGACTACGCCCACAAATCCGGTTTCCGACAAGCCCTCCTC
>CAYQKH010000174.1:4445-6168 GCA_964417945.1 uncultured Opitutales bacterium
CTGTCGCAAATGCGGCTTCACGAAGCTCGTCATCGGGCTCAGCGGCGGGATCGATTCCTCCGTTACCGCCGTTATCGCCGCCGAAGCCCTCGGGCGAGAAAATCTTATCGGCATCAGCAACCCCTCCGTCATCTCCAGCACCCATAGCCGGACCGATGCGGAAGCCCTCGCCCGCAACCTAGGCATTACCTTCCACACCCTGCCCATCGCCCCGATGGTCGACGCCGCCGAAAGCATCCTCGAGCCGCTTTTTAAAGGAACTGAGCCCGGAATCGCCGAGGAAAACATCCAGGCCCGTTCGCGCGGCCTCCTCTGGATGGCCATCTCCAACAAGTTCGGCCGCCTCCTCCTCACCTGTGGCAATAAAAGCGAACTCGCCGTCGGTTATTGCACCCTCTACGGGGATATGTGCGGCGGCCTTGCCGTCATTTCCGACGTCCCCAAGACCCGCGTCTACGCCCTCGCCGAATGGATCAACCGCGAGCGCGAGATCATTCCCCGCAATGTCATCGAAAAGCCTCCCTCCGCCGAGCTGCGTCCCGATCAGAAAGACGAAGACTCCCTTCCCCCTTACGATATTCTCGACGGCATCCTCAAGGCTTATGTCGAGGAGGGAAAATCCAGTGCCGAAATCGCCGAACTCGGCTACGACCCCGCCGTCGTCAAGGACATTACCCGAAAGGTCGATCTCAATGAATACAAACGCAAACAGGCCGCCCCTGGATTGAAAATCACCCCCCTTGCCTTTGGGGTGGGACGCCGTATCCCCATCGTCCAAAAATATGTCAGTTAACTGGCTCCCGATCCTCCTGCTTCATCTCGCCCTTGCTGCTCTCCCCCTTTACGGGCAGAGCTGGGAGGAAGCCCTCGACACCGCCGTCCTCCCCGCTCGGCAAATCTCCGGTTCCCCCTTCCTCGATGCCTTCCGCGATCTCCTCGACGCCACCGAGGAGCAGCAGACCGGGAACCCCCTGCCCTCACCTGAGCTCGTTCCCGAAGCCGGCCTCGACCTCCAGAAAATCGTTCGTCTCGAAATCCCTGAGCTCTCCGCCCGCCAGGCCCTCGAGTATCTCGCCCGGCGCTCCGGCTTCCAGCTTACCATTGAAGCCAACCGCTTCACCCTTCGCCCCGGTAACACCCGGAACCCCGAGATCATCCGAGATATTGAGCGCAACCTTTCGTTGCAGCAGCTCCTCTTTAATCAACTGCGGGAGGACTTCGCCGCCCTCGAACCTGACCTCGCTGACTATGCTGAAAACCTTCTCCGAAAGGCGAAAATTCTCCGCCTCGGACCTTCTCCATCCGGTCGGGTCCCCCCCGAATACGCGGCCGCCGTCCTCCTCGCCCGGCAAACTGACGGGATCACCCGCCTCCGCCGCGCCCTCCCCGAGGCCGGCCCAGTCGGCTACTTTTACTTTGCCGGCGGCCTTATGAGCCTCGGCGAAACCCCCGCCCCGCCTGATTTCGAAACCGCCATCCCCGTCCTTGTCGAGGGCGGCAATCTCATCATTCTCGAATCCGCTGAAGTGCTCTACCGCGAACAAATTCTTCAGGGAGCCCTCTTCCAATCCATCAACCGCGCACTCGCCGCAGGCAACCCCTGACCCGATCGTTTTCCCCGATGCATCCTGACGACACTGTCTTCTTTGAACACGCTCAAACCCTTATGCCCGGGGGCGTCAACTCCCCCGTCCGCGCCTTCCGCGGCGTCGGCGGCACTCCC
>CAYQKH010000175.1:0-6134 GCA_964417945.1 uncultured Opitutales bacterium
AGACAACAGCGAGCAATCCTTGGATCGCCCAGCGCCTGATTATGGGGCATCCATCGCGTGTGACGAACATGATTCGAGAATCATGAAAAATGGAGGAATGTTTGTATTCTATGTTTGACCCCTTTTACCCGGCCCCGATGTCTTTGTGCCGCGCCAACCCACAGACCGGTTCCATCCCAGTAAAGGGCCTTCAGCCGGGTGCGCTTTTTATTGGTGAACAAAAACAGCGCGCCGTCTTTGACCGACTTCCCGAGGCGGTCCGCAACCAAAGCTTCCAATCCGTTGAAGCCCTTGCGCATGTCGCAGGGCTCCAAGGCCACAAAAACACGTAGACTTCCGCTGAAACTGAGCATCACTCCTTCTCCCCAAGGGCACGCACCAAGTCCGCGGCCAGCACGGCCTGCTCTTTTGAAGCAATCCGTAGTTTCAAGCCCTGCGAAGTCTCCACCTCCAGAGCCTCCCCGTCCAAAGCCCGTTCCGAAGCCGACTCCACCGTCGCCTCCAATAGGGTGAATGAAGGGCCTTTTTCGCTCCGGCCCTCCCTGGCCCCGTAATCTCCGCGATCCCGGCGTCGCTTTTGTATCCAGCTCGCAAAGGTTGGATACTTTACCCCGATGTGCCTCGCAAACGCCTGTCCGCTCATTCCGCTCTTCTCGAAAGCGTCCAGTATCGCCTCCCGGCGCTCCCCGGGCATGCGCACTCTCCCGAGAGCGTCGGTTTTCAGGATCAAGGGTTCCTCGTCTGTCGTAGATGTCATAGCCCCTCAGGCTACGAAATCTACGAGGTCCGGAGGCAGCAATTTGCGATGGCACCTCGCATGACGCTTACCTATCATCCAGGAGGATTGACAAAGTAGATCCGAGCCCGAGCCCAACAAAATCGATGACAGGCGAGGCAACTACTTTGGGGACAGCCGCCTCAAACTCGCCGATGGCATGGCCTTCATGCCCTCTCTATCGATCACCCTTACGACGACCGCCTACGGCGGGACAAGGCCAGAGCCAAAGCAAGGGCTCCACCGATGAGTGCGGTTATCGAAGGCTCGGGGACGGCAGCGGGAGCGATGCGCCCGCCACCGAGGAGCGCGTATTCATTGAGCCCGAGGTAGTCATTGGCCGGGTTGCTCCCATCGTAATACAAGAAAGCTGAACCGGTGATTTCGTCGAGCTGGGTCAATCCATCTCCGAGACGCAGCTCTTTGACATAGGCAGCTTCTCCCGCCCCTCCGATAAGCTTCAGTGAGCCTCCGGCCATAAGCTCCACCGTTCCCCAGGCGAAATTGTCCTCGTAACCAAGTAGATCGGCCCCCAAATCGGCACCCGCCACAGACCAGGAATGCAGTCCGGGGGTGAAGCGCAGTAATGATTCGTCGGTGTCCCACAGGGTCGCTTGTTGGGAGAGGTTTGTGAAATCGCCGTTGATATAGATGATGTCCTCGCCGGTGGCGACAAGATAGCCGGTCTCCTCGAAGAAAGCATCTGTAAAACTGACAATAGAGGGATCGACCACCACCGCCCCTGAAGAAACGAATTCCTCGAAAGATGCGTGCGAGTTATTGATGTACAGCTCGCCGTTGTTTCTGAAGTTGCCAGTCTGCCTGAGATGAACGTCATTGACGCTTGCGGTTCCGTCATTAAAAAACTTGCCATTCAGCACGACATCCGTGAAGCCGAAGCCGAAAATTTCAAACGTTCCCTTATTTTTTACCACGGAGGAAAAAGCGGTTTCGGCTTCATATAGCGAGGTTACATACAGGCCGGCTCCGGTGTAGCTAAAGGTGCCGTTATTATTGAGTGTTTGGGCCGAGAGTCGGGTGGCTCCGGACATCGTGAAGGACCCGTTGTTTTCGATGGTATCGGCGTGCAACTGCGGACCGGAGAAATCGCCCGACAGCTCGTAGCTGCCACTGGCTGTTGCGTTTTTCTCGATGGTCAGCGTTCCCGAGACGATGTGGCTGCCACCCGTCTGGGAAAATATCCCCGAGCCAAACTCCCCCACCACAACATCGGCGTTGCTTAGGGTGCCACCGGACAAATTATAAGTTCCTCTGCCTGAGGGGTTGACTCCCAAAATCTGCGATTCGAAGGTCGCGGTGCCGCCGGATTGATTGACAACGGCCACGCCCTCATGGCCGACCACCGCATCACCGAAAGTCGCTTGGCCGCCCTGCAGGTCGAGGCGACTACTTGCCCCCGAAAAATGCGATAATTCCAGGGTATCTGTGACGTTCAGAGTTCCGGATTCCAATCGCACCCATCCCGTTCCAAAGTTCCCGATCAGAGCACTGTCAGCGGTAACCGTCGCACTGTCACGAATGCTTAAAAAGTTATCCGCAAAGGGGTTCCCGCCGAGCAGCAGTCGCCCATCGACCTCGAGACCGGCCGTTTCCTGAACCCGCACGGTACTAGATCCGGTGTTATACGCATAACCGATGTCAAGGTTGCCTGCGATATTGGCCTGGGCATCACCCAAGAGCCACAAAGTCATCCCCGAACTGCTCAGAAGCAAATCTCCGGAGACATTCACCGTACCCCCGGTGGCCGAAAAATCGTCGAGCAAATCCAGCGTTCCGGCCCGCAATTCACCGCTCGAAAGGTTCAGCGAAGCACCCGATTGAAGATTCAGCCGCTCCACATCCAGCCGGGCTCCGGTGTGATTCAAGCTCACGTCGCCGAACTGACCGATATCAAATATGCCCTTGATGGTAACGGTTGCGGGTGCGTTCAAGTTGAGCGGGCCGAGGATATCGACGGAGAAAATTCCGATCCGAGTGTCCGAGTTGACGGTCAGCGTGCCGCCCTGCAGATCCAGTCCGTTGGTGGCATTGGCGACGGTGAGGGAGTCGGTGGTCAGGCTGCCCGAGGTGATGCGCAACTTGGTGAACGGAGAGTTGGCGACGGTCGTGGAGCCGCCGCTGACCACGGTGCCTCCGTCCACATCCAGCAAGCCACCGACTTGTATCCCGCCGGCTTGGAATACGCCGCCATCGAAATGCGCCTCGCCGCTGCTGCCGGAGTTCCTGCCAAGCACGAAGGTGTCGGCAACCGCTGCGGATCCCCCTGCCTGGATGAACAATCCGGTGCCTGAGTCACCGACGACCAGATCGTCCGTGATATCGAGCACTCCATCGTTGAGCTGGTATTCGCCGGTGCCATCGGAGTGGATTCCCAAGGCCAGCGTGCCAACCTGATGAATACCCGCGTTTTGCGTGTAGTAGCCTGTTCCGCTGAGCCCAACCGATGTGTGGCCGCCGCCGGCTTGTTCATCGGAAAGGGTAACCTGGCCCCCATTTTGCACTAAGGACCCGGCCCCGGATTGTCCTACGATGAGATTGGGAGCAGAGAGAGAGCCTGCTTCCAGTAGATAGCTCCCGCTGGAGTCCGCCTGCTGGCCAAGGACCAGATCCTGCGTAAGAGAAAGGCTGGGGCCGCTTGGTTGTCCGGAAGAACCATGGTTGAACGTTCCAGTTCCGAAGACACCCACCAACAGGGAGTCCGAAATGTCGAGAGAACCATCCAGATAATGATACGTACCCTCGCCTCCGGATCCGACCCCCAATGTCAGATAGCTGGTTTGATGAGATCCTGCGTTTTGGGTGTAGAAACCAAGGCCGGCCACACCGATTACACTGGATGCACTGCTGAATGTTCCAGCATCTTGAATGACATTCCCTGCACCTCCCGTGATATCTCCGACCGTCAAAGCGTTGGTAACAGTCAGGCTTCCACCATCAAGATCCACCTGCCCAACACCTCTTACTCCAACGGAAAGCCCATTACTGGAAAAGGTACTGCCGGCCTCTATTTCCAGAGTCCCGGAACCGCCAGCGTTCGTTCCCAGGGTGGCTGGTCCGCTCAGCACGGTATCCCCGTCAATTAGATGCATGAAACCGGTTCCTTCCACACCGATATCCGTGCTGCTTGCGGAGAGCTGCGCATCAAAAGTGCTGAACCAGAATCCGTCGCCGGTTGGCTCTGTTCCCAACAGAATCGATCCCACACCTGTGAGCGTGGTTTGAGACTGGCTGAACATTCCCGTTCCTTGTTTTCCTATGGTGATATTCCCAAGAGAAGCCGTCCCCCCCGTGAAATTAAATGTTCCGTCTGATCCCGCTTGCTCACCGATAATGACGTTGTCTGAAAAGATCGACTGACCTCCGGATTGGGTAAAGGTTCCCGTACCGGTTGATCCAATGAGGGCTTCGTTCGCACTCGTAAATATGCCTGTGTCTTGCAGTAGGTAATTTCCTCCTTGAATGTTTAGAGATGGCAGATCGGTAGCGAACGTGTTATTCGTCCCGCCGGTATGGGTAACCAGTCCACCTTCATTCAGTTGAAAATATCCGGATGAAGTTCCTCCACTGAGTAGAAGCCGTCCCGCGATGTTTTTACTTCCGGTCTGAGTTCCTCCCTCTTGATTATAGATCCCTTCAGTTGCTACTCCAACATGGCTGTTTAGGCTACCACCGGTTAGGATGTACTCGCCCCCATCTGCGACACTGACGCTGGAGGATGTATGTGTGCCAGCCTGATGAGTGAAGACGCCGGTGGCACCTGCGCCGCCGACGACGACACCTTGCGGATGAAACGTACTGTTGAGGACACCACCATTGAATAAATACTGTCCGGTTGAACCGGTTACTGAGTGCCCCACAAACAATTTTCCAACGTTGACCGTGCCACCCGTCTGCTCAAACTCCCCATGTCCCGCCCAGCCAAGACGAATCTCATTAATGTCCAAGATTCCTCCGGATAGTTCATATGTCCCTGTTACGGAGGTCGTTTGTGCATTTCCGGTCCGGCCCATGACGAGGATATAACGGGACTGCCCGACAAATTGGGTGTCCCCCGCCCCGTTAAAACCGTACAGTGCCTGTACATGCCCCCCGGATTGCTGGATTTTTCCGTCATGTCCTGCACCCACCTCCCATATTTCACCGTTCCCGTTTGGATCCGCAATTAACTCTGAGGTTCCGCTGATTTTCAGAAGCCCGAATGCATCCGGGTCGCCTGCCTGAGGCAGTCCTTCGCTGCCAATCTTGAGGGTGCTGCCGATACGAAGGATTCCTCCTGAGAGATCATAGGTCCCCCAGCCTGTGTGGCCAATGTAGAGATTGGTTGCCGAGAATTCACTCGGGCCCAGATTAAATGGGGCGAGTGTTGCATCAAATCCCAGCGGGTCCCGCTCCTGCAAAACGGTGAGATTCCCCGTACTCCGCCCGTCTATAACCATATTGATCACATGTGCATACCACGACTGTGATGTTGCAAGCGGTTTGTAGGCCAGCAGTGTATCATTTGCATCTGTAGAAATTACCTCTAGCCCGGTCACCAAACCGCTAGGGACAAACCCAGTGCTCCAACTGCTCCCTTGATCCCAGGATCCTCCTGTCCAGGAGACTTGTGCTTGGGTGGTCAAGAGAAAGAGGCCCCATAGGTTGAAGAAGAGAATAGGAGGATAATGGAATCGTTTCATTTGAAGATGATTATGGAGGTTATGCTTTTTGGCGGCTCTGGTTGAAGTGCCCGACAGAACCAGTACGGAAGGCTTCTCCCGGTGCCAGAAATCGACGGAACACGATGGAATCCCGTTCCAACAAGACGGGCCCGACTGCGAAATCCCCTCCCGCTATGGGAAGAGAATCGTCAAGCCACTTGGTCGGATCGTCCCAGCTCCCCCCGGTCTCGAACCACGGCCAAATTCCGATAGCCCGCTCAGGCCCCAGCGTGGCCAGGAACATTGCCAGCATCAACAAGATGACCGGACCACCGCTTGGAACTCTGAAATTGCCTATCGTGGAGGTGATACGACGAATAACGGCGGACATATCGCACACAAGCCGCTTCGGAGGGCCGGACCGAAGGGCTGACATCAGAGAAACGCGACGAAAAACGATAACCTCGTCAACCCCGCGTCGAAAAAACCGGGAACCGGGCATCAGTTTCGGTGTCAGTTTTACATTTGGCTTTTTCATGGCAGTCGGTTTGCGCTGGGATGATGGAAAACGTCTCTTCAGGGCAAGATTAGCAGAGCTTACCAGGTCAGGTCAAGTCCCCATATAAGCATATATAAGGAATGAGTAACTACTCAGGTCGATTGCAGCCAGAATCAACGTGACGTCTGGGAAATCGCCG
>CAYQKH010000176.1:0-6127 GCA_964417945.1 uncultured Opitutales bacterium
GCCTCATAACGGGCAGGGCGAGTACCCCAGATTTTCCCCGGCAGTTGCAACCGCCTCAGGCGGGGGCGGCAGGAGTCAGGCCGGAATGCGGATCAATGATTTCAAGGCAGAGTTTTTTACGCTCCCTCAAGAGAGGGCGGAAAAGGTTTTCCAAGAGGGTTACATCGTTGCAATCCCTGCTGAGGTGGACGAGATAGATTTGCTCCCAGGATGCCTCCTTCATTTCGTCAATAAAGGCAAGGGCGTCCTGATTGGAGAGGTGACCGTGGCGGCCCCGGATTCGCTGTTTTACGGACCAAGGGCGCTTAAGGTCGTTATCGAGGAGTTGGTCATCGTAGTTGGCCTCGATGACGAGGATGTCCGCTTCGCGAATTCGCTCCTGGACAAGGCCCGGGATGTAGCCCAGATCGGTGACCCAGGCGAGACGGCGAAGGGGGGAAAAGAGGTCGTTATAGCCCCATTCGAAGACGAAGCCAACGGGGTCGTAGGCGTCATGGGGGACGGAAAAGGAAGAAATTTTAAGGTCGCGAAATTCGAAGCGGGAACCGGTTTCAAAGACCTGCCAGTTGGGACGGCGGTTAAGTTTTTTCTGGATCGCACGGGCGGTATCGCGGTTGGCGAAAAACCGAAGGTGTGGATGCTTGGCAAGTCCGCGCAATCCGACGGCGTGATCGTTATGCTCGTGGGTAATGAAGACGCCGTCGATATCCTCGATGGAGAGGTTCTGCTCGCGGAGCATGGAGCAGATCCGCCGTGCGGAAAATCCGGCATCAATGAGGACCTTGGCGGACTCGGTAACGAGCAAGGCGCAATTACCGGAGCTGTTTGAGCCCAATACCTTAAAGTTTAACTCCATTCGACCTCCCTATAGAATCATGCCATCGATTTCGGGCAATCGGTTTTTTCAATCGCGGGTCGATTTTCGGAGAGGACGGGTTAGCTTGCGTCCCCAAGCCCTAGCAAACTAACCTGATTCATTTCATGAGTTCCTACGATCCCAAGTTACGGACGGAGTATGATTCCGAGCACCGGGTTACAGATGCCGACCGCGAGCGGCTACCCGACACGCAGAATGCGGACCCGGGCGCGATCAAGGGCGCTCCGGTAACGGTGCAGCGGGTGGGCGCCTCGCATTTCCGGCTTCCGATGAAGATTGTGCGGGAAGACGGTTCGTGGATATTATTGGAGACCTCGGTAATGGGAACGGTCAAGCTGGGTGCCGGTGTGCGGGGGATCAATATGAGCCGGATCCTGAGGACGTTCTATAGGTACAAGGAGGAACCGGTGCGCCCGGGTTCCCTGAAAACGATTCTTGAGCGGATCCGAGAGGAGGTCCGGACGGAGGAGGCGGATCTGCAACTGGCGTTTTCCTACCCGATCGAACGGGACAGCCTGCGAAGCGGAATGCGAGGTTACCAGTATTACGATGTCCTTTATGAGGGGTTGTTGGGCCCGGAGGGTTTTCGCCCCAAACTGCAACTGGATTTTGTCTATTCGAGCGCGTGTCCGGGATCTTCGGAACTTGCGGAGCACGCCCGGGCGGAGCGACAGGTCTACGCGATTCCGCATTCCCAGCGAAGTCGCGCCCGGGTTTCGGTGGAGCTTGATCCGGAAGCAGATTTTTCGATCGAAGCCTTGCACCGGCTCTGTCTTGAGGCGCTGCAGACGGAGGTCCAGGTCATGGTCCGGCGGGAGGACGAACAGGCCTTCGCGGAATTAAACGGTGCCTATACAAAATTCGTCGAAGATGCGGCGCGGCTTCTGTTCGCAGCCCTGGATCCGGTAGCGGCGATCCGGGATTTCCGGGTGGTCTGCGTGCACCTGGAGTCCCTGCATGCGCACGATGCGGTCGCGGTGCTGGTAAAGGGGGTTACGGGTGGATTTCGGGCGGATTTCGAAAACTTCCGGCAGTTGATCTGCTAGGGAACGGGGGGGAAAAGCTCAGAGGAGGACGAGATCGAGGTCTCTGATTTCCGGAGGAAGCCCGAGGAAGTCCTTCACAAAATCATCGAGACGATCCCTGGTTTTTTTCGAGAGGAGGCGGTTAAGGATCTGCATGGCTTCCCCGCTGATCATGTAGGGCATATAGCTGAAGAGCATGTCCGACCCGTCGCAGAGGGTAAGGATCTGGTGTTGATTGGCGCACTCCCGGCTTTTCCCGGTGAGGACGCAATGGTCGATCCAAGGCTGGTGGTTCAAACGGTGGCGGTCGAGGAGGGCTTTGCGCCGTTGGACCAGATCGACCTCCTTGGTAAAATATTCGTTGATTCGCGCTTGCGACTCCTCGGAGATCTCTTTCTGCATCTCTTCCCGGCAATAAATGCAGATCGCATACTCAAAAAGGACCTCTTGTCTCTGAAAGGCTTTTTCAACAAAGTAAAGGGTTCCGTCCTCGGTGAGGCTTTTCTGGCATGCAAGGCAGCGCTGAAACGGAGCCCCGGTTTCGAAGGAGTAAAACTCCGGTGGGACGGGAATGTGCTCTTTGATCGGACCGATTTCCGGTAATTCCATAATTAACATTCTAACTTAATTGAACTTTTCAGGGGAGGGAATCCCAATATTTTCTCCCACCAGAAGTTGAACCGCTACCTCCGCTTTGATCGTGAGTGAACCCGCCCAGAATCCCGAGGAGGTTTTCGATATCGTCGATCCGTTTGATCGTGTGATCGGCCGAGAGACGCGTCGCCTTGTCCATGCCCGAGGATTGCGCCACCGGGCGATCCACGTCTGGCTGTTTAATGAGGGCCGGATTTTTCTCCAGCACCGATCTTTTCTGAAGGATTCCGCTCCGGGTTGTTGGGACAGTTCCTGCAGCGGCCATCTCGACGCCGGTGAAACTTATTTTGAATCCATGCGGCGGGAGTTGCGGGAAGAACTGGGACTCCAGACCCTTCCTCCGGTTTGGCCCTTTTTCAAGGTTCCGGCCGGAGTTGAAACCGGAATGGAGTTCGTCTGGCTTTACCGCGGCCTCCATGGCGGGCCATTTTTGCTCAATCCCGCTGAACTCCTCGGTGGGCGCTGGTTCCCGATCCCCGAGCTGGATAAGGCGATCTCAATTGATCCCGGGGCCTTTGCTCCGGCTTTCCGCACCCTCTGGGCCTTCGCCCGGTTGAATTCCTGTAGGGGGCAATGAACAGCGGGGAAAAAACGCGAAAAAAATTTCGGGTCTCCTTGTTTTACCGAAAGTATGGTTTATCATATGCAAACATTAAATAAGCCATGATAATCAAGACTGACACAACACCCACTCAAACCCAGAAAACGACCGTCACCTTTCCCGTCCGGAATGGGCAAACCAAAAGTCGAATCGGACTGAGCCGACGCTTACACAATGAACGCATGAGCGGAAGCCGCTGGCCCACGTTTTTCGGCAGCTAAAGATTCTATTTGGCGGTAAGCGTAACGGACCGGGGGCTTTGGCCCCCGGTCTTTTTTTTTGGGCCCGTCAGGGCACACCTGCTCAACCGGGTTAAAAGGGTTCTGAGGGGTCGAAGAGGCCGGGTTGATCCTTTCGGGAATGAGACGGGGGCGGGAGGTCGAGAAATTCCCATGCCTTCTGGGTGAGAACACGGCCCTGAGCGGTCCGCTGAAGGTAACCTTCCTGGATAAGGAACGGTTCATGAACTTCCTCGAGGGTATGTTCTTCCTCCCCGACTGCGGCAGCGAGCGCCTTGATACCGGCAGGACCTCCCCCGTAATGGGAGGCCATGACGGATAAAATGCGTTTGTCGAGCTCGTCGAGGCCGCGGATGTCAATTTCGAGAAGCTCAAGGGCTTCCCGGGCGATACGCCCGTCGATTTTCCCGTCGCCTTTCTGCTGGGCGAAATCGCGGACGAAATAGACGAGGTTATTGCAAACGCGCGGCGTCCCGCGGGCGCGGCTGGCGATCTCGGCGGTTCCATCGGCATTGATGGGAATGGAAAGGATCTTGCAGGTGCGGCTGATGATCTGGACGAGTTCCTCGTGACCGTAATACTGGAGGCGGGTCTGAAGGGTGAACCGGCTGCGAAGGGGAGCACTAAGAAGGCCGACACGGGTGGTGGCACCGATAAGAGTGAAGCGGGGAAGGCTGAGCTGGACGCTACGCGCGTTGGGTCCCTGATCGATCATGATATCGATGCGGAAGTCCTCCATCGCGGAGTAGAGGTATTCTTCGACGGCCTTGGGGAGGCGGTGGATTTCGTCGATGAAGAGCAGGTCGCCGGTTTCGAGGTTGGTGAGGAGGCCGGCCAAATCACCGGCCTTCTCGATTACGGGTCCGCTGGAGATGCGGACCTGTCGTTCCATTTCGGAGGCGAGAATAAAGGCGAGAGACGTTTTTCCGAGTCCCGGGGGGCCGCTGAGGAGGATGTGGTTGAGGGGATCGCCGCGGTGTCTTGCGGCCCCGACCATGACCCGAAGCCGCTCGATGGTTTTCTTTTGACCGGTAAAATCCTCGAAACGCGGGGGTCGAAGGGAGACTTCCCGTTCCTCCGGAGACTCAAGTGCCTTCTGCAGAAACCGGAGGCCGGTATCCGGTGGGGGTTGGGGGGGGCCGTCAGGATTCCCAGCTGACATCAGCACCGATCCGTTGGAGGTTCTCGACAAAGAAGGGATGGGCGCGGCGGATCGGGTCGGCGTTTTTGACCCGGCTGTTTCCGGGGATACTGGCGGCGACCATGAAGAGGGCAATGGCGGCTCGAATGATATAAGGAGCCTCCACGGCAGCGGGGCGCAGGGGTTTATGGCCGAAAACGATGACGCGGTGGGGGTCGGAAACCACGACATGGGCACCGAACTTCGTCAATTCGGGCAGCCAGCTGAATCCTCCTTCGTAGACCTTATTCCAGAACATCATGGCGCCGCGGGCCTGGACACTAAGGGCCACCATGATCGGGAGGAGATCGACGGGAAAATAGGGCCACGGGGCGGCCTCAATTTTGGGAAGGAGGTTGGTGGTATAGGGTGCCTTAACTTCGAGGGTCTGGTTTGCGCGAACAATGGCGTGTGAGTGGGAGGAAACGGCGTTGCCGGGTGGGTCCATTTCGAGGGTAACGCCGAGCTTCCCGAAGCTCCGACTGATGAGGTCCATGTGCTGGGGAACGTTGGCGGTAACGGTGACCTCTCCTCCGGTGATGGCCCCGAGGGCGAGGAAGGTGGCGATTTCGTGATAATCGGAAGCGATGTGAACCTCGGCACCCTTGAGGGGGAGCCCGCCGGACACGATCAGGCGGCTTGTCCCGATGCCCTCAATGGAGGCGCCGAGTGAAACGAGGAAGTGGCAGAGATCCTGGACATGGGGCTCGCCGGCGGCATTGATCATCTCGGATTGCCCATCGGCAAGGACGGCGGCCATAAGAAAGGACTCAGTGGCGGTTACCGACATATAGTCGGCCCAGTGTCGGGCGGGACGAAAATGGCCGTCGAATTGGAGGCGGAGGGGATTCCCTTTTTCGATCCCGGTGCCAAAGCGGGAAAGGATCTCGAGGTGGGGGTCCATTTCCCGAACGCCGAGCGCGCAGCCCTTGATAGAGGTTTGAATCGTCATTTTCCCCCAGCGGTAAAGGAGGGGAGGAAAGAGGAGGATGGAGGATCGCATGCCGATGGGGAGGGGCTCCAGCTGCTCGGGAGAAAACGAGCGATGGTCGAGGGAGAGCACCTTTCGCTGGTGGTCCCACTCGATAGTGGACCCGTGTTGCCGGAAGAACTCCACCAGCTTCTCCACGTCGGTGATGCTGGGAACGTTATGCAGGATAACGGGCTTCTCCGCGAGGAGGGACGCGCAGAGGATGGGCAGGACAGCGTTCTTATTCCCGGATGGGTGAATGATGCCGGAAAGCGGTTTTCCGCCATTGATGAGGAGGTCGGCCATGGGCAGAGGCCTTAGTCCCGGGGGTTGGAGGAGTCCGGCTTGGAACGGTCTTGGGAGCCACCTCCGGAGCGGGGTTTTCTTGGTGGGCCGGACTGCCGGGAACCCCCACGGCCCTGACCGGAGCGACTCCGGCTCCGCCGCTTCTTGGAAGGGGGACGGGTAGAATCGCCTTCGCCTCCGCGGCCTCCGGAGTGGTTTCGGCCGCGGTTTCCACCACCGCCACCACCACCGCCGCTACCACTGCCACTGCTGCCGCCGCCACCGCGGTTGCTGCG
>CAYQKH010000177.1:0-6120 GCA_964417945.1 uncultured Opitutales bacterium
CGCGTCCTTCAGAACGACGCCACCCGCCTGGCGACCTCGCGGCGCACCTTCGACGGAGAAATTGCTCTCCCTTTGGCCCGATCTCGTCCTCTCCAGCGGCACCCGGGTTCCCATAGCATTGGAGCGCACGGAGGCGGCGGGAATCCCCGTTGCCCTGCTCAACCACTCAACCCTTGACGATGTCTACCGGGATATCCGTAAGCTCGGCGAATGGATCGGCGAGCAGGATCGCGCCCGAATCGTCATCGCCGAACTGCGCGCTGCTGAAACGGCCGTTCGGGAGAAAACCACCCGGCACACCGGCCCCCGGCCCGGCGTTGTCGTTCTCTACGACTCGCGGACTCTCCAGAGCGCCGGCGCGTACACCTTCACCTCGGACCTCGTCCAGATTGCCGGCGGGATCAACCTTCCCGATGCTTCCGCTACTCCGTGGCCGATCCTGAATCCGGAAAGCCTCCTCAATTGGGATCCGGAGGTCCTTTTCTTCTCCTTTAACGGAGGGGAAACTCCGACAGCGATCGCGGAGACCCTCCAGAATTTTGCCGCCGATCGCCGCTGGCAAAACCTCCGTGCGGTTCAAACGGGCCGCCTCTATCCAATTCCCGATTCCCTTCTCTCCATTCCCGGCCCACGGTCTCTTCAGGCCGCGCGCCTCCTCCAGCAATACCTCCTCCCGGATACGAGCCCCGGCCCATGATTCTCGAGGCAAAATTCATCTCCGCGGGCTACCGCAACCATTCCGTCATCCGGGAGATTTCCCATCTTGTGGAAATCGGCCGGGGCATCGGCGTCCTCGGTCCTCATCGTTCCGGGAAAACCACCCTCCTGCGCGCCCTTTCCAGGCTCATCCCCTGCACCGCCGGGAACGCCCTCCATTAAGATTCGTCCAACGTCTTCAACCCCTAACCCATCCCTTCTTATAACCTTCTCAACGAACTTTCAGGAATTTTGACAAATTTGAAAGATCGTGCAGAATTGCTTGATCCTGTCTCCATGACCCCTGCCCTTGCCGCCAAACTTCCCAAAGCCTGGACGGGTGCACAGCCCCGGGCGGGCTGGCATCATTCTGTGCAACTTCAGGACTCCTTTCGCTACTGCCGCTCCATCACCCGGCATCATGCCCGCAGTTTCTACTTTTCCTCTTTCCCGCTCCCCGATGAGAAAAAAATAGCGGCCTACGCCATCTACGCCTTCTGCCGTTATATCGACGATGTCATCGACGAATCCGAAGACTGCGGAACCGGAAAAAACACCAATCACGCTCCCACCCGGGAAATCCTCCGGCAGGCCGTCCTCGATATCGAAAAGGGAACCACCCCCCTGCCCTTCGCTGACGCCTTTCGCGAGGTCAATCGCCAATACGGCATCGAAAACGAACTTTACTTCGACCTCATCGAGGGCTGCTGCCGCGACCGCGAACCTGTCGAGATCCAAACCTTCGAGGAACTCGAGGAATATTGCTACTACGTCGCCAGTGTCGTCGGCCTCATGATGAGCAAGATTTTCGGGCTTCAGGAACCCCACGGCATCCCCTACGCCGTCGACATGGGCATCGCCATGCAACTCACCAACATCCTCCGCGATATCCGCGAGGACTACGAAATGGGCCGGATTTACCTCCCTGAGAAAGAGTGGGCGGAGTTCGCCGTTTCCCGCGATCATTTCGAAAAAGGCCGTGTCGATTCCGCATGGCGGGACTATCTCCAGATGCAGGTCAACCGCGCCCGGGATTACTACCACCGCGGTGAAGAGGGCCTGCGTTTCCTCGACAACGATGGTTCACGCAAGACCGCCGCCCTCATGGCCAAGGTCTACGGCGGCATCCTCGACGTCATCGAAAAACGCCAATACGACGTTTTCAGCGCCCGCGCCTTCGTCCCCACCTGGAAAAAACTCTCCATCGCCCTCAAATTCGCCCTTCAGCGATAAGCTGGATTCTCCGGACGGCGATTCGAGGTCTTTCCAGCCCTAACGGCAGGATTGTGAATAAATGGGGATTTCATTTCCTCGAATGGTGGCCGATATTTTAACCGAATGCCTTCGCCAGGCCTCCGGCACCCCCAAGGGCAAAGCCGGAATCTTCCTGGGCATCCACACCTTTGGCGATTATCTCGCATACCATCCGCACATCCATTGCCTGGCCACCGCCGGGTGCTTTGACGCTGAAGGGAACTTCCAACTGGCCTCACAGACCTCCCCGAAACCCTTCCGTGAGGCTTTTCCGCATGGGTTCCTGGACGCTCCTGTGGAACGCAAATGGGTGTCGGTTCGCCAACGGCTGAAATTACCGGGGTGGAAACCAACTCCAGATTCCGCGAAACTCACCACCAGCCAAGGGAGATTCCTCTCGAGGACGGATTAATCCTCGTCCTCGAAGACCCCGACCCCCCGCATTTTGCCGCATGCACACCACATCCTCCCCCTTAAACTCCCACCTACTGACGCGAGTTAAGCAGACATCATTACTTTCCGGAAAAAGCAATTTCCTATAAGTCATTCACAAAGGTAATGGAATGACCCCTTTTTAGCCCGTTCGACGGTAGCTCAAAAAGATCATGCAAATGAGACCGGTTATCATAAAAATAGTTGACAGGGCTTCCAAGGGACTATTGAGACTCATTCTCCTACATCCAACTAGGACTTAGATATGAAAAAACGAACAACCCATTCGCTACTCGCGCTGTTGCCTTTGGCAGCTTTTGCGCAGGAAACCACAACGAGCCCAAGCGCCCCGCCCTCGGCCACCTACCCGCAGATGGATACCTTTCAGGTAATCGGATCAAAGGAAGCCGTCTTCGATATGCCGGGCTCCGGCATCTATTTCGGGCCGAAGGAACTGGAACGCTTCAAATTCAACAACATTAACAACATTCTTCTGCAAGCGCCGGGCGTCACCGTGCGCGAGGAAGATGGCTTCGGGATTTTCCCCAATATCAGCATCCGCGGCGTCGATACCAATCGAAGCGGCAAGGTGACCCTGATGGAGGATGGGGTTCTCAGTGTCCCTGCACCCTACTCGGCACCGTCCGCCTATTACTCACCCACTGCAGGGCGCATGAGCGGCATTGAGATTCTCAAAGGCTCTAGCCAGATACGATACGGGCCGCATACCACGGGCGGGGTTATCAATTATGTCTCCACACCGATTCCCGATACGACCCAAGGGTTTATCGAAGCGTCCTACGGAAACTACGGAACGATGGATGCCCATCTGTGGTATGGTGGCAAAAGCGAAACCGAGTTTGCCACCATCGGCGCCGTTCTTGAAGTGTACCGCGAGCAAAGCGATGGCTTCCGCGACATTCAGCCCTCCGTCAACGGTTCTTTTGACGGATCGGACGACACCGGCTACGAGAAGACCGACTATATGGTCAAGCTCAGCTTCGAGCCCAACTGGCAGCGCCCCAATTACTTCGAGTTGAAAATCGGCTACAGTAATATGGATGCAGATCAGACCTACCTCGGGCTCGCTCCAGCCGATTTTGACGACGACCCCTGGGAGCAGTATGCGGCCAGCGCAGGTGATAATATCGAGACCAAGCACTTTCGCACCTACCTGCGCCACCTCATCGAGTTTGATTCGGATTCAAAGCTGACATCGACTGTTTACTTCAACAGCTTTGCCCGCGACTGGTTGAAGCTGGATAAGGTAAATGGAGGAAATCCGGCTCAAGCAATTCTGAGCAAACGGGATGTTCTCAACGGCACAACCGCAGGCGACTTTAAGATCAAATCGAATGATCGTGAATACTACCTCTACGGAATTCAGTCAAAGCTCGACCAGTCTTTCGAAATTGGGGACTGGCAGCACAATCTGACCTTCGGAGCACGTTTTCACGCCGATAAAATTGATCGCTTTCAGGATGCCTTCACGTTCAACGGCGTTTTCGCTGGTGATTTCGACTTCAACGATCCCTCAACATTCACCCGCACACTCGCCGACAAGGAAGGCGATCGCGAACAGGAAACAACTGCGCTGGCGCTCTTCGTCCACGACCGCATCAGCAGCGGAAACTGGACCTTCACCCCGGGCGTCCGCTGGGAACATATCGACTGGGACTACATCCGCCGCGATAATCGGACCCCGCCCGTAACTGGCGATGGCAATTACTCGGTATTGGCCTACGGGCTCGGCTTCGAATACGATATCGAAGCGACGCAATCAAAAATCTTCGGCGGCTATCACCGTGGGTATTCACTGCCCGACCCCAACGGCAGCAGGCAAGACTTTGATGAGGAAACCACCGATACGCTAGAACTCGGCTACCGCTACCAAGACCAAAATAGCATTTACGCCGAAGCGGTCCTATTCTACAGCGCGCTAAGCGACTTGATTGTCCCAGATAGCATCGCGGGCGCGTCCAGCGGCGTCGCCCAGAGTGTCGGCGATACCGAGACCCTCGGCCTTGAACTGCTCATTGGAGCGGATTTCGGAATACTCCTCGAACAACCATTCGGCATTCCCACCCGTCTCGCCTTTACCTACATGGATGCGACCCTTGATGGTGATGCAAACAGCGAAAAAGCGGAAAGCATCTTCGCGGCAGGTGAAGATGGTAACCAAGTGCCCTATGTGCCAGAGTTCCAATTCAGCTTCACCACCGGACTGGAATTCGAAAAGTTCAGCACCTACGCCGTCATCACCTACGTCGATGAACGTTTTGCTGATGCCAGAAATAGTAGCGCGCAGCTAAGTGCCGATGACCCGTCAACTGTGGCAAATGAGGGTGTACCAGACTCCCGCTTCGGCAAAATGGACTCCTACGTGACGGTCGATCTCTCCGCCTTTTATCAGGTGAACGACGATCTCGAAATCTTTGCTCGAGCGTCCAATATCTTCGAGGAGGAGTATGTCACCAGCCACATTCCGCTCGGCCCGCGCGCCGGCGCACCGAGTCTTATCAGTGCGGGCTTCAATTACCGCTTCTAGGTTTGGGCACGACGTAAACACATAGATTCAACTTACCACACGGGGCGGCCAAAAAATTTGGCCGCCCCTTTTTGAGTTTTATTGACAACAAGTCTCATTCGCGTGAAGTTGACCTCTTACTTTCAACGTTTTCTTCGTAGCGACTGGCTTTACACTGGGAGACGATTGAGAACAAATTTCCGACCTTTTCGAATCGCGGAGTAAGCCCGCTCGCTACATTGCTCGTAACAACTGAGTTCTTGACCCCCATAGCTCGACCTGTTCGCCGAAGCTCGTAGAGCGTAGGTGGAAAGGCGACGGTCGGTTACCCCAAAGGAGAGCTGGCAGGAAACTCAATCTGGCTCGGATCGCCCTTCGACCGGCTCAAGACCGCCGGGATAAACCCGTTCACTACAAACGGAAAGCCAAACCATCCAAATTTCCATGGAATCACTAAACAATCCTCTCCTCCAGCTGCTCGGCACGCTACTCAGCCTGCTGCTCCTCCTCACCGGCTGCGCACCGAACGATACATCGACCAACGCCCCACTGCAAAAAATCGTTGTCGCGCTGGAGCCAGACAAGGAGCCCGACGCCATGCTGGAAGACCGCAAGGCTATCGAGGCCTACCTAACCGAAAGCACGGGCAAGCCGGTTGAAGCTATCGTGCCGATCAGCTCAGCCGTGATTTATGAGGGCCTCAAAAACGGCAGTATTGATATCGCTTACCTTAGTTCCACCGTCGCGGCCAGGCTGGTCGAAACAGGCGACATCGACATCCTCCTCGCCGAATTGATCGACGGTCAGCCCAGCTATGAAAGTTACTGGATCGGCCGGGAGGACGCCCCCTACGATTCCGTCGCCGAACTCGCGGACCAGCCCATCGCCTTCTCCAGCCGCACCAGCACCTCAGGCTTCCTCGTCCCGATCTGGGATCTCTACAAAAAAGGCCTGATCGACCTTGAAAGCGGCCCCGCCGGCTTCTTCGGCGAGAGCAATGTCTTCTACGGCGTGGGCTACGTCTCAGCCGCCGAGCGCGTGCTCGACGGCACCGCGGAAGCTGCGGCGGTGAGCGACTATGTCTTGGATAAGGATAAGCACCTCAGCGCCGGGCAGCGCGAACAACTCAAGGTGATCGACACTCAAGGCCCCGTTCCGAGCCACGTCATCGTCATCCGCAACGCAGTGAGCGAAGCGGACCGGGCCACCCT
>CAYQKH010000178.1:0-6096 GCA_964417945.1 uncultured Opitutales bacterium
GGGGCGCCGATCCAGCCGAGGCCACAGCGGGGGATCCACTCGTCGCAGCCGTTGATCCAACCGGTGCCGCCCTTATCCTCCGGCCGGATAAAGGACGGGTGGACGGGGCCCTTGACGGGAGATTGCCAGCCGAGAGGCAGATCCCGAAAGGCGCCCTTCCAGATATTCATGCCGCGGGTGGGGAGGACCTGGAGGGTGAAGTCGCGGTTCCGGATGGTGATGAGGTCGACGCCCTTGGAGAGGCCGGCGTGGAGGGTTTCTTTCCGGACGTGCCAGTGTCCGCGCTCGACTTCCCAGGAGTCGGCCCAGGTGTGGTTGGCGTGATCGGTGAGGGTCCAGGTTTCGATCGGCATCAGGTCTCCTTCGGTTGTTCGCGTTGGCGGCTGCGTTCAAGAAAGCTTTGGATTTTCTGCTGTCCGGCCTCGGAGTGGTAGAACTCGCCAAGCCACTGCATCTCGAGGCGATAGGCGGGTTCCCCGGGCGTGGGAGTGGCGGCCTCGACCAGCTGCTTGAGCGCGCGGAGAACGGGGGCGGGGCGTTTGGTGAGGTCCCGGGCGAAATCGATGGCGGCCTCGAGGAGGGAATCAGGCGGACAGACGCGGTTGACGAGGCCGCGATCGTGCAGTTCTTCGGCCCCGGCAGTGCGGCCGCTAAGAAGGAGTTCTTTGGCGAAGTTGGGGGTGGTCTTGCGCGCGAGGCGCTGGGTGCCGCCCCCGCCGGGGATGAGGGCGAGTTTGACCTCGGGGAGGCCGAACTCGGCACCCTCGGCGGCGAAGATGAGGTCGCAGGCGAGGGCGATTTCCATGCCGCCCCCGAAGGCATAGCCGTTGACAACGGCGATGACGGGCTTGGCATTGCCCTCGATGAGGGAATAGATCTGGCGACCCCGGCTTTGGAATTGCTCGAATTGGGCGGGGGTCTGGGCGGCGTATTCCTTGAGGTCGGCGCCGGCCATGAAGGCTTTGCCGCGACCGGTGAGGAGGATGACCCGGACCTCCGGATCGCTGTGGAGGTCCTCGAGCGTTTGAATCAATTCATCCATGAGGCGGCGATTCATGGCGTTGAGCTGCTCAGGCCGATTAAAGGCAACCATCGCGATGTGGTCCCGTATTTCGAGTTCGAGGTGGGTCATCCTTTTGTGGTTTCCGCCTGGCGGAGATTCAGGGTTCCTCGACGAAGAGCACTTCGCCGGATTGAAGGCGGGCGATATCGGAATCGAGGTAGCCGGCTTCGCGGAGGATGTCGCGTCCGTGTTCGCCGACGAGGGGGGCGGGAAGACGGATCGCTCCTGGGGTCTCACTCATCTCGAGGGGGATGCCGGCGACGGAGACCTTGCCCGCGCGGGGATGGTCCACGGAGACGAAGCCGTCCACCGCCCGGACCTGGGGATCCTCCGCGACGGCTTTCTGGGTATGGACTTCGGCGACCCAGAGGTCCCGGTCGAGCATGCGGTCGAGCCATTCGGCATTGGTCCGCTGGATCAGGATATCCTGCAGCTCCTGCCAGATTTCATCCCGCTTCTCGAAGAGGACCTGGGGATCGTTGTAACGGATGAGGTCGGGTTCCTCGAGGGCATCGACAATCTTTTCCCAGGGATTCATGGCGATGGCGAGATAGCCGTCGCGGGTTTGATAGACTCCGAAGGGAGCGCCATTGCCTGGGTGGGCGATGCCGGAACGCGGCCGGACGAATTCGCGATCGAGGTTCTGCACGGTGAAAAAGTCCTGGGATTGAAAGGCGAGGGCGGCCTTAAGGAGGCTGACGTCGATCCGCTGGCCGCGGACGGAACGCTCCCGCCAGAAGAGGGAGGCGAGGACACCGTAGACAATGTGAAGGGCGCCCAGCTGGTCGCAGAGGGCGGTGCCGAGGGGGACGGGGCCGTCGGTTTCCCGGCCGCTCATCATCATTGCGCCGGTAACCCCCTGGACGAGGAGGTCCTGCCCGGGTCGTTTGGCGTAGGGGCCCTGGAGGCCCCAACCGGAAGCCGCGCAGTAGATCAGCCGGGGATTGATCTCCTTGAGGGAGTCGTAACCGAGGCCGAGGCGCTCCATCACGCCCGGGCGGAAATTTTCGATGACGATGTCGGCCTCAGCGGCGAGTTTGCGGACAATTTCCCGCCCCTCCTCTTTTTTCAGGTCGAGGGAGATCGACCGCTTGTTCCGGTTCCAGGGGAGGAAGCAGGGGGACTCGCGGCCGGGGAGCCATTGGTTGAAAAAGGTCATGGACCGGTAGAGGTCACCGCTGCGGTAACGCTCGACCTTGATGACATCGGCCCCGAGGTCACCCAGCATCTGGGTGGCGTAGGGGCCTTGAAGGAGCTGGGTAAAATCGAGGACTTTGACTCCGGAGAGGGCTTGTTCGGTCATGGCTGTGGGGGAGGGGCGGGGGTGGCCGCTCACTCAAAGTAACGGGGAAGGGTGGAGAGCCCCCCGTCCACAATCAGATCGTGCCCGGTAACGAAAGCGGCGGCATCCGAAGCAAGAAAGAGGGCGGCGGCGGCGACTTCTTCGGGCTCACCGAAGCGGGGGATGGCGTGCATGCCGGTGGAGGCCTTGACGAAGGCGGGACCCTCTTCTTCCGCGCGGCGTTTGTTCATGGGGGTGTTGATCGCGCTGGGGGAAATCGTGTTGAACCGGACGCCCGCGGATCCGTATTGGCCGGCGAGTTGGCGGGTCATGGAAAGGAGGGCGCCCTTGGCCGCGGCATAGGCGGTGAAATGGTCGTAGCTGCGATGGCCTTGTATGGAGGAGATGTTGATAACGGAGCCGGATCTCTGCTCCAGCATGACGGGGAGGACCTGTTGCAAGGTCCGAAAGGCGGAGGTCAAGTTGGTGTTGAGGACGCGGTTCCAGTCGTCCTCCGGCATATCGATTATGTCGCCGGTGATGCCGACGGCGGCGTTGTTGACGAGGATGTCGAGGGTCGGGTTGCGCTCGCGGCAGGTGCGGATCCACAGATTCACGGAAATGGTATCAGCGACATCGCAATGCAATCCACGGGCTTCACCGGGGCCTTCCCGGAGGTTGGTCACGGCGGCCTTGAGCCCGGCTTCATTGATATCCGACATCTCGACGGTGGCACCGGCCTTGACGAAGGCCTCGGCAATTGCATAGCCGATTCCGTCGGCAGCACCGGTGACGAGGGCGACCTTTTCAGTGAGGTGAAATTGTGGGTCCATGAGAAAGACTCAGGCGGACTCTGGGGCACCGATGGCCTTCCGGAAATCGTGGATCGCGACAGCGGGGTCGTCAGCCTGGAGGACGTCCGAGACTGCCACGATGCGCTTAAATCCAGCGGCAGCGACGTCGCCGACGGTCTCGCGGGTAATGCCCCCGATGACGAAGAAAGGACAGGGCGGATCGAGCTCTTTCACCTCAAGGGCCAGCTGCAGGCTGACGGCCCGGCGGTCCGGTTTGGTTGGGGTTTTGAAAACGGGGCCGACGGCAAAATAGTTGATGATCCCTTCCTGTGCCAGCTGGATGGCGGCCTCGGCCTGGGGCAGGGAGTGTGTGGAAAGGCCGATCAGGGCATGCTCCCCGAGGGTGTCGCGGGCGAGGTGGGGGTCGGCATCGTCCTGCCCGATGTGGAGCCCGATCTCGAGGCCAGGGTAGAGGGCGGCGATTTCGAGGTCGTCGTTGATGATAAGGGGCTTCCCCGAGGCGACGAAATCAGGAAGGATGGATTCGAGGAGGACGAGGCGCTCGGGCTTCGACTCCTCTTTTGCGCGCAGCTGGACGATGTCAGCCCCTCCGGCCAGCAGCTGATTATAGCAGGTAATCCACTTCGTCCGGTCGACATACCCGGTATCTAAAATGGCATAGAAATGGGAATCCTCCAATGATCGGGGCATGGCGTTCTCAAAATTACTTCCGTTCGTCCTCGGAATGGCGTTTCTCGATTAAATCGGAATCGTCGGGATCCTCTTCCTTTTCGGCGAGCAAGTCGGCGGCGGTGCGATGGCTTGGCTCGGGGGCGGGGGGCACGGGTTGGTCCTCTTCGGGCTCCGCGTTGTCCTCGACCGCGGGGGTCTTCTTGTCTTCCGGCTTAGTTTCCTCGGGAGGGGGTGCGGGAGGATGCACGGAGATCGCGTCGAGAGGGCCCGCCTTATACTCCGAGACGATGACGGTGATGTTGCCGAGGTTCTCAATGCCGAGGTTATCCTGGAGGGTGCCTTTCAGGTGCTGGCGGAGGGCGTCCCGGATTTCCCGGATGCGGGAGCCGCTCTCGAGGCGGAGGTGCAGATCAAGATGGGTCACGCCGCGCTTGTCCTTGAGGCGGACGCGGGGCCTCGAGATGCCCTCAATGTGCTCGCAGGTGGCGCGGACGAGGTCGATGACGGCATGGGTGGAGACATAGACCGCGCCGCTGGTATCGGAGAAAGCCTTGATCATCTTCGGCTTCCGGGTGCTCATCTTAAGGACGAGGACGAGAACGAGGACGAGACCGGCTGCAACAATCCCGAGAGTCAGGTAGGGATTGTCGGCGAAGTAATTGAGGTATTTCTGCAGTTCTTCTATCATAAGGGGCGAGGTCGTGGCCTCAAAGGGTTTCAGACCTCGTCATCCTGGGGGAGGGGTTCCACTTTTTCCATGCGGATGCTGTCGATGTAGACGGTAATGGTGCCGCAGTTTTTACTGGTCATATTGCGGATCTGCTCATCGATGGCCTGTTGAACGCGGGAGGCGGTGGCATCCAACTTAACGCCAAACTTCAGGATGACATGGATTTCGACAACGTATTCGCCGGCCTCGTTTTCCGATACCCTGACGCCGCGTTCGGCCTCTTTTGAAAACATTTCAGCGAGGCCGTCCTTGAAGCTACCGGAAATCGAGACGACCCCGGGCACCTCGAGGGCGGCCAGACGAACGATGTTGTTGATGACACTGAGGTTGATCTTAATGTCTCCGAGGGAAGAGGACTCTTCCGAAATGACGGGAATGGATTGCTCCTCCCGTTCTTCTGTAGCGGCTTTTTCTTGGTTCATGGTTGATCCTCGTCGTGGTGGATGTAACTGGATTTTGGGGTCCGGTTGAGAAATTCTTCGACATACCTGGTGGTCGCTCCGCCATTGCGAAAAACGGGGTCATTAATGATCGCCCGGGAAAACGGGATCGTGGTGTGGATGCCACGAATAAGGTATTCACTAAGGGCACGGTTCATCCGGTCCAAGGCCAATTGCCGGGTTTGCCCGAAGGTGATGACTTTGCCGATCATGCTGTCGTAATAGGAGGGAATACGATACCCTCCGTAAACGTGGGAGTCAACGCGAACCCCGTGTCCACCCGGGGCGTAATAAAGGCCGATGACGCCGGGGCAGGGGGCGAAATTGCGTGCGGGATCTTCGGCATTGACGCGGCACTCAATGGCGTGCCGCTGGAAATGGACATCCTCCTGACGGAGCTCCATTTTCTCGCCGTCGGCGATCCGGATCTGGTGGAGGACGAGGTCGATACCGGTGACTTCCTCGGTGACGCCGTGCTCGACCTGGATGCGGGTGTTCATCTCGATGAAGTAGAAGTTCTCGTCCGCGTCGACGAGGTATTCGATCGTCCCCGCGTTGGTGTAATGGCTGGTCTCGACGAGGCGGAGGGAGGCCGCTCCCATCTTCTGGCGGAGTTCCGGGGTGACGAAAGGCGAGGGGGCTTCCTCGATAAGTTTTTGGTGGCGGCGCTGCACGGAGCAGTCGCGCTCACCGAGGTGGATGGCGTTGCCATGCTCGTCGGCGAGGACCTGAAATTCGATATGACGGGGGGAGTCGATGAATTTTTCGATGTAGACCGAGTCGCTGCCGAAGGCGCGCTCCGCTTCGGTCCGGGCGGTGAAGAATTCCTTCTGGAAGGAGGCGGCATTATGGGCGACGCGCATGCCTTTTCCGCCGCCGCCGGCGACGGCCTTGATGATAACGGGGAAGCCGATGTCCTTGGCAATGGCAAGGGCTTCCTTCAATTCGCGGACGGGCCCGTCGCTGCCCGGCACGGTGGGAACACCGGCGGCTTCGGCGAGGCGGCGCGCCTCGGCCTTGTTGCCCATTTTGCGAATGACGGAGCTGGAGGGCCCGATAAACTTGATTTTGACGGACTCGCACTGTTCGGCGAA
>CAYQKH010000179.1:0-5503 GCA_964417945.1 uncultured Opitutales bacterium
GTTAAGTGGACAGCACCATAAAATAGACGTCGGTGGCGGGGCCGCCTTCGCAACCTTCGCCGGGGCCGCCGCGGGTGTAGATGAGGGCTGGGGAACCCGGGATGGGGCGATGGTTGTGTGGGCGTTCGATGCTGGCGATCCAGGCAGGTCGAGCGGGATCGGTTTCGGTGAGTTGCTCGACGGCGAAGGATTTCCCGAGGTCGTCGGAGGTGAGGAGGTAGAGTTCACTGGAGGGGTGGCCCCAGTAATCGGTACCGACGGAGGGCTCGCCGGCGGTGACGACGCAGAAGAGCTTTCCTGACGAGTCGAAGCTGAGGGTGGCGTCGACGATTTCCTTGTCGGGGAAGGTTTGGTTGAGGATGGGTCGGAGATCGGTGCGTTCCCAATCAGAGCCATCCCAGTGGTTGAGTTCGACGGTACGGGGATACCGGTGGACGTGGATGGTGATAAACCATGGATTCTGGTCGGGTCCGACGACATTGCTTTTGATCCACATATTGGCGCGGGGGTCGCGGAGGATAAAACAGTCCGCCTCCCGGGTGACGGGGCTGTCCATGAGGTCGCCCCGGGCGTTGGTCCACGTCGTGCCGCGGTCCGTGGAGCGGAGGTAACCGTAGGCGGGGGAGCCCTTTGGGTGGAGGTTGTAGGTATTGAAGGCCATGTGGATGTTTTCCTCCGCGTCGATGGCGAGGCTGTTTCCGAGCCAGCCGTAATCGGGGACACCGAGGTCGAAAAGCGGTTTGGAGACGGACCAGGGCTTGCCTGAGTGCTTTTTATGAAAGTGGATGCGCCAATTGCGGACATCACTGCTGCTCCGGTAGGCGAGGTAGAGGGTGTCGTCGGGGCCGCAGATGAGGCTGGGGTAGGTGGCGAGCTCGCCGACGGGTTCCGGGTCGGACCACTCGCTGATGTCGTGCGGTCGAAGGGAGCGCTTATACTCGAAGGGGCCGTGGTGGGGGCCGTAAATAATGTGGAGGTAGCCTTCGGAATCCATGGTCATGGCAGGTCCGGAATGGTTGTCGACACCGGTGCCGACATGGGCGGTCTCAGTCCACTGGCCGGTTTGGCGGTTATAGGCCCGGGTTTTGATTTCGGCGACGAAGTCGAGCCAGGCGACATAGGTCCAGTCCCCGCAGGTGAGGACCTTGTTGCTCATGCCGTAGGCGGTGGCGCGGGTGGAACCTGTAGATGAGAGTTGGAAGTGAGTTTGGATGCGGGGCATGGGGGAGACGGTGGGACGGTGGGAAAGTGGGGTTGCGGGGCGGCCTTACAGAGGATAGGAGCTTTGGGTGAACGGTTGGGGCTTTTGAGGGGAGGCGCGCCTGGCAAGCAGACGGCCCTACATGGATGGGAGGAAGGTGGGATACAGGTTCGTGGCGGGTTAGGATTGTTTTTGGAATTCGACGAAGAAGACCTTGGTGGGGTCACCGCCTTCGCAGCCGGTTCCCTTATCGCCGTAGGTGTAGAGAAGGCAGGGCGGCTGGTTCAGGGGTTTATGGTTGTAAGGCCGCTCAAAAGAGGGGAGCCAGCTGGGGTGGTCCGGACGGGTTTCACTGACTTGTTGGGCGTGGAAAGATTGGCCGAGGTCATCGGAGGTGAGAAGGTAGATTTCCTGCTCGGGCTGGGCCCAGTGGGACTCGGCGGGTGGGCCGGCGGTAACAGCGGCGTAGAGAGTACCCTCGGCGTCGAAGGTGAGGGTGCCGTCGACAACCTCGAGGTCCGGAAAGAACCGGTTGAGGTGGGGGCGAAGGTCGATTTTTTCCCAACCGCTCGGGGTCAGGTGGTTGAGCTCGACGGTGCGGGCATTCAGTCGTTGAACGACAAACCAGGGTTTCCCATCGGGACCGATGACGGTGTTCTTGGCGCGCAGGTCGAGGGAGGGGTCCTGCATGATGAAGCAATCGGACTCGGGGGTGACGGGGAGGTCCATGGTTTCGCCGGTGGTGTTCTTCCAGGTGACACCGTCGTTGTCGGACCAGAGGTAGCCGTAGGCCTTCCCACCCGGAGGATGTTGATCATAAATACAGAAGGCCATGTGGAGGCGCCGATCCGCGTCGATGGCAAGGGAGTTGCCGAGCCAACCGTAATCGGGAACGCCGATATCGAGGATGGGCTTGGAGACAGACCAGCCCTTGTGGAGCGGTTTTTTGTGAAAGTGGATGCGCCAATTACGAAGGTCGCTGCTACTTCGATAGGCGGCGTAGAGGGTGTCGTCGGGGCCGCAGATCAGACTGGGATAGGTGGCCATTTCGCCGAACTGGACGGGGTCGTTCCAGAGGCGGATGTCGTAGGGGTGAGCTGGATAGAGGTATTCAAACGGGCCGTGATGGGGACCGAAGACGGTGTGGATGTAGCCATAGCTGTCCATCGTGATGGCGGGTCCGGAATGGTTGTCGACGCCCTTGCCGATGAGGATGGTGTCGCCCCAGAACCCGGTTTTCCGGTCATAGACCCGCATCTGGATGTCGGCGACATGGTCGAGCCAGGCGATAAAGACCCGATTCTCATGGGAGATGATTTTATTGCTCATGCCGTAGGCGGTGGCGCGGGTGGAGCCGTTTTCGGAGATGCAGGTGCGGTTTTTGATCCGGATCATGAAATGAATTTACTCGGAAGAAGGGTGTGGAAAGAAGGCTGAAATTCAGAAATTGAGATTCACTAAATCTTAGCAGAATACCTTAAGTAGAATTACGGAATACGCTTTCGTATATTGAATATGAAGGCTTGCCTCAAAAAGCCTTAGTTATATGGAGAATAATATGCCAATTACAGCTCCTCGTTCCTTCTTTGTTCTTTTCATTGCCGTCTTTCCGGTCTTTCTCTGGGGCCAGACCTTTGTGGGTTTGGACCCGGGCCGAGCGGAGGTGGGTGATACGGTGGTGCTGGAAGGGGAGGGATTGGATACGGATGCAAGCTACACGCTGACGGTGGGAGAAACGGAGATAACGGGATTCAGTGTGGCGGAGGATGGGATCACGTTCACGGTGCCGACGGAGGGGACTTCAGGAATGATTGAACTGACGATCGACGGGGTGTCGGTCAAAACAGGGATTGGTTTGGAGGTGGTTCGCCCGGTGGCGGTCAATCTGGCGCTCCCGGAGACGGTCAATCCGGCGGATTATCAGGTGGGGAACTTTCCGGATTTCGATGGGACGGGAGAGGGCGGCTTCGAGGTGATGGTGAGGGCGGGAGGGGTGCAAATGGTGATGGCGTTTCGCGGAGAGACAGATCCGGCCTTTCTGGCGATGGTGGGCCCTGCAGATAACACCGTGACGGTCAGCGCGGAGAGCACGGCACTGGCCCTGGCATTTGTAAACCCAAGCCTGGCCGGGTTGGGGACGGATGGGACCCTGTCGCTGATGGCGAGCCTGTCAGGGACGCCGGAGGTTGCCGCGCTGGCGGAGGCGATTGCGGAAAATTCGGATGACGGAACGGATTACCTGGAGCACCCGGAAGTTACAAGCGCCTGGACCGACCTTGCCACGGCGGGACAGGCTTCGCTCTCCAGCTATCGCGGGAAGCAGGAGTTTCTTCCCGCCTCTTCCGGCCTGCCGACCTTCAAGTCGGGAACGCCGAAGGGCACCTATATCCTGGATATTGACGAAGGCCGGGCGACCGATCGCAGCACGCAGGCGGAGTTGGCGAAACAGAAGGACGGCAGCGGCTACCGTTTGACCTACAAGGAGATCGCGGAGGGGAAAAACCCGCTGGCGTGGATCCTTGAGGTCTGGGAGCTGGAGCCGGATCAGTTCCAGCTGGGCTTTGAGGACGTCCAGCGGAATTTCGCGGGCACCTCCCTGAAGGACAAGGCCTTGAATAAAATCGATTCGGGCTTCCTGCAGGCGAGCCTCGCGGGACGGAGTAATTTGGATTTCCTCGATATCGCAACCGGAACCTGGGCGAGCAAGATGCTTGCTCCGGCCGCTCCGGAGAAGGACCCCAACCAGTTTGATTTACCCAACCGACCCGGGATTTACCTCGTCCGTGCCTACAGTGGCAACATCTGGTATGGAGTCGACTTCGGAATTGTGAGCCGGGAAACCCAGGCTGACCTCTTAAACCAGGTCGATGAAAATAATGCCTTTCTCTACGGGTTTACGGCCAATGCGGTCTTCGGGACCTTCGATGTCCTGCAATTCTTCCTGAAGTCCCGTGCGATCGCGAAGTCGGGTAGTGGAGACGGAAAGGGAAAATTTTCCGATGACTTTGAGGGATTCCTCAGCGACTTCTTTTTCCACGCGGTGAAGCGCGGCAATGAAGGATTGAGTTCGGGAGATTCCGAATCGTTCTGGTATAATTTTCTAAAGGATTTCGCCGGGGATTTAACCGAGTATATTCTTAACTCCCTTTTCGAGAGCGCGAGTACTTCGGGTCCGGAGCAAAGCTACATCGGGAAGACCGCAGCGTTTTTCAAGGCAGGGCTGGATATCTTCCGGACGGCGGCGATCGGGGTGGATTCGATCCAGCGGTTTGCCGGGTTGATGTTGCCGAATGCCCTGGCCTTGGAGCGGAGTATCGTCGTGGTGGGGAACCCGTTTGATTCGGAGATTTACCAATTCCGTCCGACAAAGGGCCGGACGGGTGACCGGGTGCGGATCTACGGAAAAAACTTCGGAACGGACCCCGCGGCGATCACGGTGTCGTTCTGTAATCTGTTGGAATCCATGACAAATGACAACGATCCGACTCCTCCGGGCACGTCGCTCAAGGTGGAGGCGGAGATTGAATCGATATCGGAGTCGGTCATCGTGGTAAAGGTTCCGGAAGGGATGGATGCCCTGACGCAGGACAAGATCGTCGTATGTGTGGAGAAGACGTCAGGCGGCTTGGTACATACCCGTGACCTCGCGGACAGCCGCTACCGTTATTTTGATTACGTGGGGACCCCGGTCCTGACGTCGATCGAGAGCAGCCCGGTGATTCCGAGTGGTTTTATCAACCTGAAGGGAGAAGATTTCCAGGTGCGTCCAACCGACACGGTGAAAGTAAATGTCTACAGCGACTCCGGGTTTCGCTTTCAAGACTTGGAGAAACCACTCCGGGTGAGTGACACGCACATCATCGCGCGAGCACCGAATTTTGAAGGGAACTATGAAGTTGGGGTCGAGGTGAACGGTCTGGAATCGGACCGGTTGCCGCTCGTGGTGGAACCTATCGAATTGAACCAAGGGGAACCGGCGACAAAGCTGATTGTGTTTGTGAACGACCTCAGTTGGACGGACGACCCGAACAACCCGAGCGTGACGATTCTGGAGGCCTTTAAATTCCTGGCGGGAGAACGTATTCCCACCCAGCACGTCCAGGGAGAAAAGATTCCGGAGGACGAGCCGGGGCATGTCCCCTTCACCCCGAGGGAAACCGATCTGGTTTCGGGGGATGCTTCCTTTATTGGCGATCCGGTGACTTCCCCGGTGGCCACGAATGAGCTGCGGCTACTGCAATCCTTTCGTTTGGAGCTAATTTCGGAGACGGTAAGCCCGATTATTACAGCCAACTCCACCCC
>CAYQKH010000179.1:5513-6064 GCA_964417945.1 uncultured Opitutales bacterium
TACGACATACAATATTCGTCTCGGGGTGCCATTGGTCTTTAATTTTAACGGTTCAAACGCCGGCTTTGTTTTCGACGGCGTGGATAACGCCCACTTCAACCAGCTCTACATAAAAAATACCGGGGGTGACGCACTCACCTTTATGAACGGTGCGGATGGAAACCTGATATCGGAATTAAATATCGAGAATGCCGGCGGCAGCGGGGTCGTCATGGCTGGGAACTCCAAGCGGAATGAGATCGGGACGACCCCCGTCTCCTTCCAGGGGCCGCTTCCCTCGGTCGTCAAGCAGACCGGTGAGGACGGTGTTCGGATGGAAGGCGGGGCGATAGAGAATCAATTCTACGATTTTCAAGTCGAGAATGCAGGAGCAAACGCGGTGAACTTCAACACCCATGCGGTGAGCAATCGGTTCACGCATCTGAAAATTGTTCAGACCGGCGAGGCGGGGATCCGGGTGAGCGGAAGCCAGGTCACGCGGAACATCGTCGATGTTTTGACGCGGTTTTCTTTGGAAAATTTTGTCGAGGATGCGGGCAGCTACGGGGTGA
>CAYQKH010000180.1:0-6045 GCA_964417945.1 uncultured Opitutales bacterium
GAGAGTCGCGCTTCGAAGGCCGCGGAGGCCAATCTAAAGGCCGGGGAAGGGGAGGTCCACACGGGGAACGCCGGGAGCCGCCGCCCTTCAAGCCGACCGTCGAAGTCCTGCTCTACCCTGAAGACGACCCTTTCCGGGCTCTGGCAAAAGCGATCCGGAACTCCTACCGGACTTTTGAGCTATTTGAAATTGCCCGCCTGATCCTCGACAAGCCGGAGCGCTATGTGGTGGTCGTGCGGCCCTGGGGTGGAAAGGGCGACAAAGCGATGGTAAAGACGCACCTCTACCTCTCCGCCCTTGACGAAATTCCTTTTGAGACGGAGGAAGACGCCGTCCACTATTTTCTGACCGAGCACCTCGATCATTACTTTGAAACGGAGGAGATCGAGGTGGATCCCCCGAAAGGGAATTTCCAGTTCGTCAACCGCTGCACGTTGACCGGGGAATTGTTAGGACCGCCGAATTACCACCGCTACCAGGAGTTCCTGCAGCAGCATCATGCTGCGCGAATTCACAATCTGCCCTTTGACCGTTATATGCAGCGAGTGGAAACAGTGCGAGACGAGGAGGCGGTGAATGCGTGGCTCGAGAAGATGAAAAAGGTGACCCGCTATACGCTGAAGCGCACAGGCGAAGACGGTGAGCCGAAGACATTAGACTCTTTGGAGTCCGCCCGTCGCTTTCTCGTTGCAAACTTCAAGTCCGAGCTTGTTAAGGAGGTCGACTCCGTCCGCATTAACGGAAAGCAGGTTAAAAAAATGCCAGCGGGCAACATCCAGCGTTCGATCGAAACGGTGGTAGAGCAGCAACAGCGCTTTCCCCTTGATACCGCAAACCATTTGCGGGGACGCCTGCGACGGATGAAGTTCCACATTTATAAGAAGGGCTCCAAAGGGGTATCTTTCGTTTGTGCGGTAAAGCGAAAGTTCCGCGATCCCGCGATCCAACTGGCGGAGGGTGCGGCCAACCTGATTCATTTTATCGAAGCCCATCCAAACATTCAGGCTTCTGAGTTGCCCGAGCAGTACCTCGGGTTGAAGCGGGAAATGGTTGAGGTGGAGATTCCGTTGAAAGAACCGGAAACGAAAACCAAGGCCGAAGGGGAATCCAAACCCGAGACGGAAAACAAGCAGGATGCGGAAGCCGTCGAACCGGAGGCTGAGGGTAAACTGGAAACGGGAGCCGGCGAAACGGAGGAAGCGAAGGATCGCGTTGAGAGCGCACCGGTGCCGGAAGCGGATTCCGAAGGATCGGTTGAAGCTCCCGAGACTACGGAAAAAGCCGTAGAATCCGCTCCCGCACCGGAAGCCCCAAAGGCCGAGCCGCCGAAGGAGGTCCCGAAGACTCGAAAGGAACAGCAGCTGCGTTATCCGGACACGCCGGAACTGCGGACGCTAAAACAGGATTTGCACTGGCTGGTGTCGGAGGGATATGTGACGGAATATATTGATGGGCGACTCTTTGCACCCGCTCCGCAGAAACCCCCCAAGCCGAAGGCGGAAAAGGCGGAGTCCCCGCAACCCGCGAAGGAGGTATCGGAGCCCGTTGCATCGGAGCCGGAAAAGACGGAGGCCTCTCCCGAGACCCCCATTCCGGAACCCGCCGCGGAGGCGACGGCCGAAGAAGGGGGCGTCTCCGAGCCCGCTTCCCCCACTCCAAAAGTGGATGAAGAAGAACCCTCCGCGAAAGTGGGCCCTCGGCAGGATACGACGGAGGATGCACCGAAATCGGATGATGAAGGAGAACCGGCCTCCGAAGACGTCCCGGCCTCGGACGCGGAAAGTAGCTCGGGGAATGGGGATGGGGATGAGGCCAAGAATTCCTCCCGGCTGGAGTCGCCCGGCGACGTCAAAAACAGCTGACCGATCCCGGGCCCCGGGCCATTCCGCGCGATCGGTATGGGCTCTCAATGCGAAGCGCCCGGACGCGGTGGTGGTTCCAAGCGCAAGTGGTGGCATTTCGCATGAACGTCGAGTTCGAGATGGAGGTGCCAGGCGTCGTCGAGGAGGGGGGAGCTTGCCCTTTCGGGCCATTCGAGGGCGAGGATCCACGGGGATTGAAGGAAATCTTCGAGAAGAAGGTCTTCGAAATCGGATGGATCCTCGAGGCGGTAGGCGTCGCAGTGAACGAGCTGCCGGTTGCCCTGGTAGATAAAATAGAGATTGAAACTGGGGCTGTGAATGGTTTCGCGGATGCCGAGGCCCTGGGCGAGCCCGCGCGCGAAGGTGGTCTTCCCGGCACCGAGATCGCCGTGAAGGGCAAGAACGGAGTCGTCGGGCAAGGCGCTGGCCAAAGCCTGTCCGAGCGCCTCGGTGTCTTTTGAGGAGCGGGTCCGGCATCCGCGAAGAAGGACGGTCCAATCGGTCATCCGGATTTCAGGTGTTGGTAGCCCCCACCGGGTTGAACGGAAAGGGGATTTCCATCGCCATGATCGATAAAGAGGGCGTCGGTTTCCTTCTCGACGATCCAACCGATAAGGCTGATGGGGGTTTCCGGAAATTGCTGCTTCCATTGGTCGCGGAACCCCGCGACCGTTTCGGTTCTCGGGAGGGCGAAAAGGAGTTCGTAGTCTTCGCCGTCGAGGAAGGCGTGTTCGAGGCGTTGGAGTGGGGGCAGGTTTTTGAGGGAGGGGGATATGGGCAATTGATCCGTGAGGAGGGAGGCGGCCGTGCCGGGGGGGAGGAGTGCGGGCAGGTCCTTGGAAAGGCCGTCGGTCAAATCCATGCAGGCGGAAGGGAGCCGGTTCCCGGCGAGCCATCGCCCCTCCTCGAGCCGGGGCTCAAAGTCGAGATGCTTTCCGTTGGCGAGGCTATCTCCGAGGTGGCCGGTTACCCAAACGCTGTGACCGGGACGGGCTCCGGTACGGAGAAGGGGATGGAGCGCATAGCCGCCGGCGGTGATGACGGAGGAAAAGGAGTCCGGCCTGGTCTCGGCGATGTCCCCGCCGACAAGGCGGGCTTCGTAGCGGAGGCAGGCCTCCCGGATGCCGACGATAAAATCAAGTATCCAAAATTTAGATACATTTCTGGAGAGGAGGAGGTTAAGGGTCATCCAATCGGGAGCGGCACCGATGGCGGCGAGGTCGCTGAGGTTGCGTTTGACGAGTTTTGCGCCGGCGCGGGCCGGAGAGGTCGAGGCATCAAAATGGCGTGCCCAGACGAGGGCGTCGGTGGTGACGACAAGGGAGGAACCTTGAGGGGGAGGCGGGAGGACGGCGGCGTCGTCGCCGATCCCGACGGGCGGTTGGGGGTTGGCGGATCCGAGGGCATGCGCGATTTCGCGGATGAGGCGGATCTCACCCCAGTCGGCGATGGTTTCGTTTGGTTCCTGCGAAAAAGGGGTCACGGCGAAGTATTACCAGAGAGGAGGAGCAGGATAGCAAGTTGGTGGGCGTTGAACAATGCGTGAAGGAGGATGGGGACGCAGATGTGTCCGGAGGCCTCGTAGGCGAGGGCGAGGGTGACGCCGAGGAAGAGCAGGGGCAGGAGGGAGGCGAGGTTGGCATGGAGGGCGGCGAAGGCGGAGGCGGATACGAGGAGCGCGACCCACCGGGGAAAGCGGGTCTTGAGGAAGCCGTAGATCCCGCCTCGAAAGACCAGCTCCTCGGCGATGGGGGCAAGGAGGACGGCGATGAGGAAGAAGCCGAAAAAGAGCAGGGGGGTCTCGTTTTCGGCGATGAGGGTGACGAGTTCCTGGGGCTCGCGGTTGACGGTGAGGCCGATCTTTTCGAGGCCGATGAGAACGCCCTGCCAGAGACCGTTGACGAGGAGGACCAGCGGCATGAGGAGGAGAAAGGCGACAAAGATGCGGAAGAGGGACCAGCCTGGGTTGGGTGGCGGAGCACAGAGCGGGAAGCCGAACAACTCGGGGCGGTAGGCCCGCATGAGGGGGACGTAGAGGAGCAGCGGAACCTGAAGGGCGAGACCGGCGGCGAGGATGGCGGCGTCGCGAGAGCCAGACTCGAGGTCCCAGGGCACGGGAAAGGGAAGGACGGTGGGCAAGGTCATGAAGACGACGACCTGGATGCCATAGACGAGGCAATAGAGACCGAAGAGCCAGAGCCCGAAATCGATCCAGCGTGCAGGCCAGCCGGGGACGTGCCGACCGCGGAAGTCCTGAAGGCGAAACCGCAGGGGGGTGAGCCAGAGAAGGATGCCGGAGCCGATGATAAGGCCGAAAAGGGCGGCGGCCGGGAGGGGAACCTGCATCAGTTCCTCAGACGGGGAGGGCTCCATGGGCGGAAGGGATCAGGAGGGGGCGTCGGTCACGATGGCCCCGTCGGCAAAAATAGTCTTTCCTCTGCAGATCGTGCGGACGACCTTACCGCGGAGCGTGCGGCCGTTCCAGGGGCTATTATCGGATTTGCTGAAGGAGCGTGCGGGATCGACAACCCAGGTCTGGTCGGGATCGAAGAGGGTGATATCGGCGGCGGCTCCGGGTTGGAGGGTGCCGGCAGGAAGTTTGCAGAGCTCGGCGGGCCGGTGGGTGAGAAGGGCGAGAAATTCGGGCAGGCCGAGTTCGCCGGAATGGACGAGCACTTCGAGGCAGACGGCGAGGCAGGTCTCGAGGCCGATAATCCCGTTGGGGGCGTGGTCGAACTCCACGTCCTTTTCATAATCGGTGTGCGGAGCGTGGTCGGTGGCGATGCAGCTGATGGTGCCGTCGAGGACCCCCCGGATAAGGGCCTGGCGATCCGCCTCGGTGCGCAGGGGGGGATTCATTTTAAAATGGGTATCGTAGCCGAGGAGGGCCTCATCGGTAAGGGCAAGATGGTGGGGGGTGACCTCGGCGGTAATGCGGTCGCCGCGACGTCGCGCGTCGCGGATGATGTCCATGGAATGAGCGCTGGAGATATGCTGAAGGTGGACGTGAGCGCCGGTATAGTGCGAGAGGATGGCATTCCGCATGACGATGATATCCTCGGCAGCGGCGGGCCAGCCCTGCAGGCCGAGACGGAGGGAGACATCCCCCTCGTTCATGACGGCGCCTTCGGTGAGGCTGGAATCCTGGCAATGGTCAAAGACGGGGAGGTCAAACATGTGGGCGTATTCGAGAACGCGGCGCATGAGTTCGTTGCTCTGGATACAACGGCCGTCATCGGTGACGGCGACGACGCCGGTGCGCTTGAGGGAGCCAAAGGGTGCCATTTCCCCGCCTGCCATGCCCTTGGTCAGGCAACCGGAAGGGTAAACGTGAATGACGGCATCGCGCTGGGCGGCGTCCTTGATGAACTGGATCGTTCCGGCGTTGTCGCAGACCGGCGCGGTATTGGGCATGCAGACGACGGAGGTAAAGCCTCCGGCGGCGGCGCAGCGGCTGCCGCTGCCGATGGTTTCCTTATGGGTCTGTCCGGGATCGCGGAAGTGGACATGGATATCGACAAGGCCGGGGCAGACAACGAGGCCGGCCGCGTCGATCACCTCTACATCCTCCATGCGGTCGTCGGGCCGTTCATCGACGATTTTTCCATCAACGGCGTAGAGATCGCCGATTTCGTCGCGACGGGAGGCTGGGTCGATCACGCGCCCGTTCTTTATATGCAGGATCGTGCTCACTGAATGGCTCCTTTCAATCGCGCTTGATGGGCGGCGGCACAGAGGTAGAGAACGGCCATGCGAACGGCGACACCATTGGTCACCTGTTCGAGGATGAAAGACCGGCTGGAGTCGGCAAGGGAGGAATCGATTTCCACGCCGCGGTTGATGGGGCCGGGATGCATGATGACCGCATCGGGCTTGAGCCAGGAGGCGCGGCGCTGGTTGAGGCCGAAGATGCCCCGGTATTCGCCGATGGAGGGAAAATGGGTGGAGCTTTGGCGCTCATGCTGGATGCGCAGGAGCATGACCGCGTCGGCGTCATGAAGGGCTTCGCGGAGGTCATGGGAGACGTGGATGCCAAAGCGGGCAAACCGATCGGGAACGAGGGTGGAGGGGCCGGCGACGGTGACCTCCGCCCCAAGCTTGGTGAGGGCCCAGATGTTGGAGCGGGCGACCCGGCTGAAGAGGATATCCCCGAGAATAGTGACCTTACGGCCGGTGAGGTCGT
>CAYQKH010000181.1:0-5994 GCA_964417945.1 uncultured Opitutales bacterium
TTCGATGACCCTCTCGGGATCTATTCCTGGCGAACGCCGCAGCGCATCCGCCCGGAAACGCCAAATAAAGGAATCGTCCGGGGCCCCCGGTGCCGCCCGATCCAGAAGCTCGAAGCCGCGCTGGGCGTCACGGTAGGACATAAGGTAAAAAATTCCCATGATGGCCTGAGCTTCCGGATTATCCGGCGCGAGGCTCAGGGCGCGCTCGCAATACTGCCTCGCCTTTTGGTTGCGCTCATTGGAAAGGTCGAACCCCCGGTATAAAAAAGTGACCTGCACACGTGCCATCAGGATGATCGCCCGCAGGTTGAGGGGGTCCTCCGTCAACACTACGTCCACGATGTGTTCGGCGAGGGCGTAGTCTTCCGGAATGGCATCCAGGCTGATCAGGATGTCGCGGACTTTGGTCAGTTCATCAGGAGCTTCGATCACAGGGATGTCGCCTGCCGGGACCTTCCCCCAAGGCTGCCAAAACCCGAGTCCGATCAAGAGCAGCAGAAAGATGCCTGAGGCGGCCACAACCAAGGTGGGCTTCCGTTTCCAGTCTGCGTCTTTTTCAACCAGCCAGGCAATCCCCAGTGCAAAGGGAAATCCCACCAGGAGCAGGACCACGACCATACGGAACACCCAATCCGGAACGCCGAATCCGCCAAAAGTAGAGGCCATCACCTGGATGATGATCCAAAAGCAAACAATATACCCACCCGCCAGGCGAAAAACCTTTCGGTTTTTTAACTCGCGGAATAAGCGCAAAAAGGACGAGGTCGGCGACGTTGCCGATGAACCAGACTCCGTGGGTTTCGGAGATGGCAGGGGGCTGGGTTGCTTGTCGTCTGAATCCATATAAAATAGCGAATTGTCGCTATTACATTGAAGGGGTTTTCTTTTCAGCGACGTCAACTGCTGAGGTAAGGGTGTGAAAAAAGAGTGTGTGAAAGCTTGGGAAAAAAGTGGGATTTTTGCGTTTGAGGCTAGGATGGGGCTTGTTCCGGTCAAACTGTAAAAGGTTTTCAACGCCTTCAGTAAGCATCCTACATCGATGCAAATCTCCTTCTGATTGCAAACAATATGGGGGATCCATGCCACTCGGCGGCATTGGATTTTCTTCATCGGCAAACCCTCGAAGTAGATCTTTCCGGATGATAACCGAGTAACCCTATTTCGCTGAAGATTAGGAAACCGTAACCCGTTCGCTCAGCATTCGCGGCAATCGGGTTCCCGACGCCCATATCACAACCCTTCTCCTGCAGCATGGGCTACCCGTGTTGTGACCGCAACACGGTCGTCGGTGGAGCCCCCAGTTTAACCTTTGCACATTCTCACCTTCCCGCCCGGCACGCCTCTCCCCTCAGTCCATCCACTCATCGAGGTGCTCCGCAACGAACGCATCATCGTTCAACTCCGGATACATCCGGTAAATCCGTGCGATTTCATCCGCCTGCCCGGGAGAGAGGACTTCATCAGGGTTCAGGGTGAACACGTTATCCAATAGACCCTGGCGGCGCAGGACCTCGTGGATGCCGGGAATACAGCCCGCGAATTGATGCGCGGAATCAAAAAGTACCGCGTTGGCATCCGTCATGTATTGGGCCCGGGTCAAAAGCTCGCGCGGGATCGCTTCACCCGATTCACGGTAGCGGCGGAAAGTATCCAAATCCGCCACCGCCTTCTTCGTCCAAACCGCCCATTGCCCGAGCAACCCCCCACGGATCGGCACTTCCACCTCTCCGAAACAGTAGGTCGTCAGGAGGTCTACATAAATGTTGTCGTCATTCCCCGTGTAGAGCGCCAGGGATTCGGCCCGCCCCCCGTCCGCAATCGCCCGCGCCACATCCAGCGTCGCATACCGATTGAACGGCGCCGCCTTGATCGCCGAAAGGTTCTCGATCTCCATCGCCCGTCGCCAGAAATCGTAATCGAGCACCCGACCTCCTACTGAAGGCTGAAGGTAAAAACCAAAAACCGGCAACACATCCGAAACCCGATCTAAATGCTCGACCATTGCCGCATTCGATTCCTCCTTGAAAGCCGCCAGGCTCACCAGCACCGCGTGGTAACCCAACTCCCGCGCCAACTCCGTCTCCTTCACCGCCTGGTCCGTTTTCCCGATCGCTCCCGCCACCTTGATCAGTGGCTTTCCCGGAGACGTTCCTTCACATTCTGCGAGCGTTTCCGCCGCGATCCGCAGGACCGGTTCATACAGCCCGATCTCCGGTTTACGGATTTCAAACTGGGTCGAGTGCACCCCGACCGCCAACCCTCCGGATCCGGCCGCACAATAATAACGAGTCAACGCCCGTTGCCGCCGCTCGTCGAATTTTCGGTTTCCATCCAGAGCTAAGGGCTGCGCGGGGATTACCGCGCCACGCATTAATTGCTCAAAGATCGCCCCAGGCAAAGAAGGTTTGCTCATACTCGTTCTCGATTAGAATTTTCCATCCCGCTTTTCAAATCCCGTGGGCTTCCCGTGCGTCGCCCCGCCCTGCTCAAGGTAGCGAGCAATCCATTCCACCATCTGGTCCACCGAAACGGAGGGGGTTCCCAATTCGGAATGCGATTTCGCCGCGTTACTCAACCACATCGTTTCCGCCGGCTCACCCGTGAAAGTGGGGGTTTTCCCAAAGGCTTCTCCAAAACGAAGCGCCAGGTCCTTCACGCTCAGGACCTCCGGACCCGTGATATTGATTGGCACAGCTGGTGAATCCGCCAGCTTCAGGCACTGGATGATCTGATTCACCGCGTCCGGCTGCCAGATCACGTTCACATAACCCATCGTTAAATCCACCGGCTCCTCCGACAGGACCTTCTGCCCGATATCCACCGGCACCCCGTAGCGCAATTCCACCGAATAATTCAGCCGGATCAACACCACCGGTGTTCCATGCTCCCTCGAAATCGCCTCGAAAGCACGCTCCCGACCAAGACACGACTGCGCATATTCCCCTACCGGGTCCGTCTCCGAAGCCTCCGTCGATCCCCCGCTTTCCGGCGTCACGTAGGAATACACACAGCCCGTAGAAAACGCTACGATCCGTGAATCCTTGAACGCCTCCCCCAGAACCTTCGCCACCTCCACATTGATCTGCCACAGCAACTCCGGATTGTTGCTCGTTCCAAATTTCGCTCCCACTAAGTAGTAGACCGTCGGACAACGCGGCAACTTTGCGACAAACGCCTCGTCCCGGAAATCCCCCGCCAACACCTCGATCCCGTTTTCCTCGTAGGCCTCCCGGCTGTTCAATGTCTGGAATCGCGAGGCCGCATACACTCGGTTTCTCTGCCCAAGCTCTTCCAGTGCCCGCTTCAGCGTTACACACATGTGCAATCCCATTTTTCCACCTGCTCCCAAGACCAGAATGTCCCCTTCCAATCCCTTTAAACAGTCAAGGGTCCCCTCTTGCGGAGCCGATAACTCCCAATCCAATCGCTCCAACCGAAACGGCAGGTCCTTCTCGTTACGCTTCTCTTCCATAAATGGGCCTAGTCTCCCCATCCCTATTTTGCAAATCCAGCAAAAAATCCTCCTCACCCTAAAAAAGTAACCAAGCAGTTACCCCGCCTTACGTCCTTGCCTCCCTGAGGCGCATTCGACAGAACTTCCGCCATGCCCGCCGAACGACCTTCTCCTTTTATTTTCACCCCGGCCCGCATCCGGACCGCCAAAGCGAATATTCAGCAATTCTCCTGGGCAAGGGATCTCGCAGGCAACATGGAGGAACGGGCCCGCGAGGCGGCGGCGCAACCCGAATCCGTCCTCCGGGACTGGTTCTACGAATCCACCCCGAACAATCAGTCCAGCTGTCCGGAATGCGGAGCCTACTGGCTGAACTACATCTGGAATTGGAGCCCCGAGTCCCCGGACCGCCTGGTCTGCGACATCTGCGGAGCCGTTGTCTTTGAGGAAACCCATCCCAGCAACGCCGCCATTCATCGGAAAGCCCCGAATGGCAAAACCATACCGCACCCCGTCCACCGCGATGACGCCGGAAAGCTCTATCCCATCCAGCAGACCATCGCCTACAAGAAGGCGGACCATGCCTACGACTGGATCGAAGCCCTCGGCGTGGCCTACGCCCTGGAGCCCGAGGCGGCCTACGTTCGCGCCGCCACCCACCTCCTCTACCGCCTCGCCGAAGTGTATCCGGGCTATATCCTCCATGACAATTTTCGTTTCGACTCTCAGCCATGGGGTTGGGCAGGCAAACTCACCGGCTGGCACATGCACGACGCGCAGATCCTGATCCGGTTGGCCTCCACCTGGGACCTCATCCGCCATACGGAAGAGATCACCACCGAGGAGCGCACCTTCATCGAGGAGAATCTCTTCCATCCTGCCGGCCGCATCCTCACTGCGGTTCGACCGCTCCAGGGGATCTCCAATGATGTGCTCTATCGTTTCGGAGCCGTCGCTCTTCTCGGTCGCCTGCTGGAGGAAAACGCCTTCCTCGACTGGGTCCTCGAGTCCGACGAGAACTACTCCGTTGTCCTCGACCAGCTCTTTTTCAAGGACGGTGCCTGGCATGAGCGCAGCCTCTCCTACCACAGCATGATGACGAATAGTGCCTGGATGGCTCCCTACTACCTCCAGGGATATCGCGGTGAGGAAATCATTCACCATCCAAAGCTCGAACCCATCGGAGAAATCCAATTCCTCATGCGCTACCCCGACGGCAACCTTCCACCCGTCAATGACGGCCGCCTCGGATCCCGCCCCTCCCGCTTCGGCACCGAAGGCATCTATCTCCTCAAAAAGTCGGATAAATGGCTCGCCTACACCAACGTCGCCTCTGAAGGGAACCTCGCCGATGAAGGCGACCTCCTCTCCCTCTTCAACCGCCCGCCCGATATTGAGAAACGCCTCCGCTCTGTCTCCTTCGACGCAACCGTCCCCACCCAAAGTAAAGACTACACCGGCTTTGCCCTCTTTATGCTGCGCCGGGGCCCGGCAGACCGGCAGATGGTCTTCACCCTCCACCATCACAAGTTTGCCAACTCCCACTCCCACTACGACGCCCTCAGCACCACCCTCTGGGCCGATGGTCGCGAGATGCTCTGCGATATCGGCTATGCCCTCTTCGGCATCAAGGAACGTTCCACCTGGTACATGGCCTCACTCTCCCACAACACCCTGACCGTCGACACCCTCAACCAGCGGGCTCCAAACGGGGTCGCCAATTTTATTTATCACGGAGATCAATTCTCCGCTTGCGAGGGCGAATCCTGGGATTCTTACCGCTTTATCTGCGAGCCCTTCGCCCGCCAGATCGCCCTCATCGACGCGCCCGATGGGCAACCCTACGCCCTCGATATCTTCCGCGGCGGTGGAGGGGAGGTCCACGATTGGGCCCTTCACGCCGACACCGACTCCCTTCGGGTTTCCGGCGTGTCCCTCCAACCGGAAAAGGCTTTTCCCGGTAAGGACTACGCTTACTCCGAAATCTCCGATGTTCAAGCCGGTCCCGCCGGGGATCGCGCCCGGGCCACCTGGTCATGGGAGGACGGCGCCCGGCTCGAGGCCATCCTCGCCGGCCAGCCGGATATGACCCTCCACACCGGCAGCGTCCCCGGAATGCGCGTAAAGGAACAACGCGACCGCCGGATCCACTCCCTTTTTCTTCGCCGGTCCGGTAACTCCCCGCGCAGTAATTTCGTCGCGGCCTACGACCCGCGCCGGGACCCCTCCTGTATCGATTCCGTTCAGGTCCTCGAAGCCTCACCTGAGGACCATTGGGCCATCGTCATCCGCGTCGACCTCATGGATGGTTACACCGATCTCATCTTTTCCGCCCACATCGACGTCGCCCCTACCTCCCGGGTCTTTGAGTTCGGATCCCTTGCCATCCCATGGGAAAGCCGCTTCGGCGTTGTTCGCATCAAAGCGGAAAAAATCCTCTTCTCCGAATGGATCGACACCCCCATGGAGGGCCTCGCCCACGATATCTAATACACTCCCCATCCCCATCCCCCTCTCTCTCTAAAAACAAACAACCCTTA
>CAYQKH010000182.1:0-5955 GCA_964417945.1 uncultured Opitutales bacterium
CACGGTCGCGGCGGACGACCTTCTGCTCGACCTTGAATTGAAAGGCGACGCAGGGCTTGCGGGATATCGGGGACTCAAGGGTTTCGCCGAGCTCGACGACGCGCCCTTCGACTTCGCCGGCACCTTCGTAGAGGTCGGAGATCTGGCTGGTGGGGGTCTGCTTGATGATCTGCCACTTTTTGAGAAAGGTGAAACTCCATGCCACGAGGCCAACTGCAGCAAGGGCACCCACAATCCAGGCAATCATTCCAACATCCATGGGGCGAAGTGTAAGCGGGAAAGGGGGACTGAGGTAAGCCTAAAGTCCGGAATACCCTCAATTGTGCCCGGGGGACCTATCCTCCGATGTAGCTCATCTCGACCTTTTGGGGATGGCGGTGCTTTTTCAGGAGTTCGGTGCGAATCTCGGAATAACGGTCTTCCCGATCCGACCAGAGGCCGTGGAGCAATTCGAAGAGGGCGTCCTCGTCGAGGGGGGCGTCCTCCGGCGGGTCGCCGCGGAGGGCGGAGCGCAAGTCGTAACCGGAGGCGGCGAAGAGACAGGTGTAGAGCTTTCCGTCGGCGGAAAGACGGGCGCGGGAGCAGTCCCGGCAGAACGGCTGGGTGACGCTGCTGATGATGCCGAACTCGGCGCTGCCGTCGCAGTAGCGGTAGCGATTGGCCACTTCGCCGCGGTAGGCGGGGTCGACCGGTTCAAAAGGGGCGACGGTTTCGAGGTCGGCGAGGATGGACTTCGCGGGATAGACTTTCTTCATCTCCCAGCCGTTGACGTTGCCGACGTCCATGAACTCGATGAAGCGGAGGGGGATGCCGCGGGTTTTGAAGGCGCGGGCCATGGGGACGATTTCGGTATGGTTGACGCTGTATTCGACGACCATGTTGACTTTGATCCGGAGGCCAGCGCGGGCAGCGGCGTCGATCCCGCGAATGACTTGTTGAACGGCACCGCGCTGTCCGTTCATGGAGCGGAAGATCTTTGGGTCGAGGGCGTCGAGGCTGACGTTGATCCGATGAAGGCCGGCACGGGCGAGCTTTTCCGCAAAACGGGGGAGGAGGATGGCATTGGTGGTGAGGGCGATATCGTCCACTCCCTCAACGAGGGACAGCTTCCGGATGAGTTGGTCGACATCCTTGCGAAGGAGGGGCTCCCCACCGGTGAGACGGATCTTGCTGACCCCGAGGCGGGAAAAAACCCGGACGAGGGACTCGATTTCGTCGAAGCGGAGGAGCGCCTCGCCTTTGAGATAGGCGTAGTCCTTTCCGAAGACCTCGGCGGGCATGCAGTAGGTGCAGCGGAGGTTGCAGCGGTCGATGAGGGAGATCCGCAGGTCATGGAGGGGGCGGCCGAGGCGATCTGTCGGGCTGTCGGGCATCAAGGATGTAAATTGAGGGGGATCGGATGGGTTTGTCCAATGTTTCCGAAAGGACTAGGGATCGCGCGCCCTTCGGCTTTGCTTCCGCCTTCGCCGCGGCTACGGCGTGACATGGCAGGATCTGCGACTCACACGGACCCTACAGGGAATCGGTCGAAGATTGTAGGGCCCGAGCCAGTTCGCGGCCTCTACCGAGCACTTGCGTTTTCATCCAACCTCAAAGATCGTTTTTTAATGATCTCCTCCGATGATGCGAAGCGGCGGATCCGGGAATCGCTGCCGGTGCTGGATACGGAATGGATCCGTTACCCGGAGGCGGCTGGGCGGATCCTGCGGCGCTCGATCATCGCGGACCGGCCGCTGCCGCCGTATGACCGGGTGATGATGGACGGGATTGCGGTGGACTCCGGGGGAGAAGCCTTCGCAGGCGGGGCCTGGTCGCTTGAAGGCATTGCCGCGGCAGGGGAGCCGCAAAGGCGCTTGAGCAGGCAAACCGGGGCGATCGAGGTGATGACCGGAGCGGTCCTGCCGGAGGGCTGCGACACGGTCATTCCGGTGGAATGGCTGGAAATGGGGAAGGATGGTGCGCGCCTGCAATCGGGAAGGACACCGGAAGCCGGGCAGTATATTCATCGGAAGGGGTCCGACTTTCCACGCGGAGCGGTCCTCGTGGAAGCCCGGAGGACGCTTTTGGCGAAGGACCTGGCGGTGGCGGTAAGCTGCGGGCGGACGCAATTGGAGGTAACCCGACGGGCCCGGGTGGCCCTGGTCTCGACCGGGGACGAGCTGGTGGATCCGGACGCGGTCCCGGAGAGCCACCAGGTTCGGCGCTCGAACAGCCTGGCGCTGGATGCGTTGGTGCGCGGGAGCGGACTGGGTGAGACCTGCCTGGAACACCTTCCGGACGACCGGGAGGTGCAGGAGCATGAATTGGCACGCCTGATCGAGGGACATGACGTGGTGGTGTTGAGCGGGGGCGTCTCGAAGGGTAAGAAGGACTTCCTGCCGGAGGTGTTGCGGCGTTTGCGGGTAGAAGCGGTTTTTCACCGGGTGGCCCAGCGCCCCGGTAAGCCGTTCTGGTTCGGGATGCATCCCGGCGGGGTGCCGGTATTCGGTTTTCCGGGGAACCCCCTCTCGACGCTGGTGGGAGGGCATGTTTACCTCTTGCCCGCGCTACGGCAGATGATGGGCGAGCGGATGAGGAAAGCGGATTCCCTGGCCCTTGGGTGTTCTTATGATTTTTCGCCCCCTTTGACCTTGTTCCTTCCGGTGGCTCGTGTAATGAATCCGGCGACGGGAGAGCGCCGGGCCCTCCCCCGCCCCGTTCAGAACTCCGGCGATTATGCCTCGGTGGTCGAGACGGACGGTTTCCTCGAGCTTCCGCCGGAGCGGGAGCGATTTGACGCGGATATCCCCTACCCTTTTTATGCGTGGCAATGAGCTTATCCCACGTAAATCCTGAATCGAACCAGCCGGGCATGGTCAATGTCGGCGAGAAAGCGGTGACGCGGCGCCGGGCGGTAGCGGAGGGCTGGGTCGTTCTCGGAGCGGCGGTGCTCGAAACCCTGGAGGGCGGCGACTGGAAAAGCCCGAAGGGGCCGGTTTTCCAGACTGCGATCATCGGGGGAACGCAGGCGGTGAAGCGGACGGCAGACCTTATTCCCTTTTGCCACCCGCTTCCGCTGAACGGGATCGATTTCACGATTGAGCCGGTCGGCGGGGACCGGGTCCGCCTGACGTGTGCGGTCGAAACGGAGGGAAAGACCGGAGTCGAAATGGAGGCTTTGACCGGAGTGAGCGCGGCCGCCTTGATACTTTACGATATGTGCAAAGCCCTTTCCCGGGATATTGAAATTTCGGGACTACGGGTGATTGAAAAAACCGGAGGAAAATCCGATATCCTGCCAGAAACGCATTCATGACTGCATTGAAGACGATCCGAGAAGTGGCCCCGGATGGGGCATGGACCTGGTTTAACGACGAGCGCGCCATTTTCCACGAGGGGCTGCTCTACTCCGGCTTTGTTCTGAAGGAGGGCCTGCCGGCGGTGGCTTGTTTTGATCCCCGCACGGGGGAGAGCCGGACGATGGCGTTGGGCTCGGAAGCGGCGCGGCAAGAGGACGACCACAACAATCCGTCCCTGACGGTATTGCCGGATGGCCGGATCCTTGCGATGTATGCACGGCACCACCAGGACACGTTTTACTTCTACCGCATATCGGTGAACGGGGAGCCGCGCTCGGTCGAGGACTGGGGACCGGAGCAACGGTTGGCGACGCCCGACCGGGTAACTTACTCCAATGTCTACCGCCTGCGCAAGGAGGGGGACCGGATTTACAACTTTTTCCGCGGGGTGAACTTCAATCCGGGGATTGCGATCAGCGACGACAACGGGGAAACCTGGGCGGATCCGGTCCACCTCTTCAAGACCGGTGAGAACAATGTCCGCCCCTACACGCGCTATGCATCGAACGGGGAGGATCGGATCGATGTGATCTACACGGACGGTCACCCGCGGGACCTGACCAATTCCATTTACCACTTCTATTACAAGGAGGGTGGCGTTTACCGCACCGACGGGACCCTCATCCGCAAATTTGAGGATCTCCCCTTCGACCACGACGGCGGGGAGCGGGGCACCGTGATCACCCCTTACCGGGAACGGGATTACGAGCCCGGAGAAGGGCCTGACGACTACCTGCCCTTCGGCCGTGGATGGGTCTGGGATCTTCATTACGGGCCGGACGGCCATCCGGTATGTGTCTACCAGTCGTTGCCGGTGGTTTCCGAAACCGGCGGAGCACACCTCCCGGCCTGGCCGGATTCGCGGATCCACTACTACTACGCGCGCTGGAACGGGTCCGAATGGCAGACCCACTGCATCGCCCATGCGGGGCGCGGTCTCTACGAGGTGGAGAATTTTTATGCGGGGGGGGTCTCCCTCGATCCGGAGGATACCCGGGTGGTTTATTTTTCGTCGAATGCCCGGAAGCCGTTCGGGCAACTTGGCGAACAGGAGGGTATTCCGCTCAATCCGGACGACCGCTACGAGCTTTGGCGCGGAGTGACGGAAGACGGCGGAGCAACGTTTACCTGGGAACCGCTCACCGAAGGATCTGCCGTGGACAACCTCCGCCCGATCGTCCCGCTGGGGCATGGATACGAGTGCCACGTGCTCTGGTTCCGGGGGCACTACCCCACCTTCAAGACCTACGACTGCGAAGTGGTGGGGATTTTTGAGTAGAAGCGCGAAGGTCTCTCGGGTTATGCCTCGCGGAGAATCGTTCCCGCGATGTATCTGCGGGTATCGTTTTTGTGGTAGATATAGTAGGTAATCAGAATGTCTCCATTGGGCATCTGGACGGAGCTGGTATAGCCCAAGTCAAAGCTCATCCCATCGTCGCGGACCAGGTGTTCTTCAGCGGTATGCAAGTTGGACAATTCTCCATCCAGCAAGACGGCTTTTATTCCAAAGGGTGAATGCCGATGGCCATAGGTCATCAAGGCATTGCCACTCTTTAATTGAAGGACGTGAAAGGGGCTGGGAGAGGTATATTTCGTTGGCTCAGGCAGGGTCCAGCTCTGTCCATCATCGTTGGAGAAACAAATATGCATCGGGGTCAGCCTGTTATTTCCATCCTCGTATGGGTTTTTATCCTTTGTCTGAATGTGGGTTCGGAGCAGACAGGCAATCCTCCCTGAAGCGGCTCTGAAAAGATTGGGCTCCCCCATAAAGTGGCCGTCGGGATGAACAATATCGGTGCACTTGGTCCAGGTCTTTCCCTGGTCCGTGCTTCTGACAATGAATACGGTCCGTTTGCTGAAGTCTTTAAAATAGGAACAAATGCCAAGAAGGACGGACCCGTCGGGAAGTTCTACAACATTTCCCCGGACTGAGGATCGGATGCCTCCTTTTCCCTCATAATCGATCCGGACCGGCGCATCCCACGTTTCGCCCTGATCCGTTGAACGGGTGGAGTGGGCGTCCATCATTTCCATATCGTAAAAATCGCTAGAGAAGTGAGGCTTTTCGGATTCGAGGTTGGGATGTTCCTTTTCCGTAAATTTCCACATGAAGAAGGTGCCGAGAAGGGTCCCGTCACTGAGCAGGTTGAGGCAGGGATCCTGGATTCCGTAGAGGAAATGGCGGGCCATGATCTGGGGCCTTGGGGACCAGGTCTCTCCGTTATCCGAGGATTTAACAAATACCCCGATTGAGGATGGATCCCCATGGGTGGTCTGCTGGTAGACTTCCTGCCAGTCCCTAGCCTGGCGAAAACACACCATAATGGTGCCATCCTCGAGGACGATCGCATTGGGGAAGGAGTTGTAGTTTTCATCCCGGTAGATGACGACATCTTTGATTTTTTTCAGCATCGGGAATTCAGTTTGTCAGAGATGGCTCCCTTGAGGGACGGGATTCAGGATTCAGAAATGGTTTAAGGCGGATCTTACTTCCGATTTCTATCTCAAAGACTTCTGACTCCTGGATCAGCCCTTGACGGCACCGATCTGGATGCCGCGCAAGAGTTGTTTTTGCAGGAGGGTAAAGATAATGATGAGGGGGATGACGGACATCGTG
>CAYQKH010000183.1:0-5895 GCA_964417945.1 uncultured Opitutales bacterium
CGCTTTTAAACTTCCAGCCAAGGCGGTCGAGGAAGTCCGTCATGACGACAGCGGTGATGGAGTTGACCCCGGAATCAACGCTGGACATGGCGGCGGCGACAGCCGCTGAAACGACGAGGCCGGATATGCCAATGGGTAGAAAGTTGGCAATAAAGTGGGGAAACATGAAATCCCCATTTGCCTCCAAGGTCATCCCGCTTGGAAGGAGTTGTGGGTTCTCGGAGAAAAACCCGAGCAAGGCGAGGCCGACGAGGGCGAGGGTCAAAGTGACCGCCACATTCGAACACGTCATGATCAGATAGGAGTGACGGGCGCTCCCCTGATCCCGGGTCGCCATAAAGCGCTGAACGGCGGTCTGGTCACTTCCTGCGGTGGCGATCTGCCAGAAGACAATGGAGAGGATTCCACCAAAGACAGAGACCCGCACGGTTGGATCGAGGGTAAACCACGGCTGGCGGTCCCAACTTGGCGACCACTCGGTGGGGAACCACGAGAAGCCCCCCATACGAATGGAAATGATGGTGATGGTGAGCAGGGCGCCGGAGAAAAGAAGGATGAATTGGATCAGGTCGGTGATGACGACGGTCCGGAGGCCGCCAAGGGAGGTGTAGATGACGGAGATGAGTCCAACAACGGCAGAAATCCAGGGCGTCCACTGTTCATCCAAACCGATGATGACGACCAGGGCCAAAGAGGAAAGGTGGATGAGCAACCCCATCCAGACCAACCGCAGGCAAATGAACATGGTGGAGCCGAGGAGCCGCGTGGAGAGGCCGAGATGTTTTTCCAGTAATTCATAAGCGCTGGTGACACGGGAGCGCATCAGCTTTGGGATAAGGATGTGGCCTACCACGAGATAGGCGATGGGTGCGGAGAGGAGCCCGGCAATGAGGAACATCGGGCCTTTGTTGATATTTTCACCGGGGACGCTGAGGTAGGAAACCGTGCTGAGGAGGGTCGCAAAAACGGAGATGCCGATGAGGGTGGGATTCAGGTGTTTTTTGGCAGCGATGAAATATTCCTTCGTATCGGACTCCATCCGGGAATAGGCCCAGCCCAGACCGAGAACGACGGTGAGGTAAACTCCGATAAGGGACCAATCGACCCAATGGAGGCCGGTCGACCCGGGAATGGGAGGAGGGCTCATGGTTAGGGAAGGGACTCAAACGAGGAAATCGATCCCTCAAAGTCGGTATCGTGGGCTCCGTCGAAGATCACGAGGGAAACCGGACCGGCTTGCCGGGAGAAGAGGATTGGAGCGGAGCGTCCGCTCGACTCGAGAGGATCAGCCGGGAGACCTTCGGGGACGCGCGCCGAATGCTTCAAGGTTTCAATGGCGTCCGGTGAAAGTTGCTTCTCAGATTGGCCGTTTGCCCGAGCGAGGACGTTAAAGGCGGCAAGCGAGTGATCGATGGGAACCGAACCCCTGTGTCCATCGTGGATGCCCACATTGATCTGAATGGGGAGACCGACCGCCTTCGACAGATGGTGGATGGGGGAGCGCAGGCGGTATTGCTCATCGACTGCGGGGGTCGTCCCGGGAGGGCCGCCGCAGCATTTTTCAATCATGGCGGCATAGGGAGAGTCCTTTTCCTTGTGAAAAGCATGCCAGGCAGCGAGGTCGGTTATCGGGTTCCAAAGCGAAACCGATGAAAAACGTTCCGGGAAATGATGGGCGAGGGAAAGACCCATATGTGCTCCCCCGGAGCCGCCGGAGAGAAAGATTCTCGGTGGAGGTCCGATAACATGATTAGACGCGTCCTCGACGGCGTCGATGACATCCCTCAGGGCGGCAGGAGAGGCGCAGGCTACCGGTTTATCATTCGGGCCCCTGAAGTCAGGGGAAAGCAGACTCCAGCCCCGGGAATCGCAAGCGCGGGCGAGGACCTCCAGGCCAACCGAGTTTTCATAATTGGCAGACCAACTGTGCAAGTGCACGACGAGGGGGTGCCGGGGCTTGCCCTGCCCGAGGAGATAGGGCTGAAGAGTGCGGTCGAAGGAGGAAGTGAACTTTCTTTTGATCATGGCAGCAGAAGGGTGCGGCGTATAGGACGATCCCCTGGAATTCGTCCATTCGGCTTACTCCCTCAGAAAATCGATCCCGATTTTTCTCCCGAAAGTAGGAATAAAAACCACGTGTTCCCAGTTCTCGACTGTCTTCCAGTCATGGTAGCCTTGATAGCGTGGAGGATACTCGTCATCACCAAACCAGACTGAGGCGGAGATTACATACTCTGAGCGAAGGGGGAGTCGAGTTGCGGCATCGATAATAAAAACCCCCTGTAATTGAACGGCCCCCGCGAGAAAGGTAAGCCCTTCGGTCAACCCTTGTCGGGTTTCGGGAAAGAGGTGGAGGAAGTCGGCATTCTGGAGGGTGAAGCGGGAGTGTTGGGTCAGGGTGAAGGTATCCTCGCCGGCTTCCTTGAAATAAAAAGTCGCTTCGCAATCCCTTAGAACGGGAATGGGTCCGAGGTCGGCCCGGGGAAGGGGTATCTTGCCGGTTGCCTTCCAGGACTCGCCCGGCTTGATGTAAGGACGGTGTCCTGAGCACACCACGCCCAATCGGATCAACCAATCCCACTTGAGGTTTTTTTCGGGGTCGGCCAGAGCCGGGCCTTTTTCCGATACACGAATTTCAAGTTGTTCCGACCGGGGATGGATATACGAGGCATAGCGCCGCTGAGAACTTTTTCGAGGGGCCTGATTGGGATCCGATTCGAGGTCCAACTGTCGGGGTTGGGCAACAATATCCCGGGTCCCCGGGTGTTTGGGAACCCCCAAAATTTTACTGACCTCGGGGTAGCCGGAGAGGACTTGCTCGTCGGAAACCCGGATCGTGAAGGTTTCTCCCGGGCTCCATCGATACCCGGGCAGTGGGCCCTCAGGAAGGAGTGAAAAAAACAATTCCCGGACGGCGGCTTCCTGGTCCACATTGGTGCGGAGAAGATGGGCATTCCCGAAGGATCCGGCATCGCCGAATAAAAGGACCTTTCCGTCGCCATGACGGGTCAGGGTGGCGATCGGCCGATCCTGAAAGTCCCTCAAGACCACATCGGTAGAACTGCTTTCGTCGACAACGATCGTTGTGCCGTTTCCATAGATAATATTGTCGGCCTCGAAAAAGAAGGGGTTCTCGGGCGGAATGGGAACCAGAATGGTTTCGGTCTGTTCGGAATCGAAGGTCACCCCAAATCGTCGGGCGATCTCGTTCATCGCCTCGAAGTCGAAACCACTTTTTTCAGGAGAAGGTATGCTGTTGAAGACAAGGATCAGCATTCCGCCATCCGCGACCCATTGCTCCAGCAGGTCTGCCTCCCGTGCTCCAATTGGCGGGCGGCCCCCACGGGCTTCCTTGACCGGGCAGATCAGCATGTAGGCATCGGAAGCGGACAACAGTTGTTCGCTGATGGGCTCCCGGCTGGTTTCCAGCTGAAAGCGGGGTTTCAGGATTTCCGAGAGGACAAAGGTTCCATTCGGGATGCCGTTGGCATCAAGGGAGTAAAAGTTGGATAAGGGCCTGAGTTCCGGTTCCAGAGCAACTCCCTGGCTGAATCGCTCTCCCGGTCGAGGTTTCTGGTAGTAATCGTCGACGAGGAGGATCGTCGGCGCGCCTGACAGAACGAAAAGGGGGAAAAGCAAAAAAAGGCTTAAAGGGAGTATCGAGTTCATTCTATTCCTGCGGAGCGGTGGTTTAAGGCTGCTCCCCGAATTGAAACCCGTAGAGTTTCGCATTCTTGAACCGGATCTGGAGGCGGACAGGGCGCCCCTCGAGGTCGGCGAGCTCTCCCCCTCCCGACCAGGAGACCGGCGCCTTGATACTTGTATTTTTCAGGGGGATACAATTTTCAAAAGTGAAAGGCTCGATCGGGGCGTGCCGTTCATCAAGAATGGCGACCTGGACCACGCATGGATCGGCGCCCCATTGTTGGAGGGCGGCCTGGAGGTTGAGGGAAAGTGAATTTCCGGTGAAGGCGAAGGTCCGGGTGGTCACTTTACTCCACTCATAGCGTGCCCCTTCGAGGGAGACAAAGCCCCCTTCCGGAAGGACGGCGAGGCCGATGCCTGCCGCCGCCTGGTCCCCAAGAGCCTGCAATTGGAGGGGCGACCGCCAATTGATGCCGGTGTAGTAGCAGTAGATTTTCCCCTGATGAAAAATGGGTGCGGTGGCGTAGACGCCGACGGAATCGAAGTCGCCGGCATCACCGCGTTCGATAATGGGCTCCCGGTAACGCCGGTCGTAATGGATGCTATCCCGGCTGAACACAAACTGTGGATGAAACTGGGTATTGGTGGTGGAAAAATTCCAGAGAAAGCCGATGGCCAGTCCGTTATGAAAAGTTGTGGGAAGGGCGTAGAATTCCGTATCTGGAAAATCGTCCTCATCGGCTACGATGAGGGTCTCGGGCGTCGACCAGGAATGCAGGTCGGGACTCTCTGCTCTCCCAATGGATCGCCGGAACCATGGCGAGTGGTGGTGCAGGTTATTCTCCATGTGGACGGCATAGACTTCGCGGATGGGATCCCAACCGAGGAAGTGAGTCGGCCCCCAGCGTCCCTTTTTATCTCCGGTATCGACGGTCGGGTTGTTTTCGTAAGCGGTCCACTGGTAGGCATCCGGTGAATGGAAAAGGTCGAAGGTCATACCGTTGCCCTCAAAGGTCCCGGTCCGGACGTGGCCTTTATAGCGGCGCGCGGGATCCGGATCGTGGGAATCCTGAAAAAAATAGGCCCGATGTTGGTCCTCCGGGACGATGTTGTTGGCGGTTGAACCTTCAAATTCGACGAGACCCAAATCCGGCTTGGTCCAGTGGATACCATCCTCGGAGAATGCCTCGCAGAGCCGGACATTGAGGCGCTTCGGCTGCAGCTCGCCATTATCATCGATGCCCTCGATCGTATAGGTGCCGGTGGTGTAGCGCATGCGGAACATACCGAGGGCTTCATCATAAAGGACCCAGGCGATGCGGTTATCGGTGCCTTCCCAAGGGCGGTCCGGCCGGATAACCGGGTTTTGTAACACCTTCACTGCGGGGTTCAAGCGAGGTCTGGTATTGTCCAAACGCTCAATCAGGTAGTCATCCCAAAAGTATTGAGGAGTCGACCCAATCTCACGCAGTGCGGCGTGACTGGAGGAAATCATCGCCATTAGGATAAAGAACAGGGATGCGTTTCGGAAGCTCACATTTTTCAAGTTAGGGGGGTGATCCGGAAAGCCCATTCAAAAATGGGAGAAAGCTTCCGAACCGGCAGGTAGGAGCATTATCTTACACAATTCCCGGTTTGGTCTTGCTGGAAAAGGTTTGTTACGCGGGCGCCGGCGTCCTTTGCTTTGGGGCAACCTTTAGAAGACGACGATTACCCAATGAACCTCCTCCTCCTTGCCTTGACCCTTGCTTTCCTTGCGGCATTGCCGAGCGCGAGTGTCTTGTTGGTGGCCGCGCGAACGGCGCGCCACGGCCTCGGGCACGGACTGGCGGTGGCGGCGGGAATTACGACGGGAGACCTCCTCTTCGTGGGGGCGGCGCTGCTCGGGATGTCCTGGGTGGCGGAACAACTGGGCGGTCTCTTTGTCGCGCTGAAGGTACTCGCGGGGCTCTTCCTGATCTGGACGGGGATCGAGTGGATCCGGCGGCGGCCCGGGTTGAATGCGAGGGGAGAAGCCACCCTTTCGAAAGGATCCGGTTTGGTGAGCTTCGGTTCCGGGCTGGTTTTGACGCTGGGTGACCTGAAGGCGATCCTGTTTTACGCCGCATTATTCCCGCTCTTCCTCGAGCTGCCGGTTCTCGGGTGGTGGGAGCTGGTGGGACTCCTCGGATTGACGGGAGGGGTGGTCGGCGGGGTGAAAGTTGACTACGCGTTGGCGGTGGCCCGGGCGAAATTCCGTCCGGGGTCGGG